>JAJDOK010000058.1 GCA_022340185.1 Salaquimonas sp. | reverse complement strand
CCCCTGCGCCCGACGCGCAGGCCGGGTGCGGGCCGTTCCGCCAGCACGTCGCGGCGGAAGCGGAACAGGGCCGCAGGCCGTCCGCCCGTCGCCGTCGAGGTTGCTCCGGTCGGCTCGACAAGCTGCGCATTCTCGACCAGCCGGCGGAAATTCTGCTTGTGCACCGAACGTCCGAAAATGCTCTCGACAGTCTGCTGCAATTCGGTCAGCGTGAATTCGTCGGGCAGCAGTTCGAATACCACCGGCCGGTATTTCAGTTTGGAGCGCAGCCGCGACATGGCGGTCGCCAGAATCCGGCGGTGATCGTAGTCCATCGCCCGTCCGGTCGGTCCCGCCGCCTGAATGGCGTCATAGCGCCCGTCGCGCACGCTTTCGGCCACCAGTCCCGCCGAATACATCAGTTCGTAACGGTCGAGCACATGCTCTTCGTCCCATTGGCCGCCGAGCCCGCCCCCAAGCCCAAATGCGATCCTGACGCGCGCCGAAGGCCGCATGCCCCGGCTGGCATAGCCGGTCTCGTCGGTCTGCGCGAGCCATTGGCGGATTGCCGGCAGGATGATCTCGTCCAGCATCGCCGGCCGGCCATCGCGCCAGTCCTCCCAGGGCAGGAAGGCGTACCAGCTTGTGAAATCGGCGCCGGCGAGCCGGATCGCCGGCATCTGTTCCGCCTGCACGCGTGTCAGCGCCAGATAGCCGACCGAAACGACATGCGGGCTGGCATCGTCGCGTGTTCGTTGCCGCCCCCGGTCGCCGAAGGTGTAGAGCTGCTCGACATGGCCGAGGCTCAGCGCGGTCTGCTCGGCCACCCAGCCGCGCAGCCCGATCTCCATTGTGCGGTGCTTGCGTGGATCGAAAGGCCCCATCGGTAACGCATCGGCGAACTGTTCGTCCTGCCCCGGCACGCGCAGGATGCACGGGTCATTGTCGACCATGGCGACGATTGCCGCGTTGAGTCCGATTTCGATGGGGTCCTTGCCTTTCAGCATCGGGTTAGCCGGTTTTCGCGCGAGCCTGTTCGATACGCTCGAAGACGTCAAGGAAAAGCCGTTGCGCGTCCGCCGCCGGCAGGGGGACGAGGCCGCCGGCCGACAGAACGTAGCCGCGTGGATTGCCGAAGATGCGCCGTGCTTCCGCCGAACCGAAGCCTGCGAGTTCCGTTGCCTCGAAATAGGCGGCGATCGTGTCGGCCCGCTTGATCGCCTTTTTCCAGGTCTCCGGCGTGTCGGCCGGCAGCCCGAAGCGCAGATGGATGGCGCGCAACAGCCGCTCCTCCAGCGCCTTGTACCGCGTGCCGACGATCGCCTTGAAGGGTGAAATCAGATCGCCGACCACATATTCCGGTGCATCGTGCAACAGCGCCATCTGGCGCTGAACTGGGCTTGCGGCGGGGTTGAGCCTGTCGACGATGTCGAGCACGAAGCACGAATGCTGCGCGACCGAGAACGCGTGGTCGCCAATCGTCTGGCCGTTCCAGCGGGCGACGCGTGCCAGACCGTGCGCGATATCGCCGATCTCGATATCGACCGGGGATGGATCAGCCAGATCGAGCCTGCGGCCCGACAGCATGCGCTGCCAGGCTCTTGCCGGAGTTTTGGCTGATGCGGTTGTCTTTGATGGCATGGACAGCTTGTCGTTGGTCGTTCTTCTTGGCTTTACCGCGCGCGCTCGCAAAGCACTAGGAAAATAATCCGTGGATTTGGTCAGCCCTCCGGCCAGCCGAATGTCACCCAGGTCTGCAGCTTCGCCGTGATCGGTGCGCCGCCAGCGACAAGCGGTTCACCCGCATCGATTGCCTCGCGCACCCGGTCGAGCCTCAGCATGGCGAGCCCCTGTCCCCCATGTGAACTACCCATCGTTCCGACCGGTTTTCCTCCGGCCTCGATTGGCACGCTGGCAGGCGGCAGGGCGCCGTCGCTTTTCACCATGATGACGCGCTTGCGCGCCGTGCCGCGATGCTGCATGCGCGACACGACCTCCTGGCCGACATAGCAGCCCTTGGCGAAATCGACGCCGCCGAACTGGTCCATCAGCGCCTCGTGCGGAAAGGCATCGCCGAAGACATAGTCCTTCCCGCCCTCGGGAATACCATGTGCCATGCGATGCGCTTCGTAATCGGACAATTCGCCTTCCGGCGCGACCCCCGCATAGATGCGCCAGCCTAACTCGGCGAGACGCGGGTCAGGGACCGCAATGCCGCCGGTCGGTCCCGGTTCGCCGTCCCATGCCGCGAAGACATTCATCGCTTCATCGTCCGGCGCGACATCGACCTTCGCCCGCAGCTTGTAGAAATTGAGCCGCTTGACGAGGTCGTCGCGCATGTCGGCAGCGACATCGAGCACAAAGCCTTGCTCGGTGCGGATGACGAAGAAATCGAACAGGATCTTGCCCTGCGGGGTCAGCAATGCGCCGAAATTTGCCTCACCCGGCGCCAGATGATCGACATCGCAGGTGACCAGCGCCTGCAGGAATTTTTCCGCGTCCTCCCCCGCCACGCGAATGAGCGCGCGATCCTCGAGCCTAGCGAATTTCACCATCTCAGTCTCCGGCCACGAAGAAACGCCAGCGTCCTTGCGGCGTGATCCCCACCCGATAGAAGAAATAGGCGCCGAAATCGATCATTTCCTGATAGTCGCCATAGGTCAGCAGCCTGAACAGTTCCACGCGTTGCGACGGCGTCAGCTTCTCGACGGGCACGGCGTAGAAATAGGGCCAGACATACATCTCGCTGGGCGTGCCCGCCTCGACATGCACGAAGCCTGCCTCCAGCACTTCGAGCAGGATGGCAAGGATTTCATGGCCTTCGCTGTCGCCGGAGAGCGATTTGAGAAACTCGATCGGATCGTCCGTCAATCCGCCGAAGGAAAATGTCGTCACATCGTCGCCAGAGCCGATATAGGGACGCAGCTTCTCGATGTCGCCGCTTTTCGCCGCCTCGACCAGCAATTCGTGCATGCGCCGCGCCGGGAAGGGCAGGATCGACAGATCCCGCTCGATTTCCGGCGCCACATACTCGGTCGCACTTTTTGCATTCGGCGCATGGCCGGGAGAGGCTTCATCGGCCGGCACGTCCTCGTCGGCGGGTGATCCGCCCTGTTCCTCCTGACCGGGAACATTGTCCGCTTCACCGGGTTCGGTCTGCGCCAGCAGTATCGGGGAAATTGATGCTGCACGTACCGGAAGCGTCATCCACGGCGCTGCCGCCGCCAGCAGGACGACAAACCCGGTCCGCATCATCATGTGCTTGAGATTCGACCCCTTCATGCCAAGGATACTAGAGCGTGTCGGGCTCAAATGAAATCGTTCAGCCGGAGGCATTGTGTGCCACAGTGAGGTGACAGGCGGCTCTACTTGCCGTAACGGCCGGGAATTTCGGCGGCGATTCGGATACCCTGGCGCAAATAGCGGTTTGCCGCTTCCGCTGCAGCCGGCGTGCATTCGCGGTAGACCTCGCGATAACCGCGATAGCCGCGGTTGAAGCGGCCGATCAGCTCGGCGCGGCGCTGCGGCGTCGGATCCTCGGCGGCGAGGAGTTCCTCCATCTCGTCGCGCCAGCGCTGGCCCTCCTTGGCGCCGCACAGTTCGCGCAGATAGTGCAGTGATCCCAGGATTTCGGCGAGACGCATCATCTGCCCGTCATAGGCCGGCGGGAGAACATTTTCCTGCGGCGGTGCTTCCGGCGGCGCGTCCTTTTTTGCTTCCTGGGCACAGGCTGCATGGCCACCCGTCACGCCGGCGAGCATGGCGGCGAGCAAGCCTGTCTGCAGTACTTTTGCGGCACGCATCATGGAAGAACGTCGTACGTGTTGATTGCGCCGGGAATATGGGCGCGGTCCGTATCTGGAACAAGCACGTTCACGTGGCCTTCGCTTCCCGGTCGGGGCTACGCCCCTCCTCGCCTCTTGATTGCAACCTGCTGCGCCCTGGCGATGATTTCCGCCGCGCCGGGCGTCATTTCGCCGGGGTCGAGCCGGTCCACGCTTGCCCAGCGCACGGCGTCTGCGTCGTCGCCCGCAACCGGCTCGCCTTCTTCGATGGTCCCGGCAAAGATGCCGAGAACGTAATGCGCCTCGACCGCGCCTGCTTCGTTGCGCAAGACGGGTTCGTGGATTTCGACGAAGCGCAGTTCGCCCGCCCTCAGGCCGGTTTCCTCGTGCAGTTCGCGCCGCGCAGCTTCCTCTATCGTCTCGCCGGCATGCTGGTGTCCGCCCGGCAGCGACCACAGCCCCCGGTAAGCCCCACTGGAGCGTTCGACCAGCAGCACCTCGCCGGCGCGGAAGATGGCGACCGACACGCCGGTCTGCGGACGGATCATGGACGGGTCCGTTTCTTGTGTTATGACCTGAGGCAACGGAGTGGCTGAATGTGCAGCAGGTTCACACTGACGGCAAGGCTGAAGGACCTTTACGAGGCGTTCGCCATCGTTCCTGCCAGTCCCGTGCAGATGCCGGGATCCATGCAGGAACCGGCGCCGCGCTACAACATCGCGCCGACCCAGCCGATATTGATCGCCGTCACCGGCCCGTCCGGTGCGCGCGAACTGATGCTGGTGCGCTGGGGGCTGATCCCGTCCTGGGTCAAGGACCCGAGGGATTTCAGCCTGCTGGTGAACGCCCGCGCCGAGACGGCGGCCGACAAACCTTCCTTCCGCAACGCCATGCGCCATCGCCGCGTTCTGGTGCCGGCCAATGGCTTCTACGAATGGCGCCGTCCGGTCAATTCACAAAAAGGGGGCGGCAAGGGAAGGGGCGAGCCGTTTCTGCTGCGCCCGCGTGACGGCGGCCTGATTTTCCTGGCCGGGCTGATGGAGACCTGGTCGTCGCCCGATGGCAGCGAGATCGACACCGGCGCGATCCTGACCGTGGCGGCCAATCGTGCGGTGGCGCAGGTTCACGACCGCATGCCGGTCATCATCAAGCCGGAAGATGTCGACCGCTGGCTCGACTGCATGAATTACGAACCAAGGGAAATGGCCGACCTGCTCGTGCCCGCCGATCCCGACCTGCTGGAGATCATCCCGCTTGGCGACAGGGTCAACCGCGTTGCCAATACCGGTCCCGATATCCAGGAGCCGGCCGGCCCGCCCTTGACGCTGCCGAAGGCAGACGAAGGACCGGCCGTGACAGACGACGACAATGCGCACGGCAATAGCGCGGCCGGTCAGCTCAAGCTGCTTTAGGACGGCAGGGCGCTGCCGCCTGGTTCGTCACTTGACGGGTTTGACGGCCTTGGCGCTGGCGCGCAGGGCCCGGTCGTCATTCGCCGCGCATTGATGCATTGCCGACTGTGCCGCGGCGACGGCGGGAATGCCGATGCTGCGGTATCGCCCGCACAGGGTTTCGTCTTTTAGATTCTCGCTGCGGCTGCGGAAGCCTGAATTGTCGCTGGCCATGCTCTGCTCTTCCTGTCTGTTGCGACCGGCAGGGCGCCTTGCAGTGCCGGTTTGCTCGCGCAGTTCCACAAAAGCAAATTGGGTCAATTCTTTGACGAATACTCTTAATCAATCCATAAAAAATTGGATTGGTGACAAATCAGGTGGTGTATTGTGACAATTTTGCAAAGGCGCAGGTGCCTGAAAAGAAAAACCGTTCGCCCGGTTTCCCGGGCGAACGGTCACCTCCGGTCCTGTCAGTGGGGCCAAGACAGCTCCGAAGCATTCCCTTACGGAACTTACTTAGGTTATCAGAGCGCTTCATGCGGAATAAGCCCGTCGGAAAAATATTTCACAGCCAATCACAGGAATGTGAATGCGGCCGCGTAGAAATACGTAGGCAAGAGTGAGACTCCTCGCTTGAGGCGTCACCATTGACGCACGCCGCATTTGCGGCGATAACCCGCTCCATGGAAATGGCCCTTTCCGCCTTTCGGGGCGGCTGCTGCATTACGGTAATTATTATCGGCTAGCTCTTGCTGGCCCGGCCGTTCATTTCCCTTCCAAAAAGACGAGAATTCGAACGCCCCGGCCAGCAGGCCGCGCGGGCGATATGACCATTCGATGGACTTTTCAATGACCGAATTGAAACTCTACAACACACTGACGCGGAAGAAGGAAACCTTCACGCCGATCGATCCGTCGAATGTACGCATGTATGTCTGCGGCCCGACGGTCTACGACTTCGCCCATATCGGCAATGCAAGGCCCGCAATCGTCTTCGACGTGCTGTTCCGCCTGCTGCGCCATCTCTATCCGGGAAATGGCGGCGCGCCGGACGGAAGCCGTGTCACCTATGTCCGCAACATCACCGACGTCGACGACAAGATCAACGCCCGCGCGCTGCGCGATTATGGCGAGCGGATCGCTGCCGGCGAGATGAGCCTCAACGACGCCATCCGCCAGGTCACCGAATCGACGGCGAAGCAATATCACGAAGATGTCGCCGCGCTCGGCTGCCTTGAACCGACGGTCGAGCCGCGCGCCACCGAGCACATCGGCGGCATGGTCAAGATGATCCAGCAATTGCTGGACGGGGGCAATGCCTATCTCGCCACCGGTGGGGAGGGCGCCGAAGTGCTGTTCAGCGTCGATTCCATGCCCGACTATGGCGCGCTGTCGAGACGAAAGCCGGAGGACCAGCAGGCCGGCGCTCGCGTCGCCGTCGAGGACCACAAGAAGAACCCGGCCGATTTCGTGCTGTGGAAGGAATCGGCGGCCGACCAGCCCGGCTGGGAGGGCACCTTCACGACGGACGGCAAGACCGTCACCATCCACGGCCGACCCGGCTGGCACATCGAATGCTCGGTGATGAGCGAGGCGCATCTGGGCAAGACCTTCGACATCCATGGCGGCGGCCTCGACCTGATCTTCCCGCACCATGAAAACGAGATCGCCCAGTCGCGCTGCGCCCATGACGGCGCGGTGATGTCGAACTACTGGATGCACAACGGCTTCGTGCAGGTCGAAGGGAAAAAGATGGCGAAGTCTGAAGGCAATTTCGTCACGATCAATGACCTGCTGCATACCGACAAGTTCGGCGGCCGCAAATGGCCGGGCGAGGTGCTCCGCCTCGCCATGCTGATGACGCACTACCGCGAGCCGATTGATTTTAGTGAGCGGAGGTTGAAGGAGGCGGAAAACATACTTCTCAAGTGGAGTCGCACACTTCGTGAT
>JAJDOK010000056.1 GCA_022340185.1 Salaquimonas sp. | reverse complement strand
CTATCATTTCTATCCCGAGGCCGTCGACATCGCGATCCAGACGTCCTTACGCTTTCTCAGGCATTTCGACGCGATCGACCCGGCCGTGCTCCGGGATCACCTGGACACGAAACCGGTCGAGGACCAGAAGTTCATCGAGGTGACCGGCCCGGTCACCATCAAGACCGACAGGTTCGTGTTCGACCGTGTGTTCGAGGGTTTCGAGGTGGTGCCGGCGGCCGGCACCCTGATCGGCACCGATGGCGGCGAAGAGGTCAGAACCCCCTATGACAACTGCGTCATGGTCATGCCGGCGCGTGACCCGGTCAAGGGCAAGACCGCGGTGCGCCTGGGCCGGCTGGTCGACCACTCTGATTAGTCTCTCGGAACGGTAGCCTAGCCTCGCCGCGTGCCGCGCGGTGGCACCAGGGGGCGGGCGAGCGGGATGGCGTCGGGCACATCGGCCGGCGCCACGCTGCCGTCGACGCTCTCGCCATAGATTTCCAGCATGGCGAGCAGGGCATCGGCGGCGGCCTCGTCAGGCGCCATGCGGGTCATCAGCAAGGGTGGTTTGCCGCGCTGCATGGCGACCGCGTTGCAGGCATTCGGACAGTGGGTCAGGCAGACGATTTCCTTGATATGCGCGCGCTGGTCGGGTGTGGCGCGCGCCACGACCAGGTCGTGCAGATGTTGGCCGGGCCGAATATCCGACTCCCCGAGAGTTTCCAGCCCATGCCAGCGGCAGGTCACGCAGACATGCAGGGTCGGCTGCGCGCCCCGTCCGCCGCGCCTGCCGCGCTGCCCAGCTGTACCACTTTGATCCATCAAGAACATCCCGTCACAAAGGCGGCGGATGCTGGCCGTTTGCGGGCCCGACATCAAGTCTCAACGGTAAAGGTGGTGACAGCGGCCCATGTCGCTATACTCCGCGCCGAGATTTGGGGTGCACAATCAGGAAAAGCAGTCGGATGGCTGTGGCCGAACAAGGCTTGCTGGACATCAGGCGCGGCGAAGGCCAATGGGTCGTCGTTGCCACCGGCGTCTGGGACATTTCGACGCTGCCGTCGCTGGATGATGCCGTGCGCAAAATCGCGCCCGACAGGGGTGACAAGGTGCGCATCGACATGTCCGGCATCGACAAGCTGGACAGCGCCGGCGCCTGGGTGCTGTTTCGCCTGCGCCAGCGCCTGCAGGACGAAGGCTATGACGCCGACGTCGAAGGCCTGCGCCCGGAGCATGCCGGCCTGTTCGCGAACATCAGCTCCGCCAAGGATGTGCCGGAGCTTCAGAAAGCGAAGTTTCGCCCGGTGCTTCATATGCTGGAGCATGTCGGCCGGCGTACCTTCCAGATGGCCAGCGAAGCCCGCGATCTACTCTCGTTTTTTGGCGAAATCTGCTTTGCCGTCGCCTATGTGCTGACCCACCCTCGGCGCATCAAACTTGTACCCGTGATCAACCAGATGGAACAGGTCGGCCTGAACGCGCTGCCGATCGTCGGTCTCCTGGCCTTCCTGATCGGGGTCGTTCTGGCGTTTCAGGGCGCCGACCAGTTGGCTCGCTTCGGCGCCGAGATTTACACCGTCAACCTGCTGGGCGTGTCGTTCCTGCGCGAGATCGGCATCTTGATAACCTCGATCATCATCGCCGGCCGTTCGGGCAGCGCGTTTACCGCCCAGATCGGCACCATGAAGGTGAACGAGGAAATCGACGCGATGAGCGCGTTGGGCTTGAGCCCGATCCAACTCCTCGTACTGCCGCGGCTTCTGGCATTGATCTTGGTTTTGCCCCTGCTCGGTTTCTATGCGGACATCATGGGACTGATCGGCGGCGCCATCATGTCCATGTTCGTACTCGATATCTCGGTCGCGCGCTTCATCGAACAATTGAACGGCGCCCTATCCATGTGGACGTTCTGGATCGGCATCATCAAGGCGCCGTTCTTCGCTTTCGTCATCGCCATGATCGGCTGTTTCAACGGCTTGAAGGTCGCCGGCAGCGCTGAGAGCGTCGGCATGATGACGACCAAGGCCGTGGTTCAGGCAATCTTCCTGGTCATCGTGCTCGATGCGGTCTTCTCCATTCTCTTCTCCTACCTCAAGATCTAGGCGGATCGGATGGCTCAGCAGGCACTCGTCACGGCGGACCAACAGCGCGAAGCCGTGCCCGAGCCGGTCATCCGCGTGCGCGGACTGCGCAATCAGTTCGGTACCCAGGTGGTGCACGACAACCTGGACCTGGATGTCCGCAAGGGCGAAGTGCTCGGCGTCGTCGGCGGCTCGGGTTCGGGCAAGTCGGTGCTGCTCAGGACCATTATCGGCCTGCGCCGCCAGCAGGCGGGCACCGTCGAGATCATGGGCCGGGATACGAGCAAACTCACGGAGCGCGACGCCAAGGATCTGCGGGCGCAATGGGGCGTTCTCTTCCAGGATGGCGCCCTGTTCAGCTCACTCTCCGTGGCCGAGAACATTCAGGTGCCGTTGAAGGAATACACCAAGCTCTCTCGACGCCTGATGGACGAGGTCACGCGGGTCAAGATCGTCATGACCGGGCTGCCGGCCGATGCCGCGGTAAAATTCCCGTCCGAGCTTTCCGGCGGCATGCGCAAGCGCGCGGGCCTGGCCCGGGCCCTGGCGTTGGATCCGAATATCCTGTTCCTGGACGAACCGACGGCCGGCCTGGATCCAATCGGCGCCGCCAATTTCGACCAATTGATCGGCACCCTGCAGCAAAGTCTGGGGCTGACTGTCTTTATGGTTACCCACGACCTGGACAGTCTCATCGCGATCTGCGACCGTATAGCGGTATTGATAGACAAGAAAATCGTCGTCGGGACGATTAAAGAACTCTTGAAGCTGGATCATCCCTGGATTCAGGAATACTTCCGGGGCCCGCGTGCGCGGGCGGCCTTTGGCGAGTAGGACATCATGGAAACCCGAGCAAGTTATACCCTTGTCGGAGCGTTCGTTCTGGTGCTGATGCTTGGCATGGCCGGTTTCGTGATCTGGCTTGCCAAATTCGACAGCAACGTGCGCTATACCGATTACCAGATATTGTTCGACGGTTCGGTGACCGGCCTCGCTCTCGACAGCCCGGTCAGTTACCTGGGTATCCCCGTCGGCACGGTGCGCACCATCGAAATCGATCCCTTCAATGTCGATCGCGTTCGTGTCGTCGTCCAGGTCGACAGCAAGACCCCGGTCAAGACGGACTCCATCGCGTCGATCGAGATGCAGGGCATTACCGGCGGCGCCTATGTTCAGATCGACGGAGGCGGCGACAATTCGCCCGACCTGGAGCCCGCACCCGGCGAGGAAATGGCGACGATCAAGTCGGAGAAGTCGGCATTGCAGCAGCTTTTCGCCTCGGCGCCCCAGGTGCTGAAATCGGCCAACGAACTTCTGGAACGCGCCAACAAGCTGCTCGATGAGGACAACCGCGACGCGATCAATGCAACGCTGGCCAATGTTCGCGCGTTCACCGACGAGTTGGCGGCCAATCGCGCCGCAATCGGCGATATAATCCAGGATGGCAAGGATACCTTCGAAAACATCAAGCAGACGACCGACGAGATCAAGACGTTGAGCGCCGACTTCAAGGTCAGCCTGCAGGAGATTACGACCAACGTGAACGCCACGCTCGGTCAGCTCGAAACGACGCTCGCCACGGTCAACAAGGCGGTCGAGACCTCGGATCCCAAACTTGTGTCGATGTTGGAGAGTTTTACCCAGACCGCCAATACCGCCAACTCCATCCTGGTCGAAAACCGCACGGCGATCCGCGACTTCACCGATACCGGGCTCTATGAGTTCGGCCAGTTCATCGTCGACGCGCGCGGGCTCGTGGCGTCACTGACACAGATTGCCCAGCAATTGGAACGCGACCCCGCCTCCTTCCTTCTCGGTGGCAACCAATCTGGTTACCAGACCCAATAACCGCCGGGCTATGATCATGCAGCATATCAAATCCGCTCGCCGTCCCTTCCTTGCCGGGCTCGCCGCCCTGGCGGT
The DNA here is from genome assembly GCA_022340185.1 of Salaquimonas sp. Lineage (GTDB taxonomy): Bacteria > Pseudomonadota > Alphaproteobacteria > Rhizobiales > Rhizobiaceae > BOKV01. The sequence goes on along the minus strand of JAJDOK010000056.1, from coordinate 1,978 downwards.
TTCCGGCTGTGGTGCACAGAGCTTCTTCAAGAAAATCGACACGCCGCCGAACCTCTATCGGCTGACGCCCAAGAGCACGTTCGGCGACGACCTGAAGCCGGTGAACTGGCAGCTTGTTGTCGACATTCCGGTGGCGCCCGCCGGTATCAACACGCAGCGCGTCGCCTTGATGCGCAGTCCCATCCAGGTCGAGTACTACGCCAACTCCAACTGGACCGATCGGGCGCCCTTAATGTTTCAGGGCTTGATCGTCGAGTCCTTCGAGAATTCGCAGATGATCACGTCGGTCGGGCGCCAGTCGGTCGGCCTGCGCAGCGACTTCGTCCTGCTGGTCGACATGCGCGAATTCCAGATGGAATATTTCGACGGCGCCGTCGAGCCCAGCGCGCATGTCAGGGTGAATTGCAAACTGGTCGAGATGCCGGACCGACTGATCGTCGCCAACGAAAGTTTCGAGGCTATCGAAGTGTCCAGATCGGATACGATGCTCGACATCGTCGATGCCATGGACCTCGCGCTCGGCAAGGTCCTGAAAGGGATCGTGCGTTGGACTCTGACCGTCGGCGAAGCCTATCGCCCGCAAAACCAAAGCTGAACCGGAGCCTCTGCCATGACCATGCGCGCCGTCATCGCGATGATGGAGCATGAGACGAACACGTTCTCGCCCGTACCTACGCCACTCGCCCGCTTCGGCAGCCCCGAGGTGCCGACCGGCAAGGACGTCTATCGCCTGTACAAGGGCACCGGCACCGGGCTCGGCGCCTTCCTCGATCTCGCCGAGGCCGAGGGCATGGAGATGGTCACGCCGATAGCCGGCAACGCCAACCCAAGCGGCAAGGTCGAGGCCGCGGCCTATGACACGATGTGCGATGCGATCGTGAATGCGGTCAAGGCCGGCTGCGACGTCTGTTTCCTGGACCTGCACGGCGCCATGGTGGCCGAAACCACCGACGACGGCGAAGGCACTCTCCTGAGGCGCATTCGCCAGATCGCGCCGGAACTGCCGATCGCCATCAGTCTCGATCTGCACGCCAACATCACCGATGACATCGTCGAGAACTGCACGGTGCTGGTCGGCTACAAGACCTATCCGCATATCGACATGTACGAGGCCGGCGAACATGCCGGACGCATCATGATGCGCGCGCTGAAAGGCGAGGTGAACCCGGTGATGGTCTGGGGCCAACGCCCGATCCTGGCCCAGACGCTGCGTATGGGTCATGACGACGAACCGATGAAGACGATGATCGCGATGGCGCGCCAGGCCGAAGCCGGCGGCCTGCTCGCCGCCTCCGTTTTCGGCGGCTTCCCCCTCGCCGATTTCCACGATGCCGGCCTTTCCATCGTCACCGTCGCCGACGGCGACCGGGCCGCCGCGCAAGGCGCCTGCGAGAAAATGCTGCACCGGGCCTGGGACGATCGCGCCGAATTCATTTTCCATTCCGAGCCGCTCGCCGACACCGTGGCCAAGGCAAAGGCGCTGGCCGACGGTCCGATCGTGATGCTCGATCACGCCGACAATTCGGCATCCGGCGGCACCCAGGACACGACGGCGGTGCTCAGGGAGGTTCTCGATCAGGGTCTCGAGGATGTCGCCATGTTCGCGATCTGCGACCCCGGCGCGGTCGATGCCATGGCCGTCGCGGGCGTCGGGTCGACGGTGACGCTATCGCTGGGCGGCAAGATCGACATGCCGACGATCGGCAAGGCGGGCGAACCGCTGGAGGTGACCGGCAAGGTGCGCGCGCTGACCGATGGCGACTTCATCGTCACCGTGCCCATGGGGCGCGGCACCACCATGTCGATGGGCAAGACGGCGGTATTGGATACGGGCAAGGTGCAGATCGTCGTGATCTCGCGCCACACCGAACCCTACGACCTCGGCTGCTTCCGCAGCGTCGGCATCGAACCGACCCAGAAGAAATATCTAGTGCTAAAATCGCGCATCCATCACCGGGCCGGGTTCGCCGCCATCGCG
>JAJDOK010000044.1 GCA_022340185.1 Salaquimonas sp. | reverse complement strand
TCGAGTTGAAGAATCGATGCGTCCTTGCTCCAATGACCCGGGAGCGTTGCGACACGGACGGCGTGCCAACAGCGCTCCACGCGGCCTATTTCGCCCAAAGGGCTGGTGCCGGACTGCTTGTCTCGGGCAACAATCGGGTGTCGCTCAACGCGGCCTGCAGCCCGCACAGCAGCGGGCTGCATTCGGCTGAACAGGTGCAGGGCTGGCGCAATGTTACGGACGCGGTCCACGCCGCCGGCGGCCTGATGTTCGCCCAGATCTTCCACTCCGGCGCGTGCGGCCACCCTGACATCATTCCGGGAGCCGGGCATCCGGTCGCTCCTTCCGCGGTTGCCTGGGGCGGCCCTGTGCGGACCATGTACGGCAAGGTCGAGGGAGTGGTCCCGCAAGAGCTTTCCGCGGCGCAGATTGCAGACATCGTCGGGGACTTCGCCGAGACCGCAAAGCGGGCAGTCGCCGCAGGGTTCGACGGTGTCGAGGTGCATGCATCGTCCGGATATCTGTTTGAACAGTTCTTCTCGTCGGGCACGAACCTGCGCCTGGACGCCTATGGCGGATCGGTCGCAAATCGTTGCCGGATGTTCTTCGAAACAGTGGAGGCGGTCGCCGCGGTCGTGGGGTCCGACAGAACAGGCGCGAAAATCTCTCCCGAGTTCAACAAATATGGCGTCGTCGTCGACGAAAACCCGCAGGAGACCTTCGGATACATCGCAAGGACGCTCGGCGATTTCGATCTCGCCTACCTGCATGTCGCCGACAACAGCTTGTCATTCGACTATCACGCCTATCTCAGGCCGCTCTATTCGGGATGCTACATCGCCGGCGTCGGCTTCACCCCGGAGCGCGCCATGGCCTATATCGAATCGGGGCAGGCCGACCTCATTTCGTTCGGACGCCTTTTCATATCCAATCCCGACCTGCCCGAACGGATCAGGACCGGCAGCGCCCTGAATCCGATTGACCCATCGACCGTCTACACCGCAACGGCCCGTGGCTTGCTGGACTATCCCACGATGGTTGCCGATTCCGGCTCGCCATGATGCCCGCAAGGGCTGCAGTGCGTTCCCGGTCGGTATCTTGCATTGGCTCTTTCGCGACGCCTGGAAAGATCAACGCCAGCTTCCGGCATTCGTGAACAGCGGCATTTTGTCGGCGCTGAGCAAGCTTCGCGAATTGGCATTGTTCGCATTGGTGAAATCGGCCGATCTGTTTCGCATTTGCCGCGAAGGTTTGTTGTCCACCCAATTTGACGGCGGCTTGCAATGCGGCGAATTTCAGCAAGGGATCATCAGCGTACCTGAATCCGCCGGTGACCGGACGGCAGCTTTGGGCCGTAAGTGGAATTGCGTGGCGTTTTCCGCCTGTGCACTTTTCAGACCTTCACTTGCTATCGCGGGCAGTTGCTCATGCGCGAAACACGAACTCGTAGAATTTTCCGAATGGCGTCAGTGCAATTCCGCAGCGAACCCAGATTGCTTTGAATTCTTCCAAGAATCTGATTTTACAATGGAAATTGATGGTGCCCAGGGGCGGAATCGAACCACCGACACGCGGATTTTCAATCCGCTGCTCTACCAACTGAGCTACCTGGGCATGGGGAAAAGCCGGCCCAGCGGGCGGCACCCTGGAAAACGTGCGCGGTTATAGGCGGTTGGCCCCTGCCTGTCCAGTGGTCGGGAGGCCAAAAGCGCGATGGAATCCCGCATCGGCGAGCGGATGGGGAAACTGCGGAAATGACAGGCGAATCTGCAGGCGTCTCCCGGCGGCTCCCCACGCGCGAATGTTACCCACCAATACCGCCCGGCCAACGCAGCACCGGCCTCACGCCCTGGAGAACCAGTTGAAATGGACCGGAAAGTCCTCGCCCACCAGAAGGGAGACGGTCTCGTAGAGCGGCAGGCCCATGACATTGGTGTAGGAACCGACCAGCTTGACGACGAAGGTGCCGGCGAGGCCCTGAATGGCATAGCCGCCGGCCTTGCCGCGCCATTCGCCGGAAGCCAGATAGGCTTCCATCTCGTCATGCGACAGGCGCTTGAAACGCACCCGCGTCTCGACGAGCCGGTTGCGGAAGGCGCCTTTCGGGGTCACGAGCGTCATGCCGGTATAGACACGGTGGGAGCGGCCCGACAGCAGGCGCAGGCACATCGAAGCCTGGTCCAGCATCTCCGCCTTGGGCAGGATGCGGCGGCCAAGGGCGACGACGGTGTCGGCGGCGAGGATGAAGCTGCCCTGCAGTTCCGGCGACCGGCGGGCGTTTTCCAGCGCCAGTTCCGCCTTTTCCTTCGCCAGCCTCTTGGCAAGCGAACGCGGCGCTTCTCCCTTCAGCGGGGTTTCGTCGGCATTGACGGGGGTCAGATGGTCGGGCTCGATGCCGGCCTGCTGCAGCAATTGCAGGCGGCGCGGAGAGCCGGAGGCAAGCACCAATTGCGGCCTTACTGTCATTTACCGGCTTCCCGTGGTGGCAAACAGACGATTACTTGAAACGGTAGGTGATGCGTCCCTTGGTCAGATCGTAGGGTGTCATCTCAACCAGAACCTTGTCGCCGGCCAGAACCCTGATCCGGTTCTTGCGCATGCGTCCGGCAGTGTGCGCGATGATCTCGTGATCGTTTTCCAGCTTCACCCGAAAAGTCGCATTGGGCAACAATTCGGTGACGATGCCGGGAAACTCAAGAACTTCTTCCTTTGCCATTCGTCCTCTTCAAGCGGTCCAGAGCCGTTTATCGTTTCAAGGAAACGCCAAACGGCCCCAGTTGTTTGTTGTTACGCAATCCCGAACGGAAAACCGGGACCCACTTTTCCCGGAATTGTCCGAAAAATTCGCGGGAACCTATCCCAGTCCGCCCGCTTTGTGAACCTGCAAAGCCAGGACGGCCACATTTTCGTGTCCAGGAGCATGATGCCGAAAAGTGGAAACCGGTTTTCGGATAACATCATGCTCAACTTATTAGAAGCGATCAACTTTTCTGCGCTGGGGCGATTTCACCCGAGCGCAGGTTGATCCATGGCGGCAGCATGCCGTGCGCCGCATGTCATTCGGCCGCGAAACGTGCACGAATCCGCTTTTCCAGCGTATCGCGCAATTGCCGGTAGGCGGCCATCACCTGCTCGCGGTTTCCAGCCACAGAGGAAGGGTCGAAAGTCGGCCAGTATTCGACTTCGACGGCGTGCGAACGCGTCATCTCCAGCGCGCGGTGGTGCGCCTCTGGCGACAGGGTGACGATGAGATCGAAATAGGTGTCGGCGAGATCGTCGAGCGTCGAGGGCGTGTGCTCGCCGAACGGCATGCCGGCTTCGGCCATCACCGCTTCGGCGAAAGGATCGCGGTTTCCCGCCTGCACGCCGGCCGATTCGACGTAGATCTGATCGCCGAAAATGTGACGCGTCAAATATTCGGCCATGGGCGAGCGGATGGCGTTCATGGCGCAGACGAACAACACCGAAGCGGGCCGTTCGGCCTGCGCTTTGACCACCTCCCCGCTGTCCTGCGCCATCGCCCGCCTAACCACGCCAATGCAGGACGCAGATCAGCGTGAACAGGCGGCGCGCGGTGTCGAAATCCATCTCGATCTTGCCGTCGAGACGATCCTTCAGGGTCTGGGTGCCGTCATTGTGCAGTCCGCGACGGCCCATGTCGATCGCCTCGATCTGGCTCGGCGTGGCCGAGCGGATCGCCTCGTAATAGCTCTCGCAGATCATGAAATAGTCCTTGATCACCCGCTTGAAAGGGGTGAGCGAGAGCATGTGGGTGATCACCGGATCACCGTTGTCGCGTGTGATCTCGAACACGAGCCGCTTTTCCACGACCGACAGCCGCAACCGGTAGGGGCCGCCATTGTCGTCGCCAGCGGGATGGAAAGAATTCTCCTCGATCAGGTCGAATATGGCGACAGCGCGCTCATGCTCGACGTCGGGCGTGCCCTGGCCGATGGAGTTTTCGTCCAGGACCACGTCGATCAGCCGGTTCTGCGGATTCGTCTCCTGCGACAATACCTTCGGCTCCAGTGGGGGCTCCGGCCGGGTTTATCCGGATCGGCCGCGATTGGTCCTGATGGTGACGGATCGGGCATGCGCGGCAAGGCCTTCCGCACCCGCCAGCGTCACCGCGGCCGGACCGATCGCAGCAAGCTGATCGGGACCGCATCTGAGGATGGAGGTTCGCTTGAGATAGTCAAGCACCGACAGGCCGGAGGAAAAGCGCGCCGAACGCGCCGTCGGCAGAACGTGGTTGGAACCAGCGACATAGTCGCCAATCGCCTCGGGCGTATAACGGCCGAGGAATACGGCGCCGGCATTGTTCACCTTCTCCAGAAACGATTCAGGATCGGTGGTGGCGATCTCCAGATGTTCCGGCGCGACACGATCGACCAGGGAGGCGGCCTGCACCAGATCGCCGACGATGATGACCGCACCGAAATTCGCCCAGCTTTCGCCGGCGATCCCGCCACGCGGCAGGGTTTTCAATTGCGTTTCGACAGCTTCGCACACCGCATCGGCCAGATCGGGGGAATCAGTGATCAGGATCGACTGCGCGCTTGCATCGTGTTCGGCCTGGGCAAGCAGGTCGGCGGCGATCCAGTCGGGATCGTTCTCGGCGTCGGCGACCACCAGTACCTCGGACGGGCCGGCAATCATGTCGATGCCGACGGTGCCGAAAACCTGACGCTTGGCGGCCGCCACATAGGCATTGCCTGGGCCGACGATCTTGGCGACCGGAGCAATCGTGTGGGTGCCGTAGGCGAGTGCGGCAACGGCCTGGGCGCCACCGACGCGGTAGATTTCGTGGACGCCGGCCATGTTGGCGGCGGCAAGCACCAACGGGTTCATCACACCGTCGGGCGTCGGCACCACCATGACGATGCGCTTCACCCCGGCAACTGCGGCGGGAACGGCGTTCATGAGCACGGAGCTTGGATAATTCGCCGTGCCGCCCGGTACGTAGAGCCCTACCGATTCGACCGGGGTCCAGCGCGAGCCGAGCTCGACGCCGAGCGCATCGGTGTAACGCTCGTCGGCCGGCATCTGGCGCGCGTGATGCGCCCTGATGCGCTCACAGGCGAGTTCCAGCGCCGCCAGCGTCTCAGCATCGACGGCAGCGACAGCAGATGCGATCTCATCTTCGCCGATCCTGAGACCACTGGCGCTCACCTTCATGCGGTCGAAGCGCTCGGTATAGTCGATCAGCGCCTCGTCACCACGCTCGCGCATATCGGCTATGATCGAGCGCACCGCCGCGTCGACATCGGCGGAAGCCTCGCGCTTTTCGGCGAGCAGCGTGGCGAAGCGGCTGGCGAAATCGGGCTTGTCTGCGTCGAGTCGCAATACCATGGGTTTCTCCAAACGCGGCACAAACGTGACTGGTTGCGGCTGACGCCCGTTTCCAACTCAAACTTCGTGTTTCGGCTTTGAACCGGCCTCCCAGGAGGCCGGCATATCGGTCAGTTGCGCCTCGATGCACTCAACTTCGAGGCGAATGCCGGCATCGCCGGCGAAAACGAATTCGATCACGCCGGATGGCGCCTCGCCTTCGGTGAACGTGATCGCCAGCAGCGAAAGAACCTGATCGGAAGCCGTGCGGTCTATGCCGAGGGTCGAAACCTTGTTCACCCTGGCGAAATGAAGCGCAGCACGGCGGCGTTCATAAGGCTGTCTGGCCTGATCCACCAGTTCCCAGGCAAAGCGGTTCATCGACACGATCAGCTTGTGTTCGGCGGGAAAATAGCGAATGTCGCCCGGTTTCAAGACGGCGTCCTGACAATGGGCGGAAATAACCGAGAGATCCTCGGTGTCCAGGGCAACGAGTCGCAGACGCTTCATGCTTTCAACCATACGGCCGGCTTGGCCGGCGATTTTGCCGCGCAGACCCCGGCCCGGTGCAATAACATATGGCGTCTAGTTATTGAGTTTCAGCTTTACACGCAACCGCTGGCAACAAATGGATGCAGCGGTTTCAGACCGTCACCCGGCGGATTTTTGCGCCGACACCGCCAAGCTTGGCCTCGAGGCGCTCGAAACCGCGATCGAGATGATAGACGCGGCTGACCGTGGTCTCGCCTTCGGCGGCAAGGCCCGCGATGACCAGCGAAACCGAGGCGCGCAGATCGGTCGCCATGACCGGCGCACCCTTGAGCCGCGGCACGCCCTCGACAATCGCCGTCTGGCCGTCGAGATTTATTCTCGCCCCGAGGCGGGCCAGTTCCTGGACATGCATGAAACGGTTTTCGAAAATCGTCTCGGTGATGTGCGAGGTGCCTTCGGCGCATGTCATCAGCGCCATCAATTGCGCCTGAAGGTCGGTCGGAAATCCGGGATAGGGTTCGGTCGTCACATCGACCGGCCTGATGCCGGCGCCATTGCGGGCGACGCGGATGCCGTCATTCCTTTCCTCGATCTCGACACCGGTCTGGCGCAGCACGGCAATAGGGCTTTCGATCAGCCCGGCCTCGGCGCCTTCCAGCATCACATCGCCGCCGGCCATGGCGACGGCCATGGCATAGGTGCCGGTCTCGATACGGTCAGGCAGGACGCGGTGGCGCGTGCCGCCAAGCGCCGCGACGCCGTCGATGGTGATGGTCGATGTGCCGGCGCCGGAAATCCTCGCGCCCATGGCGTTGAGGCATCGGGCGAGATCGGCGATCTCGGGCTCGCGCGCGGCGTTTTCCAGCTCAGTGCGGCCTTCCGCCAATGTGGCGGCCATCATGGCGACATGGGTGGCGCCGACCGAGACCTTGGGGAAACGGTAGGTCGCACCTTTCAGTCCGCCGGGGGCTTCGGCGACGACATAGCCGCCATCGACATTCATCTTCGCACCCAGCGCCTCGAGGCTGTCGATGAACAGATCGACCGGGCGCGTGCCGATGGAGCAGCCGCCGGGCAGCGAGACGCGCGCCTTGTGCATGCGGGCGAGCAGCGGACCGATGACCCAGAAGCTGGCGCGCATGCGCGAGACGAACTCATAGGGCGCGATTGTGTCGACGATCTGGCCTGCGCGGAAATGGATGGTACGGCCCTCGGTGCCGTTCTGGCCATGGCGCTTGCCCTCGACGTGATAGTCGACGCCGTGATTGGTGAGGATGCGGATGAGCAGTTCGACGTCGGCCAGATGCGGCACGTTTTCGAGAATCAGCGGCTCATCGGTGAGCAGCGAGGCGATCATCAGGGGCAGTGCCGCGTTCTTGGCGCCTGAAATGGCGATCACGCCATTCAGCCGCGCTCCGCCCTCGACCACGATATTGTCCATGAACCCGTCTTCCCCGGTATTTACGTTCGTTCAAGCGGACCGGGATACTCCGATCCAACCTCTGCGGCAAGTTTGCCCGGCAAACCCTGCCTGCAAGCCCGACCTGCAAGCCGATAACGATCAGTCGTCTGCCTTGTCCCGCTCCCTTTCACGTTCAGGGGACGAAGGCGACAGCGGATCGGCGCGGCGGCGCAGCGTGTCGGCCGTTTCATCGCCGGGCAGAATCCGGTCCGGCCCGGCGGTCTGCTTGCGCCGCCTCAGATTGGCGCGCAATGCAGCGCCCAACCGTTCGGCGCGCTCCGACTTGTCCTTCATCCAGTTGCCGTCCCCTTGCCGAGCGTTTCCATTGAACAGCCAAATCGGGCCGAAAGACGGCACGTCCCTTGACGCGGAACTGATGTGAACCCAGCGAGGGACATGAACAAATGCCGTCAGAAGCGTTCTTGCGCCGGGCGGCGGCATGTGGCAAAAGCCACGCGATTTGAGACCGCGCCTAGCGGCCTCGCCATCCTTGACCGGATGCTGCGGTAGCTCAGTGGTAGAGCACTCCCTTGGTAAGGGAGAGGTCGTGAGTTCAATCCTCACTCGCAGCACCATTTTTTCTCACGGCAATTTCGCTTCGCTCACGGCTCCGATGGGGCGGGCCTGACCGGCCCGGCGGCCTCTTCGGTCGCTGGTGCTCCTCGCCTGTTGTTCGCGCGACTCGCTTGCAGGTGCCGCCTGCTTACATCAAGTGAGGCCTAAGCCCTGCGGCCTTCCAGAACGAAGTACGGCGTGGCGCTAACATCGCCCCCGAGACCGGGATGAAATGAAGAGACGTCGCTGTCGCGGATTTCGAAATAATACTGAAGCGGAAACGGGGCGTCGGTGTATCCGGCGGGAATGATGGCCCGGTATGCGCCGTCCTGCCACGTCATGGCGATGCGGCACCATGGTTGCGACTGATCGACATGGCGATAGTGCAGGATGATTTCCTGATGAGACTCGCCGGGAGGTATGAGCGAGATTTCGACTGCTTCGCCATGCGCGAAACCTTCCGGCGGCGTGTGGCGGCAACCAAAAACCTGCGAAGCCTGCCAGTCCCCGATCCGCTGCAAATGGTGCATATCCGGTTCGGACGCCGGCCGCTGCGCGCTTTGCGAGATCATCGCCTCCATATCCGCAATGTCGCGTTCGATGGCCGGCAGGCGGTCGTCCCAGCGCCCGCGCAGCCAGGAGTGCGGCCCATAGGTGCTGTCGGGGAGGTAGACATCCCGGCAGACCTTTGCGGCTTCGGCCCAGGCGTTGCGCGCCCTGCGATAGTGATCCAGCGCCAGCCTCGCCGAGTCTTCGTCACCTGAGAGCAGGAAATATTCCCAGAAGGTGGCAGCGCGCACCTTGGCGGCGAAGAACCGGCCGATGGAAGCGAGGATGGTCACATCGACGGAAACGAGGAACAGTTCGTCTCCCGGATCGCCCGACGCGGACAGGGCGTGGGCCATTTTGGTCGAGGCCTCAAGTGCGAGCCGTTCGAGCCAGTTGGCCCAGGTCAGGGGCGCGATCCGGTCGACCCCCCTGTCCTCGTGCAGGCATGAGGCGAATTCGGCCGGCGACATGAACAATTGCGGATCGCAGGAGCCGACGGTGCCGAACCGCGAAGGCCTTGGCAGTTCGTATCCGTAGGGCAGTTGCGGCGCAGCATGCACGAGCGACATGTTCTCGTACATTTCGGGCCAGTAGGAATTGTTCGAGGCCGTCGGCGTGTGGGCGAGCGTGATCAGGGGCAGGATGCGGCTGGCGCTCGCCAGCGCCCTGCCGCAAGTGTCACCGGCCTCTCCGTATTTCGAGACCAGAAAACGCCGGAATACTTGCGGGTCGGCCTCCGGATCGAACAGCGACCGCCCCCAGACCCGGTAGGTGTATTCGAACTTCTGCCAGTCGTGGCGGAACAGCCGGTATTTTCCCCGGTAGCCGGTGCGGCTGCCGGCGATGCCGGTGCCCATGCGTCCCTTGAAGGAAAGCGGCTCGCACAGCTCGATGCCCTCGGCCCCGCAGAAGGTGGCGTTGCGGCCATAGCCGCCTGCAAGCGCAGGATCGCCCCACAACAATATGCGTGTCGTGCCCGGCCAGATGCGGAACATGATGGCGTAGGGCCGGTTCTCGCGCAGAAGGTCGCCATAGCTGTAGCGCATGAATTTGCGCGAGCCTTCGGAGAACCTCCACTTGCGGGCGTGCCTTTCGGCGTCCTCGCCGGAATAGAGCGTCGTCATGTCCCGGCCTGCCGCAGCCGGCATGTCGTCGCGCGGCGGCATTTCCAGCGCGCGGATGGAGGTTTGATGATAGGGCAGGCCCAGATGCTCGGAGGTGTATTTCGGCGAAATGCCGACCGGCATGCCGGTGGCAAGCGCGACATCGATCATCTCGTCGTCGATCCCCTTCGCGTGGAGGTCGAGCCGGATCGGGCGGCCCGCTCCCTTCACCGCCTCGAAATAGATGCGCCAGAAATCGTAGTCGCCTTCGGGAATGCCGCATTCGACGTGAACGCGCAGGGTCAGGCCGCTGATCTGCGGCACTTCCTTCAGGAGAAGCGCCAGGGCATCCCGGCAGTACAACGCGATGTTGTCCGGCCCGAGGCCCGCGATCTGGTGTTTCGCATTCGGGCAATCGTCGAAATCGTAGCTCTGGGTCCACAGCGCCAGCTGGAAATCAAGCCCGCGCCGGTTGGCCTCGCAGCCGATGAATTGCAGGGTTTCGAGGTTCTGGCGTCGTTCTTCCTCGCTCAGGTTCGAGATCGAAACCGCGTATCCCGGAACGGAAACCAGAAACGGATAGGCCAGATGCAGATAGACATCCGACATGAACTCGTTGCCGTAGGGATAATTGTATTGCATGCCGAAGGTCAGTGAGAAGCGGTTGAACCGATGGGTCGCCAGCGCGGTGAGATAGTCTTCCCACCCTTCCCGGTCATGAAACCATGGCAGGTCCTCGATCTCGCTCACGAAGCATTTCGAAATGGAGCGGACCTTCGCGGTCGGCGTTTCCAGCAGCGGCGCGGCGAATTCGAGCTCGGTCAAGACATTCGCGCCATAACGCACGCGGTCCGCCAGTTCGGTGAGCGCGTAGATCAGGCCGCGCATATCCGCGCCGTAAACGTAGAGGCGATCCACGTCTTCTTCCGGAACACGGAAGATCGCGAAGGATTCCGGTGTACCGGGAAGTTCGATGCCACCGCGCGCGGCAGATTGAGAACTCGCCTCATCCCGCGACAGGGCGATACGGATTTCGGTTCCCTTCCGCCGATCGGGCGATGCGGATTCCATCGGCTGGAGCGTCATACCCCGTTCACCGAGCCGGGTTCGAAGTTCGCCGATCGCCCACTGGAATCGCGGCCCGGTCGCGACTTCCGGAACTCCGGAAAAGCTGAAAAATACCGCTGTGCCGGGGCCGGCCGGGAGGTCTCGTTGCGTGTCCATGCCATTCATTCGGGTTGTTCGATGAATTTGCCGCCCTTCGGTGGGGTGCGGCGGATGCCGGGACCGGCACGTGGAAATGAAACTTGTCGTTTGGCTGAAACGCGATACTCCAATCGCGGAAGATTGTCAGGCCTGTGCAGCCGGTTTGGCCTTCTTTCGGTCTTTACCCGGCCTGGGGCTGCCAAATGCCGCATTGCCGCTGTTCCTGCCAGCGCATTGTATAGACCGGACGCAGCGCGAAGGAGAAAGGAGCAATGGCGGCACCGACAGGTTTGACCCGGATCGAACTGGCCGCCGCCGGCTTGCTTGGCTTCGCCGGTGTCGCCGCAGCGGCGGCAGGCGCGCATCTGGACGGCGGTTCCGGCCTGATGGGCGCGGTCGGTCTCGTCTGCCTCACCCATGCGGCGGCGGTGCTGGCGCTTGCGCTTCACGGCAGGGGCGGTTTCGTGCTGCATCTGGCCACCCTTGCGCTGATTGCCGGCACAGCGCTGTTTTCAGTCGACCTTACGCTGGTCGCCTTCGGCCACGGCCGGCTGTTTCCCATGGCCGCGCCGAGCGGCGGAATAACGATGATGGCGGGCTGGCTGGCGCTCGTCCTCGCCGCTTTCATGCCGCAACGAAACTAAGTACCAAGGCTGTTCAAGCTTTAGGAAAAAAACCGCTCCCAGAGCGCCAGGGCCCAAACACCGCCCGACAGCACCAGCATCATCAGCACGGCGGCCGAACCGCAATCCTTGGCAATGCGCACCAGATCGTCGCTGTCACGGGTGACCTTGTCGGCGAGCTTTTCCAATCCCGTGTTGAGGAACTCGACCGCCAGCAGGACGAGGAGCACACCCCACAATGCGGCCAGCCGCCACGGGTCGAGGGTCAGGAACGGTCCGGCAATCAGTCCGAGGACCAGCAGCGCCATTTCCTCGCGCAGGGCGGCTTCACGCACCAGGCCGAAACGGACGCCGGCAAGCGAATTGAAAAAGGCGGCGATGATGCGTTGCATGTCGAATTGCCGTGCTGGTATGGCGGCAGCCACCAATGCGGCGAAAACCGGCGCAAGCGGTGCTCGCGCAGACTTCCTATAGCCATTCGTTGCCCCGGACGAAACCCTTGCGGTACGGCGCCTATTTTGCCTGATTGGCCAACAGGTCGCGTATCTCGGTCAGCAATTGCTGGTCGGGGGTCGGGCCGGGCTTGGGCGGTGCGGGCGGCGGCGGCATGATGCGATTGACCGCCTTGACGATCATGAAGATCGCCCAGCCAACAATCAGGAACTTGACGACTGCCGTAATGAAGCTGCCATAGGCGAGCACGGCACCCTGCTCCTTTGCGGCTTCGAGCGTGTCAGCGGTGACGCTGGAACTCAGTCCCACAAAATAGTTGGAAAAATCGAGCCCGCCAACGATCACGCCGATAACCGGCATGATGATGTCGTCGGTGAGCGAACTGACAATCGACGCAAAGGCCGCTCCGATGATCACGCCTACGGCAAGGTCCATGACATTGCCGCGCATGATGAATTTCCTGAACTCCGCAAACATTGCCCTCTCCTTTGAAAAGCCATCCCGTCGCGTTGCGGTCCGCCGTCCGGACCCCATGCCGATTTCTACGCTTCGCCTGACGAGCGGTAAAGCGCCTGCTGAACAGGCAGTGCTCAGGCGTGGAAAACTGGACATCCGAGCCGGATTCGTGCTCCAAATCGCCGCCAGGCGGTCCCTTTTCGAGATCGCGGGGGAGTAAAAACGCATGCTGCAGGGTTGGGCCGTCATCGGCACGGCCTTTCTGTATCTTCTCGCGCTGTTCGCCGTCGCCTCCTATGGCGACAAGCGCCGGCACGGCAGGCAGATCGCCAGCCGGCCCAACATCTATGCCTTCACGCTGGCGATCTATTGCACGACCTGGACCTTCTTCGGATCAGTGGGACTGGCCGCTTCCAGCGGGCTCAACTTCCTGCCGATCTATATCGGGCCGGTCATCATGATCATGCTCGGCTATCCGCTGGTCGCGCGTGTCGTGCGATTGTCGAAGGAGGAGCGCATCACATCGGCGGCCGATTTCCTCGGCGCGCGCTATGGCAAGAGCCTCCACGTCGCAGGTGTGGCCACGCTGATCGCCGTCATCGGCACGATCCCCTATATCGCACTGCAACTGAAGGCGATCTCGACCTCCGTCGTCACGCTGATCTCACATTACAGCCTGGTGCCCGAGACGCATTTCCTGACGCTTGGCGAGATTTCCATCCTGATCGCGATCACGCTGGCGGTATTCACCGTTCTCTTCGGCACCCGCCATGCCGACGCCACCGAACACCAGGACGGGCTGATGCTCGCGGTCGCCGTGGAATCAGTGGTCAAGATCGCCGCCTTCATGTGCGTCGGCGTATTCGTCACCTTCTTCATGTTCGGCGGCTTTGCCGATCTGCGCGAAAAGGCATTGGCCGACCCCGGCATCGCGGCGATGATCGGCAAGGGCTTCGATAGCGGCAATTTCATCATCATGACGCTGCTGAGTTTCCTCGTCTTCCTTCTGTTACCGCGCCAGTTCCATGTCACGGTCGTCGAAAACCATTCCGAACGTGAACTGAAACGCGCGCGCTGGCTGTTTCCAGCCTATCTCATCGGCATCAATCTGTTCGTCATTCCGATCGCAGCGGCGGGGCTTGTCCGGTTCGGCACAACGGCGGATGCCGACTTCTTCGTGCTTACCCTGCCGACTTCGGCCGGCAACGACCTGATCTCGCTGTTCGCCTTTCTCGGCGGCCTGTCGGCGGGTGCGGCGATGGTGGTCGTCGCCTGCGTGGCACTCGCCATCATGATCTCCAACGATCTGGTGCTGCCCTTCATCCTGCGCAGTCAGGCGAAAGGCCGGGCGCGGGCGCCGGAAAACATGGAGCAGTTGATCCTGAAAATCCGCCGCACGGCGATCGTGCTGCTGCTGTTCCTCGGCTATGCCTATTTCCGCACCGCCGACAACACCCAGGCGCTGGCGGCCATCGGCCTCGTCTCGTTCGCGGCGATCGTCCAGCTTGCACCGGCCTTTTTCGGCGGCCTCGTCTGGCAGGGCGCAAACGGGCGCGGCGCGATCGCCGGCATGGTCTGCGGCTTCGCGGTCTGGGCCTACACCCTGCTGATGCCGACGCTGCTGTCGCCCGACCACTGGCTGGTCGAACAGGGGCTGCATTCTTCCGGCATCCTGAAGCCCGAAGCCTTGCTCGGCTTCGAAATCAGTCCGATCGCCAATGGCGTGATCTGGAGCCTTGCGATCAACACGCTCGCTTTCGTCATCGGCTCGCTGTCGCGGCTGCCGAGCGCCAGCGAGAACGCACAGGCGGCGATCTTCGTCGACCGGGGCCAGCCGCTGATCATCGGACGCAGGAGTGCGGCGGCAAAGGT
Source organism: Salaquimonas sp. (assembly GCA_022340185.1). Lineage (GTDB taxonomy): Bacteria > Pseudomonadota > Alphaproteobacteria > Rhizobiales > Rhizobiaceae > BOKV01. The sequence goes on along the minus strand of JAJDOK010000044.1, from coordinate 69,042 downwards.
CAATGTCGGCGAACTGATCGCCACGGTGGCGCGCTATCTCGGCACGAGACGCACGCAGCGTTCCTTCGAGAGCTATTGGACCGAAACCGGTGAGCGGCCGAAGGACGGCGATCCCGCCGACCCGCGCCTGCTGCGCTTTTCCGAACAATTGCTGGCGAGCGCCATCGGCGCCTCGTCGTCACGGCTGGTGCACACGCTGCTGCTTCAGCGCTTCGAGGCGACGACACCGGCGAGCATCAAGCTGCTCGACCAGGCTTCCGAAGCGCTGAAATACAACCGCGACATATTGCAATCGGCGCTCGACCAGATGGACCAGGCGATCTCGGTCTTCGATGCCGATTTCAAACTCGCCTTCTGGAACCGGCGCTTTCGCCGTCTGCTCGGCCTGCCGGCGAGTGTGGGTCAGGTCGGTACGCCGCTCAACGAGGTGGCGCGGCAAATCGCCGAGATCCACGATCTGACCAGACAGGGCGTGAGCGACGGGGAACTCGCCGACAAGATCGTCAACCAGAACGAACCCTGGCTGCTGGCGCTGGCCGCATCCGAGCACATCGTCGAAATCCGCACCAGCCCGATGCCCGGCGGCGGTGTGGTCGTGACCTGGCACGACATCACCGAGCGCATCCTCGTTGCCGAAGCGCTGCGCGAGGCGAACGAGACGCTGGAGCGCCGCGTCGAGGAACGCACCAGCGAACTGGTGGAGGCCAACCGCGAACTGGCGCGCGCGACAAGGGCGGCCGACGACGCCAATGCCGGCAAGACGCGATTCCTAGCGGCGGCCGGCCACGACATCCTGCAACCGCTCAATGCCGCCAAGCTCTATGTCTCCACGCTGCAGGAGAGGATGGAGGAAACCGGCAATGCCACGCTTACCGGCAACATCGCCAAATCTCTTGAATCGGTGGAGGAAATCCTGGGCGCCATTCTGGCGATCTCGAGGCTCGATACCGGCCGTCAGGAGACCAAGATCTCCGTCTTTCCCATCGACACCATTCTTGAGCAGATGGCGGTCGAATTCGCGCCATTTGCCCGTGAGCGCGGTCTCGAGTTGAAGATGGTCCATTCGTCCGCCTGGGTGCGCTCGGACCCGGCATTGCTGCGGCGGCTACTTCAGAACCTGATCTCCAATGCGATCAAATATACGCCCAGGGACATGCCTGCCGGCCGTGTCCTAGTTGGTTGCCGGCAACGCCAGGGTGCGATCGTCGTCGAAGTCCTTGATACCGGGATCGGCATTGCCGACGATGATCGTCAGGTCATCTTCACCGAATTCCGGCGGCTTGACGACGGTGTGCGCCAGGCGCCGGGTCTGGGGCTGGGCCTGTCGATCGTCGAGCGTATCGCCAGGGTCCTCAACATCGAGGTGACGATGTTCTCGACACCCGGCAAGGGAACGCGGTTTGCCGTCGCCGTCGAGCGTGCGAAGCCGGAGACAGCGTCTGCCGTCGCCAGGGCACTAAGATCGGCAACCCGTACAACTTCGAAGCTCGACGGACTGTTCGTGCTGTGCATCGACAACGATCTTTCAATCCTGGAAGGCATGAGCGGCCTGCTCACGCAATGGGGCTGCGAGGTCGCGGCCGCCCACGATCTGGAAAGCGCGTTCACCACACTCAGGGCAGCGCAGAGGTCGCCGCAGATCGTGCTCGCCGACTATCATCTGGAAAAGGGCAATGGCATCGAGGCGATACATGCGCTGCGCCAGGCATTCGGACTGGATCTGCCCTGCGTGCTGATCACCGCGGACCGCACGCCCTCGCTCAGGGGCGAAGCGGAAACGGAAGGCATCAAGCTTATCTACAAGCCGGTCAAGCCGGCCGCATTGCGGGCCGTTCTGGCGATCGGCCATTCAAGCCGGGAAGCGGCAGAATAGGCGAACTGCCGCAATGGGGTGACGGAAAGTCTAACCCGCGAGTTCCTCGCCGGCAGCCAGCCCCAGTCGCCCGAGCACGATGACCGCCTGGGTGCGGCTTTCGACCCCGAGCTTCAGCAGGACGGCGGAGACATGCGCCTTGACAGTCGCCTCCGACACGCCAAGCTCGTAGGCTATCTGCTTGTTGAGCAGCCCCTCGCCCAGCATTCCCAGGACCTTGCCCTGCTGCGGCGTCAGCGTCTTCAGACGACCCGCCAGTTCGGCAAATTCGACATCTTCCTCGTTCTGTTCGGAATTGGACGAGGGCGCCCATATCTCGCCTTCGAGAACCGCCGTGACCGCCGCGCGGATTTCGGCCATGCCCGAGGACTTGGGAATGAAGCCGGAGGCGCCCAGTTCGAGCGCACGTCTGATCGTGGCCGAATCCTCGGTCGCAGAGACGACGACCACCGGGATTTCGGGATGCTGGGCGCGCAGGCGGATGAGACCGGAAAGTCCCTTGCTTCCCGGCATGGCCAGATCGAGCAGGACGAGGTCGACTTCGTCGGCATCGCCGGCGAGTCTTTCCACCTCACCCATGTCTCCGGCCGTTTCGATGGTCCGGCTCGACGCAAGCGCATCGATGGCCTGTCGCAAGGCGTCGCGGAACAGCGGATGGTCGTCCGCGACGATAATCAGCCCCATGATCGCCTTCTTCCTCCTCACAACCCGTATCCGAGGGTCCGGCCGAATTATCCGGGCCACATCGCCAAATTGCAAGCGGCGACACCGCCCCACAAGCAAGCGGGTGCAGGCAGGCAAAAAACAAATGCCAGGGCGGCAAATTTTCGTCCAAACCACGCTCCAAATCCCTTATGAGTACACGAGCTAGAGCGTGTCGTCCGGCAGCCTTGCCGGAACATCTTGACCATGTGGGAGAAATCGCTTGGACCTTGGTCTTCAAAAGGGCTGGAGCGGAAACCGGCCGAATAGCTGGTTGAACAGGACGCGCATGATCGCCTGGGCCGGTGCGGTTACCTGTCTTGTGGCGGCGGTCGGCGGCGTCGCGGCCTATGCAACGCTGACTGACATATTGTTGCTCGCCATGCCCCTGGGCCTGCTCCTGTCGGTTCTGATCCTGCCGGTTGTGCTTGCCGGTCTGGTGTTCCTGTCGGCCAGGTTGCAGGCGCTCAATGACCGCCGGCCCGGCCTGTCGGGCAGGGAGAGCTGAGAAGCGCATGCGGCAGGCAATGGCAAATCCGATCGAAGACAGGGTACTGTCAGGGGCAACTCAGATAGGGCCGATCGTGGCGGCGGGCACGCTGATCTTCGCCGGCCTGGTCATACTGGCGGAGCAGGCAGGCCTGCCGAGGAACATCGTATTCGTCATGGCCGGCATCCTGCTGGTGGCCGGCATCGCGATTCCCGCCATCCAGGCGCGTACCATGTCACCTGCCGACTGGATGGTGGCGCGGCGCGGTGCAAGCCTGGCCGTCAACGCGACGGCACTGTCGGCGAGCATGCTGACAGGCTGGACCGTCGCCACACTCGCCGGCCAGTTCTTCGGCGGTTCGCCGCTTGCCATCGCCTGGATCACCGGTCCGATGCTCGCGCTGGCGCTCAGCGCCTTCATGATCGCGCCATTCCTGAGAAAAAGCGGTGCGGCAACACCAGCACATTTCGTGGCCAGACGTTTCAAAAGCGTCTCCGCGGGCGGCATCCTTGCGCTTGTCGTGGCGGCGGCCGGTGTCCTGATTTTGTGGAGCCAGATGCGGCTCGCCGGCCAATTCGCCCACCTGCTGTTCGACATCGACCAGCGCATGGCGATCATCTTCGCCGCCGTCCTTGTCGGCCTGGCGATCCTGCCCGGCGGACTGCGCGGCATGCTGCGTGTCAACACGGTGATCTTCGCCTTTCTCGCGACCGCCTATCTGGGGCCGCTGATCTGGGCCAGCATCGATCTTGGAACGTTTCCTGTACCGCAGCTTTTCTTCGGCCATGGCGCGCTGCGCGATGTCGGCGATATCGAGCAGCAATTGTCCCAGCTTGGATTCGCACGCCTTGGCGGGCAGGTCGATGGCGTGGCGACGGCTGATCATGCGCTGACTGCAGCAATTGCGATGTGTCTGTTCCTGGGGGCAGGGCTTTGCGCCATGCCTTTCGTACTGGGGCATTTCCCGGCATCTCGCGACGCGGACGGTGCACGCAAGACGGCGGGCTGGGCGATCCTGCTGGTAGCCTTGGTGCTTGCCGCGGCGCCGGCTCTGGCTGCGTTCACCAAGCTTTTCCTCTATCGCGGCATTCTGGGTCTGACGAGCGAGGAAATAGAAACCGGCGCTTCCTGGCTGCTCGTCTGGAGTGGCAAGGCATCGGTTTTCAATTCGCTTCCCATGGCGCACCTGTGTGGCAAGGTCGTGCACGACACGGCACAGGCCGTCGCGGCCTGCGGCGGCAATCCGGACTATGTCATCGGCCCGGCCGACATCAGGTTTTCGGCCGAAACGATCACCCTCGCCATGGCGGATATCTTTTCCATGCCCGGCATTGGCAGCGGGCTGATCGCAGCAGCCGTGCTGGCCGGCACTCTTGCCATCGCCAATGCGACGGCGTTTTCCATCGGCTCCAATCTTTCGGGCGGCTTGCTTCGGCGCGCATCAGGCAAGGACCGGCAATCGCTGACCATGCTGTTCCGGGCAAGGTTGTGGCTCATTGCCGTGCTTGCCGGCACGGCCTGGCTCGCCATCGGCTTCGAGCGGCCTCCTGCCGACACTTTCATGTGGGCACTGGCAATCGGCGCCGGAATAATCGCCCCAATTCTCGTCGGCGCGATCTGGTGGGACCGGATGAACGCCTACGGTGCAATGGCAGGCATGTGTGCCGGCAGTGCGGTGCTGGCCGTTCAGGCCTGGGTAGCGTGGTTCGAGAAGGGCGGCGAGGCAAGCGTGTACGGCATACCAATCAAGGACCTGCCACCGGTGCCTGGACTTGAAGACATTTCACCGGCAGTCAGCGCCGCGATCTATGCCCTGGCGGCCACCCTCGCGGGACTTGTCCTCGCCTCCTACTTGACGGGACGGCATGACAATGCAGCGGCGATCGACGCCATACGGCGGCCCGACAGCGAGGCACTCGCAGGCGAACTGGAAGTGTGAACTGGAAACCCCATGACTGTCATCAAAACGCCCGGGGAGCCGTTCCTCGAGACCTATCGAGGCTTCGTCAACACATGGGATTGCGACGAGAACGCGCATATGAACGTGCAGTTCTATTTCCGCGCCTTCCAGCAGGCTTCGGAAATCTTCGCACTGGCGGTGAGCGGAACCAATCCTGGCGCACGCACGGCAATCCTTCGCCATGTACGCTATCACCGCGAACTGCATGTGGCGCGATCGACCATAATCCATTCGGCCATCCTGGGCGAGGGAGAGGCGGCGGGTTCGGTTGTCCATCTCATGCGCGACGCCGACAGCGGCGAACTGGCGGCGACCGCGCTCGATCAGCCCGGCTACCGGATCGACGGCGTGCCGGTTTGCGGACTGAATGAAGCCGCGCCGGCATTGCCGCGCGGCGTCGGCTACGGCCCGACGCAACCGGTCGATACGCGTACGCTGATAAAGCAGGGACGGGCCCTGATCTCCAGCCGCACGGTGGCGCGTATCGGCGAAAGCGGGCCGGACGGCGACATACTGTCCAATGCGCTCATTTCGCGACTGACGGATGCGGCGGCGCATGTGTGGAACTTTGCCGGCATCACCACAGAATGGCTGACAGGGACCATGCACGGCCGGGTCGCGGTCGAGACCAAGCTGACGCGGCTAAGACGCATCGAACCGGGAACCGGACTGGCGCTCGTCTCATGGATCGAGACGATGGAGGAGAACACCTTCCTGATGCGCCACCAGCTCGAAGAAATGACAAGCGGTGAACCTGTGGCAGCATCAGAATTGCGCTGCCTGGTGATGAATCTCGAAACGCGCCGGGCGGTGCCGATACCGCAATTCGCACGGGACAATTTTGCGGCAAGGCAGATCTAACCCTTGCCGCCTTCCATGTCGGTGCGCAAATCCTTGACCGCATCGAAAATATGGCGCAGCGCGCGGCCAGCATGACGCATGGCCTCGTTCAGGCGACGATCCTCCCCGGCAGTTGCATCCGGTTTGCGCGGCAGCTTGTCTTCAAGCTGCTTGACGCGTGCGCCGAGGCGGGCAATCTCATCTTCATAGCCTTGGCGTTCCTCGACAGCGAGACGGCAGACGATTTGCCCGGATTGCGCAGCGCAATATTCCATCGTTCCGGTCTTGCGGTCGAGCAGGGCGATGCCGCCATTGACCAGCACCATCGAATAGCGCATCTGCGCGCTGTCCTCGTCAACAATCTCCTCGCCAACGATCCCGGGGGATAGTTGCGGTGCGGGAATCCTCGTCGGATCGTTCTGCGCCAGCACAGCCGCCGGGAAACCCGCAACCATCCCGGCAAGGACAAGCCCACAGGCAAACAAGAACACTGGGCGCATATCGGTCTCCATCTCAATCGACCAAATTCAAGGATCGGGCAGCCTTCCACAGGTCCGCTCGACAGGATCCGTTTGGCACTTGTATGGCCGGCCGGATCGTGCCAAGCCGGCCCCGCGCGGCATACGCCCCGCATGCAATTGAACCACGCCGGCCGGTCAATGAACAGGTTCATCTACAAGATCGCGACCAGGGATGAATGGCAAGCCGCCGAGCAGGCAGGCCGATTCGACGGCGCGCCGGTCGACCTCAAGGACGGCTTCATCCATTTTTCGACCGCCGGCCAGGTGCGCGAGACGGCGGCCAGGCATTTTGGCGGACAAGGTGATCTGGTGCTCGTGGAAATCGAGGCACAGGCGCTTGGCGAAGCGCTGAAATACGAGGCATCGCGCGGTGGCGCGCTGTTTCCGCATCTATATGCCCGACTCGATCTAACCGCGGTGACGCGAAGCTGGCCGCTGCCGCTCGGCGAAGACGGGCATCATGTCTTTCCGCCGGAGATCGGCGCGTGAGCCTGTTCGCCACCTTGTTGCAACCGGTGCTGTTCGCGCTCGATCCGGAGACGGCGCACAGTCTTTCCATCGTGGCGCTGAAAGCCGGCATCGTACCTCCCTGCCCGGGCGTCGATGACCCCCGGCTGAAGGTTTCAATCGCCGGCATCGACTTTCCCAATCCGGTCGGTCTCGCTGCTGGCTACGATAAGAATGCCGAAGTGCCCGACGCCATGCTGGCCAGGGGTTTCGGCTTTGCGGAAATCGGCACGGTCACCCCGCGGCCTCAAAGCGGCAATCCGAAGCCACGCATCTTCCGGCTGGCATCGCAACATGGCGTCATCAACCGACTCGGCTTCAACAATGAGGGTCACGCCGCGGCGCTTGCGCGGCTCAATGAACGGCAGGCGAGACAGGGAATTGTCGGGGTCAATATCGGTGCCAACAAGGATTCGGCGGATTTCACCGCCGATTATGTGACGGGACTCGAAACCTTTTACGAGGCAGCGGATTATTTCACCGCCAATATCTCCTCGCCGAACACGCCGGGGCTGAGGAACCTGCAGGCGGGTGATGCGCTCGCCGCGTTGCTGGGCCGGTTGCTGGAAAAACGCGAGCAGCTTGCCAGCCGGTCGGGCGTGCGGCGACCGGTGTTCCTGAAGATCGCCCCCGATCTCGACAACACCCAGATGGACGAAATCTCCGGCGCAATTCGAGACGCCGCGCTGGACGGGCTGATCGTTTCCAACACCACGGTTTCGCGCGCGGGCCTGGGTGCAGGTTCCCACACCGGCGAAACCGGAGGGCTGTCCGGCCGGCCATTGTTCGAACGCTCCACCATCGTGCTGGCACGCATGCGCGAACGCTTGCCCGGTCTGCCGATCATCGGTGTCGGCGGGGTCGAAGACGCGGCGACGGCTGTTGCCAAGCTGGAGGCCGGCGCCAATGCGGTCCAGCTCTATACGGCGATGATCTTCGCCGGGCCGGGTATCGCCGCGCGGATCAATCGCGAATTGGTCGAGGTGCTCGACCGGTCCGGACTGTCGGCGATCGGCGAACTGACCGGCCGCAAGAAGCGCGAATGGGCGCAGAAGAAACTGCCAGGTGAAGCCTGAATTGCGAAACATGACCGGCCCGGCCGGCAATCGAACAGCGGGGAAATCCGATGGACATCACGATATGGCACAATCCCAGATGCTCGAAATCGCGCCAGACGCTTGAATTGCTGCGCAACCGCGGTGTCGAGCCGAGGGTCATCGAATATCTGAAAAACCCGCCGTCGCGCGCGGAAATCAAGCGCGTGCTCGGCCTGCTCGGCATAACAGCGCACGACTTGCTGCGGCGCGGCGAGGCTGCCTACAAGGAACGGGGCCTGTCGAAAAAGACCGACGAGGCAGACATCATCGAAGCGATGATTCACGATCCCGTCCTGATCGAGCGTCCGGTGGTTATCACCGAAGACAGGGCGATCATCGGCCGACCGCCAGAAGCCGTACTGGAGATCGTTTGATTTCCGGCGTCACGGCCGGGTATCGGAATGTCGGCCAATGATTTCCGCGATATGTGCGATGCTTTCAGGCGCGTCCCATCGGGCGCCGCCGCTCATGCGCGCTATTTCCCGGCCATCGGGGTCAACCAGAATGGTTGTCGGTATACCTATTACACCGAATGCATCCATGACCCCCTTCGATGGGTCGACGTAAATCGGAAGATTGTCCAGGCCGAACCTCTTGTAGAAATACTGAACGGTTGGCACACCGGCCACGTCGATTGATATGGGCACAATCTTGAAACCATGGATTGCAGCGCTTTGAGCCAGATGATCGAGCGAGGTCATTTCTTCCCTGCAGGGCTGGCACCACGATGCCCAGACGTTCAAAAGGACAAAAGTGCCGCGGAAATCCGCCAATTTCAGACTTCGCCCGGAATCGTCGGAGAATGCAAAGTCGTTCAACGGATAGCGGGATTCGTAAACCGCCAATTCCGGCACGGGCAATTCAGCCCGCAGCAGCCTCTGCACCAGGGGCGGAACAACTACGAATGCGCAAACGACCAGCAGGACCGGAACAAGCGAGCGTGACATGTCGAGATCACCTCACCACAGCCTGGCGAACCGGACAATATGGTTCGACTTCTCAAATGTGCGAACGGCGGCACAGAGCGGGAAGCGAACGTTCGGTGCAACAAGATAAATGATCGGCCAAGAGCAGCCGTCTCGCGCCGTCTTTGCATGACCGTTCCAATTACCCGACCCAAATTGGTCTTGGCGCGGGATAACGACTACCCGGTCGAGCCTGCTGCCTTGGGTCCACCGTGTTGGAAAAGGGTCAGTCAGCCACCGGGATAGGTCCGTCCGTTTGCCGCTTCTCATTCTGGATCTGGGCGGGGGAGCCGAGATAGTCGATGCGCGCCTCCTCGATCTTGCCGTTGAACTTGAACGGAGCCTGGTCATAGTACTCGATACCTACCGGTGAACCCAGATCGATGCCGAAATCGAGGGCATCGTTGGCCGTGAACAGCAAGGGTGCACTCACCGGCACAACGCCGGAGGCGACCTCGGCACCGTTGACTTTCAGCACAACCTTGAGGGGGCCGGCCGGCTTCGGTTCGACGTAGGTGGTGACGACCTCGATCTTCACCTTGCCGCCAGGCAGCTTGTCCTTGGCACGGATATGGGTGCGCATGATCTCAAACAGGTTGTACTCATAGGAAAGCACGCCCTCCTTCACGTAGAGGGCAAGGCCGCCGGAGAAGCCGCCGAGCGCGTAGATCACCCCGTTGGCCTCAGCCGGCACGTCCGCGTCGATGCTGACGACGTTATCCTTGTTGCCGAGGGCCGGGGCGGCAGATTCGGGCATGCGCGTGATAGCGCCGGGGAAGGTCCACGACGTGTAGGGCGGTGCCAGGCGCAAATCAGGATGAAGGACGGGAACCCACAGGCCGCCACCGACCGGCAAACCCTTGTTCCTGGTGAGCTCGATCAAAAACAGGTCCTTCAGGTCGGCAAGCTTGTCCGGCATCTGGCTGGCCAGATCGTCAGCTTGCGACCAGTCCTTGCTCAGATCGTATAGTTGCCACTTATCCTGATCCGGCGTCCAACTTTGAATGCCCTCTGGCAGGCCGGCAACCCAGGGAAGGCGTGGGCCTTCCGCGGAGGCCATCCAGCCGTCGTGATAGATGCCACGACTGCCCATGATATCGAAATACTGCGTCGGCTTTGGCACTTTGGCACCCGCATCGTCGAAGGTGTTGGCGAAGCTGACGCCATCGAAGCGATCTTGCGGCACCCCGTTGACCACGCGCGGCGGTGTGATGCCCACGACGTCATAGATGGTGGGCACCACATCATTGACATGCAGGAACTGGGAGCGCGGCTTTTCGTTTGGCTTGATCTTCGCCGGCCAGCGGACTGCCAGTGGATTGCGCGTACCACCAAAGTACGAGGCCAGCAGCTTGGTGCCTTGATAGGGCGAGCTGCCAGCCCAGGCCCAGCCGGCGTGGTACATGTTGTCCGTCTTGGGCGAACCGAGCACATCGAGGCCGCCGAGTGAATCGAGCGCCTTGATCTGCTGTTCCGTTGTGCTCGGAATGCCGTTCTGGGCCAGCAGTTCGCTAATCGTGCCGTTCTGGCCCTCGGCCGAGGCGCCGTTGTCACCCCAAATGTAGAAGACCAGTGTGTTGTCGCCGTAGCCCAGCCGGTCGATCTCCTCGACAATGCGGCCGACCTGAACATCGACATGCTCGGTGAAACCGGCGAACACCTCCATCAGCCGCCGCTGGAAAGGCTTCTCGTCGTCGGGGATCGAGTCCCAGCTGGGCAGAGTGGCCGGCCTGGGGGTGAGCTTGGCGTCCTGCGGAATCCAGCCCATCTGTCTGGCGCGTTCGTATACGCGCTCACGATACTTGTCCCAACCGTCGTCGAACTTGCCCTTGTACTTGTCGGCCCATTCACTCGGCACCTGATGCGGACCGTGAGAAGCGCCACTCGCCCAATACATCAGGAACGGCTTGTCGGGAGCGAGTGCCTTGTGTTCGTCAAGCCAATGGATGGCATCATCGGCAAGATCCTCGCTCAGATGGTAATAGTTGTGTCCACCGGAGGTGCGGGGATGCTCCACATAGGCGGTGTTGCGCACAAGCATCGGCTCGTACTGCGATGCTTCACCTGCGAGAAAGCCATAGAAATACTGGAAGCCGTAGCCAGTCGGCCAATAGTCAAAGGGGCCGGCAGCGGTGGTGTCCTCCGCGGGCGTGTTATGCCATTTTCCCCACGCCGCGGTGCTGTAGCCGTAGTCCTTGAGCACCTCGGCCACCGTCGCGCTGCTTTTTGGGATGGTGCCACGATAACCGTCCCAGTCGTTTGCCAACTCGGTGATTTGGCCGTTGGCCACGCGATGGTGGTTACGTCCGGTCAACAGCGCTGCGCGGGTCGGCGAACACATCGCTGTCGTATGAAACCGACTAAAGGAAATACCCTCCTTGGCGATTTTGCTCAGCGTTGGCGTGTGGATCTCGCCGCCATAGGTATCGGTCTGGCCGGGGCCGACATCGTCGATGATCACGATCAGAATATTCGGCGCATCCTTCGGAAGATGGCTCACCGATGGAAGCGGGTTATAGGTCGAATCCTGCATGGTCAGCCCGGCCGTGCTGCCCGACGGATTGGGCGGGAACGGCAGAACCTCTTGCGCCATCGCAGGCATCGCCACGCCCATGCTCAGAGCCAGAATAATCGTTCGTATCCATTGCATCGAACCTCTCCCATTCAATCATGTGAACAATTCTTACTGTGCCACCTCGCCCTGGTATCACCAAACCCAAGCTCCATTCGCAGCTCACTGCCCTTGCCGACAATCATGGGCCGCATATTCGGCACAGTTGGAATTACGTTATGAATCCAGAATGGAGCGGTCGTTCATCGATATCAATGGCGCAATCCGATTTTCCCAGTCGATAATGTCTATGTAAGTACCGGAAATATTCCAGAAACGAATAAAGCAGCGATCGCTTCACACCGTTGCGAGGGCCGCAATCAATCCATCATGAGCTGCGGTTGCAGTGCAACGAATGCAGGCTGCGGGTTAGAAATGACCGTTTGGCCGGCGGTGGACTGAGATTCGCTACGGGCCGTTTCTTCCAGTTGCATCCAGGACACACTCTCACTGGCGTTGGACTCAATGGTCCAGAGCCTAGCGCACCTGCGGAAAAGCCGAGCGCAGCTTCGGGGCGAGCATCGCGCTCAGCGTGATGCCCCTCGTCAGCAGGAAGACATGCAGGGCTAGCCACAGGCCGGTATTGGCGAGCGGCTCGGCCATCAACCACCAGCTTGCCAGATAGGCGGCGGCCGAGACCAGCATCATCAGGCTCATCTCGCGCGACCAGGTGGCGCCGATATAGACACCGTCCATCTGGAAGGCGAGGACGCCAGTCAGCGGCGTCAGTGCGGCGAAGACCAGATAGAGCGCAGCTTCGGCGCGCACCGATTCGACCGTGGTCAACAGGGCAATCAGAGCGTTGCCGAAGACGAAGTAAAAAGCCGTCAGCATCACCGCGAGCGCCACACTGATTACAAGCGTCAGTTTCAGGCCGCGCAGGAAAGCGGCACGATAATGCGCACCGAGCGCACGGCCGACGATCTGTTCTGCCGCGGTCGCCATGCCGTCGAGAAAATAGCCGCCGACGATGAAGAAGTGCATCAGGATCGCATTGGCGGCCAGCGTGATCTCGCCGAAGCGGGCGCCCTGCGCGGTGAAGAAGGCAAAGGCGAACAACAGGGTGAAGGAACGCACCATAATGTCGCCATTGAGATTGACCAGCCGCTTCCAGGCCGCACGTTCGACAATGCGCGCACGCGACGGCCGCGTTTGCGGGTCCATCAGCGCGCGGCACAGTACCAACCCCACAACGGTAGCAAGCGCTTCGGCGATGACGGTTGCCCAGGCAACGCCGGCAATACCGTAGCCGAGCCACAGGCCGAGCAAGATCGACAGCAGGATGTTGGTGCCGTTCAGCAGCGTCTGGATGGCCAGACCCAGACCTGTGCGGCCAAGGCCGATCAGCCAGCCGAGGATCGCATAATTGGCAAGCGCGAAAGGCGCCGACAGCATGCGAATCTGGAAATAGTCGGCCGTGGCTTCCGCCACGCCGGCACCCGGCGCCATGAACCACAGCCCGATCTTCAGGATCGGCCAGCTCAGCACGATCATGGCTACGCCGGCGACCGCGGCCAGCAGCAGCGCGCGCATCAGGATCGCCTGGGTTTCCTTTTCATCATGCGCGCCGACGGCCTGGGCGGTGAGGCCGGTGGTGCCGGAGCGCTGGAAATTGAAGGTGGTGAAGAGAAGATCGACCAGTACCGCACCGACGGCGAGACCGCCGATCAGTGCCGGGTCGCCAAGACGGCCGACCACGGCGGTATCGACGACGCCCAAGAGCGGCGTGGTCATGTAGGCAAGCGTCATCGGCACGGCGAGTGCAGCAACCATGCGCAAGGTGATCTCGAAGGGCCGCACAATTTGCCCCTTTTGCGGATCGCTTGGCTGCCCGGCATTTTGCACACCGGGCGCGAGAGACTCCATTTTCGCTCCAGAATCCACAAGCGGCCGAATGACCGGCATTCCGCCGTGAGCCATGCCCCGCTATAAGAAATCGATGTCCCTAGCTGTCGTACACAATCCGGTTTTTCAAGCGAATTTTCCTGAAGGCTACCGCTTTCCGATGCCCAAATCCGGCGCGATCGCCGAGATGCTGGTTATGGACGGAATCGTGGCTGAAGGCGGCTTTCATACGCCCGGTCCGGCGAGCCCCGACTGGATCGCGCTCGCCCATGACCGGCGCTATGTCGATCAGGTGCTGTCGGCCAATGTACCCGACGCGATCAGCCGGCAGATCGGGTTCGCCATCGACGAAACCATGGCGAGCCGTGCGCGCCATGCCGGCGCGGGCACGGTGCTCGCCGCCAGGCTGGCGCTTGACCATGGCATCGCGGCTTCAACCGCGGGCGGCGGCCACCATGCCAAACGGACACACGGGGCGGGCTTTTGCGTTTTCAATGATGTCGGCATCGCCGCCAGCCTGCTGCTCGCGGAAGGTACGATCGAAACCGCGCTCGTTTTCGACTGCGACGTCCACCAGGGCGACGGCACGGCCGATATCTTCCGTAACGAAAAGCGCGTAGCAACCGTCTCGATCCATGCCGAGAAGAACTATCCCGCGCGCAAAGAGCAATCCGATCTCGATGTCGGCCTGCCGGACGCAACCGACGACGAGACCTATCTGGAGGCGCTGAAGGATACGCTGGCGCGTTCAATGCAACTGATCACGCCGGACATCGTCTTCTACAATGGAGGCGTCGATCCACATCGCGACGACCGGCTGGGCCGGCTGGCGCTGAGTGACGAAGGCCTCGCCGAGCGCGACAAGCAGGTGATCGGCTTCTTTCGCGATCGGGGCATTCCGATCGCCGGCGTGATGGGCGGCGGCTATTCAGCCGATGTCGAGGAAGTGGCGCGCCGCCACACCATCCTGCACCGCGTGGCAGCCGAGTTCGCGGACTAGATTTCAGCGCCTGCCCAGATTGAGAATGCGCATCAGCAGGAAGATCGGCACGACGACCATCGCGCCCCAGACGAAGTAGATACCGATGCGCGCGAACGCCTCGTAGCCCAGATCGTAGAGCCAGCGGAAGAAGTCGCGCAGCGCGTACCACAACTCGATCGGTGTGAAATTGAGCGCACTCATGATGATGCCGACGATGAGGGAGAGCACCGCCAGCTTGACGATGGTACGGCCCGGCGTGTCGCCAAGAAAGCGGGTCAGACGGCCATATCCGGCATTGCCGGGCTGGAAAGGTTCGGACATGCGCGCTCCCGAGGGCTTATTTTGGCGGTCAAGCGCCGCTCGCGCGCAAGGTATGGGCCGAATGCGGGCTTTTCAAGCCGCCGAGCTGATCGCATGGGAACGCATCACTGCAGGCCGGCCGGATCGACGATGCCGCCGGGGCAGCCCGGATCGGTCGGTTGGGCGGCGGCGATCAGCGTGGCCAAGTCGGGCTTTTCTCCCATCGCACCTGACAAGCCAATGGTCAGTTCGGTAATAAGGCGCCTGCCATCGTCCTGCTTGCAGGCTATACGCAGCCGACCGCCTGCACCGGGCCCGAAAGCGGTGTCGAAGGCGTTCCTGATCGCCTCGCCAGAGATCTGTTTGCCGATATTGCCGGCGAAGAGCTCGCGCACCGATGAGGCATTGAGCGCATCGAGCAAAGCGAGGCTCGTGGCGAAATAGCTTTCGGGGGTCGCGCCTTCCACACAGGTGCCGTGCTTGATCCATTCGTGGCGTTCGAGATGCGATTGCGTGCCCGGCATGGCGGTTTTTAGCCGCTGCCACAGATCACCGGAAAGACGTTTCATATCGAGGTCACGCCACCGTCCCGTCTTGTCGCGCTTTATGTCAGCCATCTTCACGCCGCAATAGGCCCGGCCAGCTTTGCCCTTGGGGGATTGCGGCCAGAGACCATGCAGCGAGAATTGGCGCGTGTCGGCGCGGTCCTCACCTTGATTCCTGCATTCGCGCACCTTCGGCCTGGTCTCGCAGAAGGCCGGCTGCCATGAGACGGCGAGGACGTATTCCGGTTCGGCATTCGCGGAAGGTATGCGGACAGCCAGGAACGCCAATCCAGCCAGCAGGGCAAGCAGTGCGATGATGCGCAGGGGAACGGATAGTCGGGTCATGACAGGAACATCTATTCCGTTTCGCCATTCCGTACTAGATTTGTTCTCATGTCGCGGCCTCAACCGAATTTCGCCCAGAGCGATCTGTTCATGAGCTTGCCCGAGCCCTTTGTCGACTGGTTCGCATCGAAGGGCTGGCAACCGCGCGCGCATCAGCTCGAATTGCTCGGCCGGGTGCAGGGCGGTGAATCGATGCTGCTGATCGCACCGACGGGTGCGGGCAAGACGCTTGCCGGTTTCCTGCCTTCATTGACCGATATCGCCAGCCGGCCGAAACGCATGGTCTCCACCGGGCGCGGCACGCGGCCGCGCGGCGTCCATACGCTCTATATCTCGCCGCTCAAGGCGCTTGCCGTCGACATCATGCGCAATCTGGAAACGCCGGTCAGCGAGATGCGCCTGCCGATCAATCTTGAGACACGCACCGGCGACACGCCGCAGCACAAGCGCCAGCGCCAGAAACTCAACCCGCCTGACATCCTGCTGACGACACCCGAACAGCTCGCTCTGCTGATCGCCGCGCGGGACGCGGAACCTTTCTTCGAGGACCTGGAAACGGTGATCCTCGACGAACTGCACTCGCTGGTCACGTCGAAGCGCGGCCATCTGTTGGCGCTCGGGCTGGCGCGGCTGAGACGCTTCCGGCCGGAATTGAAGACCATCGGCCTGTCGGCGACGGTCGCCGACCCCGACGAGCTGCGCCGCTGGCTGGTCGGGCAAGGCCCCGATGGCGAGGTAAAAATGGGCGGGCTGATCGAGGTTGCGGGCGGGGCGAAACCGGAAATCACCATCCTGAAATCGCGCGAGCGCGTGCCGTGGGCCGGCCATTCGGCGCGCTATGCGATGGGCGAGATCTACGAGGCGATCGCTGCGCACAGGACAACGCTGATCTTCGTCAACACGCGCAGCCAGGCGGAACTGATCTTCCAGGAATTATGGAAGATCAACGAACAGAGCCTGCCAATCGCGCTGCATCACGGTTCGCTCGATGTCGGCCAGCGCCGCCGCGTTGAACAGGCGATGGCCGGCAACAAGCTGAGGGCGGTGGTCGCTACCTCGACGCTCGATCTCGGCATCGACTGGGGCGATATCGACCTTGTCATCCATGTCGGCGCGCCGAAGGGGGCGAGCAGGCTGGCACAGCGCATCGGCCGCGCCAACCACCGAATGGACGAGCCTAGCCAGGCGATATTGGTGCCGGCCAACCGCTTCGAGGTGCTGGAATGCCAGGCCGCGCTCGATGCCAATTATCTCGGCGTGCAGGACACGCCACCGCTCAGAGAGGGCGCGCTCGACGTGCTGGCGCAGCATGTGCTCGGCACGGCGGCGGCGGGGCCGTTCTTCGCCGACGAACTCTATTCAGAAGTGACGACGGCGGCTCCCTATGCGGCGCTCAGCCGCGAGATGTTCGACAAGGCGGTCGATTTCGCGGCGACCGGCGGCTATGCACTCAAGAGCTACGAGCAATACGCCAAGATCAGAAAGACGGTGGATGGAAGCTGGCGGATCACCCATCCGCGCTTCGCCCAGCAATACCGGCTCAATGCCGGCACGATCATCGAGGCGCCGATGCTGGACGTGCGCCTGACACGGCAAAGGGGTCGCGGCGCCAACATTCGCGGCGGTCCCGTGCTCGGCAGAATAGAAGAAGGCTTTCTGGAATCTTTGGTACCCGGTCAAACCTTCCTGTTTGCCGGCAAGGTGCTGCGCTACGAGGGCATACGCGAGAATGTCTGCTACGCCAGCAAGGCCGAAGACAAGCATCCGGCCATCCCCTATTACGCCGGCGGCAAGTTTCCGTTGTCGACCTATCTGGCCGATCAGGTGCGCGCCATGCTGGCCGATCCGGCAAGCTGGGCAAAGCTGCCGAAACAGGTTGGCGAATGGCTCGCCATCCAGATGCTGAAATCGGCGCTGCCGGGCCGCGAGGAATTGCTGATCGAGAGTTTTCCACATGAGGGGCGTTACTACATGGTGGCCTATCCCTTCGAGGGCAGGCTGGCGCACCAGACACTCGGCATGCTGTTGACGAGGCGGCTGGAACGCGGACGCGCCCGCCCGCTCGGCTTCGTCGCGACCGACTATGCGCTCGCGGTGTGGGGGTTGCGCGATCTGGGGGCGATGTTCAACACGAACGAACTACCGCTCGACGCACTGTTCGAGGAGGACATGCTGGGCGACGACCTGGAAGCCTGGCTGGATGAATCCTTCCTGTTGAAGCGCACCTTCAGGCAGTGTGCGCAGATCGCCGGGCTGATCGAGAAGCGCCATCCCGGCAAGGAGAAATCGGGCCGGCAGATGACGGTCTCCTCCGACCTCATCTACGACGTGCTGCGCAGCCACGAGCCGGACCATCTGCTGCTCACGGCAACGCGGGCCGATGCCGCGCACGGCCTGCTCGACGTCCGCCGGCTCGGCGACATGCTGTCGCGCATCAGGGGCCGAATCGTGCATAAGAGACTCGACCAGATTTCGCCGCTCGCCGTGCCGATCATGCTGGAGATCGGCAAGGAAAGTGTCGTCGGCGAGGCGCAGGAGGCGCTGCTCGCGGAAGCCGCGGATGAACTATTGAAGGAAGCTGCGCATTGAACGGGATAGCCACGTGACCATGCCAGGCGCTGCCTATCGTCCCGTGCCGCTGGAGGAGCGCGCCGAGATCGCCGAATTCGCCTTTGGCGGCGTTGCCATGGCCTGCGACTGGACCGGCTGTCTCTATCTCATCGAGGAAAAGATTCTCGTCGTCTCCGATCTGCATCTGGAAAAAGGCGCATCACTTGCTTCACGCGGGGCGCTGGTGCCGCCCTACGACACACGCGCGACGCTGCGCCAACTCGCGCGCCAGATCGACTGCTGGCGGCCACGCACGGTGATCTCGCTGGGCGACAGCTTCCATGACGGCGAGGCGAGCGGGCGCATGCCGGATGTATTCCGCAGCGAGCTCAAGGCGATGATGGCGGGCCGCGACTGGATCTGGATCGCAGGCAATCATGATCCCGCACCGCCCGTCGGCATAGGCGGTACGCATTGCGAGGAGCTCGCGCTCGGGCCGCTAACCTTGCGTCATGAGCCAACAATTGGATTGGGCGGTTACGAGATTTCAGGCCATCTGCATCCGGTCGCACGCATCGTGCGACGCGGCAAGGCAGTCCGCCGGCGCTGTTTCGCCAGCGACGACACGCGCATGATCATGCCATCCTTCGGCGCGTTCACCGGCGGACTCAATATCCGCGAACCGGCTTTCGGCGGTCTGTTCGACGAAACAAGTCTCGTCGCACATCTGCTTGGCCGCGGCCGCGTCTTCACAATTGCCGGCAGTCTGCTGGTCTGATCGTTTCCATCAATAGATCGCGGCGAAGACGGCGATATGGGTCACGGCGACCACCAGCGTCCAGACGATGCGCATACCGGCATACCAGTCGGGCGCCTCGCCCCGTCTGGCCGAAAACGAATCCCAGGCGCCAGCGGCACAATGGACAAGCAGAAGAACACCAATACCGGTGATGTCGGTGACGAACAGCGCCGCCCAGCCAATCACCACGGGAATGGTGGCAAAGACGAACGTCAACGTTCCAGCCGGTCCGGTGCGCAGAAACACTCCCCAGCGGATGCCGGCAACGAACGATAGCGAGAGCACCGACCATGTCTTGAAACCGTCGACCAACACATCCGACCACACGCTGTGGCCACCGGCAATCAGCAGGACGACGGCAAAGGTGACAAACGGAATCAGGCTCACCGCGGATCCCGCATCGCCAATCCGACGGGCAGCGCTCGTGGAATCCCCTGACTGACCGCTGCTCGTCATGGAGCTACCAACCGGTTATTTGCGTCCGAAGACGACGCTGCCAAGCCAGCCGGTCGCAAGCGCCACGACGACGGCGATCACGCCGTACCAGAGCGCGTAGATGTGTGCCAGCGTATACAGATAGCTTTCAAAGCCGGCCCGCTCGACCCTGAAATCGCCGGAACGGCTGGCGAGCATCTTGCCGTTGCGGAACAGGTAACCCGTGACCGTGTACTTGCCAATCGGCACATTGGATGGGAGGGCAAGCGTGGCACGGAACAGGCTGGAACCCTGGAAGACAACCCCGGCCGGATTTTCCGTGAAAAGCGACTCTTCGCGACGGATACGCCGCAGCGAACCGGCGAATTCCGGTGCCGGCGAGATAAAGGTCTGATCGCCAGTGGAAAACAGGCTTAACGAGAGATGGTCGATGCCGATCCCGTATTCGCGCAGGGTTGCCGCATCGGCAATCGAATCAAGCGCCCGGTTCGAGGCGACGGCGTAGAAGGTGGGTACGTTGCGATAGATACGTGACGCCCGGTTCATCCAGATGCCGAATACGCGCTCCTTGCGGCGCACGACGGTATCATCCTCCGGACCGGTTATGGTCACCGCGATGGCGTATTCGTTCAGTGTCTGGGCGAGCTTGTCGGGATTTTCGATGGTGCCGAAGACCGTAATATTGCGACCGGAGAACTCCGAGGTGACCGGGACGACATCGACCGAAAGCCCCATCTGCAATTCCTCGGGGGGCGCATTCCCGGCGCTTTTCGTCTGGGCGAACGCTGCGGAAACTGACAGGCAGGCGAGCGCCAGAAGCGCGGCGGCATGAACCGTCAGAGCGGGAAATGCACGATACTGCCAAGCCCCGGCTGCCACAATCAGTTCGCTCCGGCGTTGGAAGCAGTGAGCGAAAACAGCTCAGGTGGGGTGACGACCAGGTCGAAGGCGAGCCTCAGACATACTGAAAGCACAAGCAGCCCGAGCAGCGCGCGCAACTGGTCGCCGCGCAGTCGCTGGCCGGCCGCCGCGCCGAACTGGGCACCGATGACGCCGCCGACCATCAAAATGAGCGCCAGGATGATGTCGACCGTGTGGTTGGTCGATGCCTGCAACACGGTGGTGAACGCGGTGACGAAAATGATCTGGTAGAGCGACGTGCCGATGACGACATTGGTCGGCACATGCAGAAGATAGATCAGCGCCGGCACCATGATGAAGCCGCCGCCGACACCCATGATCGAAACAAGGACACCGACCGCGATGCCAATGCCGATCACCGGAATGGCGCTCAGGTAGAGCTTGGATTTGCGGAACCGCATCTTGAAGGGCAGGCCGTGGATCCAGTTGTGCTGGCCCGGGCGACGGATATCGACGCCGCCGCCCTGCTTGACGCGCCTGCGCGCGCGCAGGCTCTCGATCACCATGAGCGAGCCGATCGAACCCAGGAAGACGACATACATGATGGCGATGATGAGATCGAGCTGGCCGGCCCTGCGCAAAATCGTATAGGCGAATACCCCGAGACCGGATCCTATGAGACCGCCGATAAGCAGCATTGTGCCGAGCTTGATGTCGATGGAACCACGGCGGAAATGGGCCAAAGCGCCGGAGACAGAGGAGGCGACGATCTGGTTTGTTCCGGTCGCAACCGCCACCGCCGGCGGGACATTGTAGAAGATGAGCAGCGGTGTCATCAGGAAACCGCCGCCGACACCGAACATGCCGGACAGGAAGCCGACGGCCGCGCCCATACCGAACAACAGAAAGACGTTGACGGACAGTTCTGCGATTGGGAGGTAGACGTTCACCGGCTCACCCGGGTCCAAAAGATAAGCTTGCCCCTGGGCATCGGCGAACCCCATGCCCATCGGCTTGCAAAACGACGGAAAATCATCCGGTTAATGCGCCCGAGAAATGGTGTTGTCAATCACGACGAGCCGACATGCGGCGGTCAGGCGCAGGGCTGGTCGAACCGAGATCAGGCGTTCTTTTCCAGCGCCACGATCAGCGCACCGGTCACCTCGCCGTCGACCTTGATGCCAGCGCTGCGCTGGAAAGCCCTGACCGCCTCGCGGGTTCGCTTGCCCATCACTCCGTCGGACGGACCGGCATCATAGCCGAGCGCCGACAACATCGTCTGGACGCGCTCGATCGTCTGCCGGCTCGATTCGACCGGGGGAACAATATCGCCGCCGCGACCCCATGTCGCGTCAGCGGCCTGGCCGGAATCCTGCATCCATTCCGGCTTGACGATAACGGTGTTGGCAGAGGTGTCTATCTTGGCCGGCTTCCACAGACCGGCCAGACCGCGCGCCTTTTCAAGCTGGTCGGGTTGCATGGCGCTGGCGAGCATGTCGCGCTTTGAGGCCGCATCACTGTCGCCACCGCTTGCAGCGATGGCAAACCATTTGTAGGCCTCGACAATATCCTCCTTCACGCCCATGCCGCGCGTATAGAGGATGCCCAGATTGACCTGGCTATCCTTGACGCCAAGATCGGCGGCACGACGAAACCAATCGACTGCCGCTATCATGTCCGGCTTGCCGTCAATGAGGCCGGACGTATAGAGGACAGCCAGATTGTGCATGGCGAGTGCGTTGCCCTGTTCGGCAGCGCGTTTGTACCAAAGTACCGCCTTGTCGATATCGGTGGCGACGCCGTGGCCCTTCTCAAAGAAATTGCCGAGCCGGTATTGCGCTGGAGCGAAACCGGCGCGTGCGGAGTATTCGTACCACTGGGCAGCCGTGGTGAGATCCTGTTCGACAGGGTCGCCATCGGTAAAGCGGCGGGCAATTTCGAAAAGGGCCGTGCCGTCGCCGGCCTCAGCGGCCTGGCGCAGGGCGACATTGCCTACATCTTCGGGCGGAGCAGGAATTATCGCGGCGGCTTCGACCGGCTCGGCCGGAGCCGGGGTAACCACCGGCTGGACCGGCGTGACGGCCGGTGGCGCATCGGCGGCCATATCTGTTGCCGGCTGCGAAGCGTCTTGCCCATCAATGATGTTGTCGCCGCCAGACATGGCAGCGTCATCGGAAGCTGCAATCTGATCCGCGACCTTCGCCGGTTGTTCGCCCGGATTGGCGGAATCACCGCTCGCCATTTGGGCTGGATCGTGACCGGATACCTGCAAGGCGGCTGAGGGCGCTGTATTCCCGGCCCATCTGTTGAGGATCTTATTGGCATAGGGTTTCGCGTAGGGTATCGCGAAGACGGAGATCGCTGCGATTGCGGCGACAATGATCATCAGCCTTGCTGGCCTGAAGGAAAACCTGCCGAAACCTTTCTTCGAGGTTTTTTCTTCCTGCTTTTGTGCAGCGGTTTTCGCCGCTGATTCCTCCGCGGCAGCCTTTGCTGCACGACGTGCTGCAGTTATCAGATCGGCGGCCGGCTGGTTGGATGTTTCTCCCGTGGTTGCCTTGCGCTTGGCGGCCGCGCTGCGTACCAGCGCGGCAAAATCCGGTGTCCCGGAGCCCGGCTCCAGCGGTACGCCGTCATCCTCGGCCTGAAGCGTCTCCTCGGCCCGGTCCTTTTCGTCGGCCTGAAGCAACTCCTCCGCCTGAAGCGGCTCGTCGGCCTGAAATGACTCATCGGCCTGAAGCGGCTCATCGGATTGAGGCATTTCGCCGGTCTCGTTCGCCTCTCCGGTTTCGATCGAGGGGGTGTCCTCCACCTGCGGCAGGGCATCTTCCTCGTCGCTCAGCGGGACATCCACGCGCGGTATGACATCTTCCACACGCGGTATGACATCTTCCTCATCGGACAGCAGGACATCCGCCCGCGGAATGACATCTTTCTCGTCGCGCGGCAGATCCGTCCCTCCGGCTTCGGCCAGCGGTTCGTTCAAACCTTCATCGCCACCAGTTTCCAAATCGGGGGTTTCCCAATCAGGGGTTTTCCAATCATGGCCTGCTTTCTCTTCAACCGCTTCATCGAATCCAACAGGCTCTTCAGCGCCCGCTTCGGGCTCGCTCAGGGATTCGGCCGGTGTTTCAGGATGTTCGTCAGGTTCGAACAGTGCCTCGGCATCCTCGTCAAAGTCGACGGGTTCATCCTGGTAGAACGGATCATTCAAGCGTGCGTCGATGTCGCTCAGGCGATCGACAATCACCGACAAGGCATCGTGCACGGTCTCGAAGGCGGCCACGTTACGTGTGCTGATGTCCTTCGAACTGGTATTGAGGTCGTGCAGTTCGGTGCGCAGCGACTGGATCAGTTCGGGGTCGAATCCGTAACCGCCGGTGCCTGTCATGCCGACTGCGCGCTCTGCCGCCTGGCTGGCGACATCAATGGCGACGTCGCGGCTGTGCGCGACCTGCTGTTCGATGGTGTCGAGCCGCTGCGAGATCGGCGAAAGATCGAAACTGGTCGTTGTCAGGGTATCGAGTTGCGACGCGATGCCCCCAATCTGTCTTTCGAGGCGCGCGATCTGGTGCTCGGTGTCGGGCATGGCTGTTGTCGAGTGCTTGCTGGAAAGCACGTCGATGCGACTGGCAAGCGTCTGCAGCATTGCCGTGACTTCGCCATTGTTGGCAACCTCGATCTGGCGCGCTGAGATCGCGTCGAAACGCATGGCAAGGTCGGCAAGCTGGCGTTCGATGCTGGCAAGCGCACCATTGTCGACACCGCCGTCGGGTGTCTCGGCCAGAGAGTCCAGACGGCCCGCAATCGCGTCGAGGCGGTCGAGCAGTTCACTCTCGCCGGCCATGGATTCGGCCACCTGGTTAAAATTGGGAAGATTGTCGAGCTTGTCGGACAGCGTGACCAGATGGGAGGCGATCGTGTCGTAACTCTGTGCAATCTCGTCGGCTGGTGCCTGGTTGAATTCGGCAAGGCGTTGATCGATTGCCTCGAGCGCCGACTTGATGTCGGTGGCGAAACCCTCAACGATGGCAGCCGGCAGTGCTGCCGAATCGTCACGCTCCTCGACGAGTTGCTCGACGGTCTTGGCAACCGTCGCAATCCGCGCCTCGATCCTGTCCATGGCGTCCTTGTCGCCGGGAACGGACGAGACGGCGACCAGCGCGCGGGTAACCTCGTCGAGACGGGTGTCGATTTCGCTGAAATGGCGGGCCAGGGCATGATCTTCGGTGTTGGCCAGCGCTTCAATCGATCCGGAAAGCTTTTCCAGCCGGGATTCGATGTGTTCGGCGGGAAATTGGCCCGGCAATTGATCGATCGCATCGCGAACGGCGGTAACCTGCTGGCCGAGCATCGCCAGTTCGCCGCGCAATTCGCTATCTTCGCGAGTGACGGCAACCTGGCTCAACAGCGAGGTGATCATTTCCTCCATTCGACCGGCCAGTTCGCCATAGCCGGTCTCGATCGAGCGGGTAAGACCATCGAAACCGGGGGTGAAACGCCCGGCGACCTCATCAAGTGCGGCATGCAGATTGCGCAGCTCACCAGTGACAGCCTGATCCTGGTCGGGTGCATTGCGGGCGTGCTGCTCCAGTCTCGAAACCGCATCCACCAGACGGTGGAGTTCGTCACGCGCCGTTTCATCCAATCCGGTGGTGGTATATTTGCGCTCAAACGCGGTCAGGGCTTCGGCGAGTTCACCGCGCAGCGCCCTCATCTCGCCGCGCATTTCGCGGCCGAAAGCGGCAAAAGAGACTGCGGCGCGCGCATTCTGCCCGACGCGGGTGTGCATTCCATCGCGTTGCTGCAGACGTTCAACAGGTTTTGCGGGCGCTTGACCGGATTGCTGCGCGCCCTGTTGGTGTTCCTGGGGTTGAGCCGAAGGGCGCGTCGCGCTCAGCGATCCCAGACGCCCGGCCAGCCGGTGGAGACTTTCGCGGATGCGGGAAAGGTCGTCGCGTGGGTCGCCCGTATGCGGCGATGCCTCACGGGAAATGGCTGCCGGGCTGCCTGTCCGGGCCGCATCAGGTTTGTGCTGCATGGCTTCGGCGCCCGTTCGCGAACCGGTCTCGCCCATACCGGCGTTGTCACCCGCCGGAGGATTTTCCAAAATGCTGTCCAGTTGTGATCTTACTCGGCTCATCTGACTTCCCGGCTTCGGCTACCTGCCGATCGTCCTGCGATGGCAGGTTGCAACTTTCGGCAATTCGAATCTTCACCCGAATCCTCGACGCTACCGACACCTTTCCGTTAACTGGGTAAATAAGCAGTTAACCAGCTGTCCCGCGAATTCGCGGGAATTGCCCTTTTTTAAGGAATTATCATCTGGCCTAAATCCAAATAAGGTATTAAAGTCAAAGTGCTGGGCCTTTGCGGGTTTGGCGTGTCGACCAAGTGGGAATGAACATCCTGTCCGGTGCGAACGCGGATGGTATTTTTATGTGCCGTTCGCAGCGTTGTCAGACGGGATCGTTCGGGGCATACCGACAGGGAGGGTTTACCGGGGTTACGGCAATCTACCGAGGGGCAGATATTTCAGACCGTAGCGGCACTTCTGGCGCTTTTAGTGCCAATATCCACGGTTAATGGATGAGATCGTGTTGTCCGGCTGCCCGAGAAATCCCGCAACCTGCTCTTTGCCCGTATAGAGGTGATCATTTGCCCGTATAGAGGTGAACAAATGCAAGATTTGCAGCGAGGCAGGCGCCTTGAGAAATTGTTTGTTGAATGCCCGCAGAGCCGGGATGAAACCTTTCGAATTGGCGATCTTGCCCGGGAATTCGATATCACTCTGCGCACCTTGCGGTTTTACGAGGATCGCGGGCTGATCCAGCCGCGAAGGGAAGGTTCGACAAGACTCTATTGCGAAGAGGACCGGGCAAGGCTCAGGGTTATCCTGCTTGCCAAACAGGTCGGCTTCTCGCTGGTCGATATTCAGGAAGTACTGAACATCTACGACAAGGCAGAGGAGATCGACGATCCGGCCGGCGTGATTCTGAAAAAGTTCACCGGCCAGCTCGACGTCCTCAAAAGCCAGAAAGCCGAGATCGAAATGGCGATCGAGCGGCTGGCGGAAACGATCCGCGAACTCAAACAGGACTGAAATCGTACAAGGCTGGGCCGGTCAGTCGCAGGGCGCGGGATTACCGTCAATGTCGCCATTGGGGAGATATACGGTACACGAGCAACCGATGACCGAGTCGCACACGCAGGACGTATCCTTGCCGGAAATCGAACAGGCAGCCACCTTGCCATTGGAGCAAACCGTGCTGGCGGAACAGTCCTTGCCGACATTGACTGTTGTCAGATTGTGCATGCCCTTGCGGCGAGCCTCCGTCCTGATGGTCTTGATGGCCTCGTTCCTGCTGATGACTTTTCCACGATACTGAAAACTGTCTTTCGCAAACGCAGTGGAAGCAGTGGCCAGCAAACCCGCCACGATCAGCAAGCCAATGGCCGAAACAAGCTTCTTCATTGGATTCTCCACCGATTGAGTGCACATTTTCGTTCGGTCAATAACATCTAGTCCTTGCACCAATTGCTACTGTACTCACAGTGACCGTCAGGACCGGGAGCGCAGTATTGGCACATCACGAAATCACCATCCTGACTGACGCACGCGCTATTGGGACCAAACGCGGCACATGAGGCCGATCCGCCATTCGGACATTTGATGGAGGCCGTGCAGTCTTTTGTCTGGTTTATTCCGGTCAATTTCCTGACACCGTGCCTGCGTGCGTTTTTCCGCAATTCCTGAATGACCCGATCACTGTCGGATCTCTTTACGGTCAGGGATTGCGCCAGCGCCGGCTGGGCAACAAAGGAAACACTCAAAAGCAATATGCCAAACAAGGCGACAGCGGCCTTCATGATGGTTTCTCCCTCAATCCCTGTAGTGAAGCGAAAGGAAATGGGCGCCGATCCGGACGCCGCGGACAAACATATATTTGGCCAACCTAGGGGGCGACATACCGCCAGTCGTCATACAAATGGATGACTTTCTGTGAAGTCTAGGGTTAGGATTGCAAATCCTGTGTGGCGGCCCCTGGATGAAAACAGACACTCAACTTGACGATACGGAAAGGCTGTCCGAGTTGATCGGCGCGATCTACGACTGCGCCATCGATCCCGGTCGCTGGGAGGCCACGCTCACCGACATCCGCGATTTCCTCGGATGCCACAACGCCGCGCTCTATCTCATCGACGCGGCAAATGGCGCGGCGCGGTTGAGTGTCGTTGTCGGGATCGAACCGCAGTGGCAGCAGAAGATGCTCGTCTACAACGATTCCGTCATGGAACTGTTCGGCCATGCAAGCGACTACTATACACGTCCCTTTGACCATGCGTTCGTAATCCGCCGCGAGATACCCGACGAGGTGATGCAGACCAATCGCTATGTGGTCGAATGGGCACGCCCGCAAGGCATCGAAGATGCGATTCACATCACGCTTTTGCGCGAGGCGACCCGGATGTCCCTGTTCAGCCTGGGCCGGCACGAAAGCGCGGGCTACATCACCGACCGGGAAGTGCGTCTGGTAGAGATGCTGGCGCCGCATCTGCGGCGGGCGGTGGCGATCTCCGATCTCATCGACATGAAGACGATCGAGGCGGAATCGCTCGGCGGTGCGTTCGACGCGGTCGCCGCCGGCGTCATACTGGTCGGTGTGACAGGGACAATCCTGCATACCAACCGGGCAGCCGAACGCCTGCTCGACAATGGCGGGCCGCTGCAAGCGATCCAGGGCAAGCTACGTGCCAGCGATCCGGCGATAAATGAAAGGCTCATGAGGGCGATCGCCGTCGCGGCCGGTGATCGGCTGGAAACGGGCGCCAGCGGACTTGGTGTCGCACTGACACAGGATCCAGCGCCCCTGAGCATTGCCCATGTGCTCCCCGTGTCGC
This sequence comes from Salaquimonas sp., assembly GCA_022340185.1. Lineage (GTDB taxonomy): Bacteria > Pseudomonadota > Alphaproteobacteria > Rhizobiales > Rhizobiaceae > BOKV01. Next base: position 40,912 of record JAJDOK010000044.1, on the reverse strand, counting down.
GCGGCGATGCGCATGTCCGTTTCGTGCCAAATGCCGTGGCGGCAGTCTTCCTGTCGTCCGCGGACGACAACCCCAGGATCAATCTGGAACCGGTTGCAGAGGCCTATGGCCTGACGCCCGCTGAGACACGGCTTCTCGGACGGATCATGTGCGGCGAGTCCCTTGCCCAGGCTTCGGTCGCGCTGAATGTGACGCCCAATACCTCGCGAACGCATCTGTCCAGAATCATGGCCAAGACCGGAACGCGCCGTCAGCCGGAGCTGGTGGCGCTTGTGAACCGGTTGGCGCCGCCATTTGCACCCCGGCATCAATAACGTACCCGGGGTGTTTGAAAATAATTGACGTTTACGCAAACGTAATAGTTTGATATGGAGCCGCCGCGGCCCCATATCAGCGTCTGCACTAGCGGTCTGGACCGCGATTGCCAGTGTTCAAAATGCCGGGGTGCGCCAGGTATTGGCGGGCGGCCAAGGCCATCATCCGTACGCGGACAAGGGCAGCCATATATCAGAATTGTCCGGCATACATGCCGGCAGAGTGTGAGGAGAAATTTTCATGCCGACCTATCGCGCACCGGTCGAAGACACCCTCTTTGTCCTCAACGATGTTCTCAATCTGCAGCGCTACAACAATCTGAGCGGTTTCGAGGATGCCACGCCCGACATGATCGAGGCGATCCTCGGCGAGGCGGCAAAATTGAGCGAGGAAGTCTGGCAGCCGCTCAACCAGTCAGGCGACCAGGAAGGCTGCACACGCCACGAGGACGGCTCGGTAACGACACCGAAGGGTTTCAAGGAAGCCTATGACGCCTATTCGGAAGGCGGCTGGATGTCGCTTGCCTCCGATCCCGAATATGGCGGCCAGGGGCTGCCTTATGTGCTGCAATCGGCGGTAAGCGAGTACATCATCTCGGCCAATATGGCGCTGGCGATGTATCCGGGACTGACCCAGGGCGCGATCGCGGCCATTCAGGTGCATGGTTCGGACGAGCAGAAGCAGAAATATCTGCCGAAGATGAACACCGGCATCTGGACGGGCACGATGAACCTGACCGAGCCCCATTGCGGCACCGATCTCGGCATGCTGCGCACCAAGGCCGTGCCGAACGGCGACGGCAGCTACGCGATTTCCGGCCAGAAGATCTTCATCTCGGCCGGCGAGCATGACCTTTCCGAAAACATCGTGCATCTGGTGCTCGCCCGTATCGAGGGCGCGCCGGAAGGCACCAAGGGCATTTCGCTGTTCATCGTGCCGAAATTCATCCCCGACGCCGACGGCAATCCCGGCGAAAGGAACGGCGTAACCTGCGGCTCGATCGAGGAGAAGATGGGCATTCACGCCAATGCCACCTGCGTGCTCAATTATGACGAGGCGACGGGCTGGCTGGTCGGCGAGGAAAACCGCGGCCTTGCCGCCATGTTCGTGATGATGAACGAGGCTCGGCTCGGCGTCGGCCTGCAGGGTCTGGCGATCTCCGAGGTCGCCTATCAGAACGCGGCCGAATACGCCAGGGAGCGCATCCAGGGCCGCTCGCTGACCGGGCCGAAGGCGCCCGACAAAAAGGCCGATCCGATCATCGTTCACCCGGATGTGCGGCGCATGCTGATGAATATCAAGGCGATCAACGAGGCCGGGCGCGCCTTCATGCTGTGGACGGCGTTGAAGGGCGACATCGTGCATCGTTCGCAGTCGCAGGAAGACCGCCAGAAGGCCGACGACCTGATGGGACTGCTCACCCCTGTTATCAAGGGCATGCTGACCGACAAGGGCTTCGAGAACGCGGTTGCCGCGCAGCAGGTATTCGGCGGACATGGCTATATCGAGGAACACGGCATGAGCCAGTTCGTGCGCGATGCCCGTATCGCGATGATCTATGAGGGCGCCAATGGCGTGCAGGCGCTCGACCTCGTCGGCCGCAAGCTGCCCAAGGATGGTGGCAGGGCGCTCAGAACCTTCATCGAGGAAGTCAACGGTTTCACCGGGGCGCACCGCGACAACGAGAAGATGGTGGTCTACACCAAACCGCTGCGCAATGCGGTCAAGGCGCTGGAAGGCGCCACCATGTGGCTGATGCAGAACGGCATGAAGAACCCGGACAATGCGGGTGCGGCCTCGACGGACTACATGCATCTAATGGGGCTGGTCACGCTCGGCTACATGTGGGCGCTGATGGCGGAGAAATCGCTTGCCGCGCTTGATGAAGGCGCGAATTGCAAAGCTTCGTTCCATGAAGGCAAGCTCGCCACGGCACGCTATTTCATGGAGCGCATCCTGCCCGAGACGCAGGCGCATCTGGCACGCATCGAATCGGGTGCTGAAAGCATGATGGCGCTCGACGCGGAGGCATTCTGACAACGCAATCCGCCCGTCAGCCAAACCGGGCGGAATCGTCTGTTCAGGGTTGAACTTATTTGCTAGGGGTGGCCGCGCACCAGGAAGCGCGGAACCAGGGGTCGGAGGTGAGGTTTGTCGAGTAATCCAGCAAGTATCCTCGGTGTACCGTCGCCAGACTGGGAGAGCGAAGACGTCGCAATGGTGCGCGACATGGCGACGAAGTTCCTGGAAGGCGAAGTCGCGCCGCACTACGAGGACTACGAAAAAAACGAGATCGTGCCGCGTGCGGTCTGGGAGAAGGCCGGCGCAAACGGGCTTTTGTGCGCTTCCATGCCAGAGGAATATGGCGGCGCCGGCGGTACCTACGCCCATGAGGCGGCGATCGCCGAAGCGCTCGGCCGGGTCGGTGTCGACGGGTTCGGCATCGCGCTGCACAACGCCATCGTCGCGCCCTACATCCTGCATTATGGCTCCGAAGATCAGAAGCAGCGCTGGCTGCCGAAACTCGCGACGGGCGAGATGATCGGCGCCATCGCCATGACCGAGCCGGCCGCTGGGTCCGACCTGCAAGGGGTCAAGACCTCGGCGAAACTGGACGGCAACCAATATGTCATCAACGGCTCCAAGACATTCATCACCAATGGCCAGAACGCCAATCTGATCATTGTTGTGGCAAAGACCGATCCCGCGCGGGGTGCGAAGGGCACTTCGCTCATCATCGTCGAGACGGATGAGGTTGACGGCTTCGAGCGCGGGCGCAATCTCGACAAGGTCGGCCTGAAGGCCAACGACACATCGGAACTGTTCTTCAACGATGTGCGTGTGCCAACCGCCAATCTGCTCGGCTCACAGGAAGGCGAGGGCTTCATCCAGCTCATGCAGCAATTGCCGCAGGAACGCCTGCTGATCGCCAATCAGGCGGTCTCGGCAATCGAGCGCGCGCTGGCGCTGACTGTCGATTACGTCAAGGAACGCAAGGCATTCGGCAAGGCGGTCATCGAATTCCAGAACACGCAGTTCAAGCTGGCGCAATTGAAGGCGGAAGCCGTTCAGGCGCGCGTCTTCACCGACTGGTGCGTCGGGCAGCATCTGGAAGGCGAGCTTGACGGTGCCACCGCCTCGATGGCGAAGATGCTGACCAGCGATCTTCAATGCAAAGTGATGGACGAGTGCCTGCAATTGTTCGGCGGTTACGGCTACATGAATGAATACCCGATTGCGCGTCTGTTCCGCGATGCGCGCGTGCAGCGCATCTATGGCGGCACCAACGAGATCATGAAACTGCTGATCGCCAGAACGCTATAGACAAGAACGCTTGAACGAAAACTGCAAGGAACGAGGGAGGAAAGCATGGCCAAGGGATACTGGATCGCACATGTCGACGTGCGCGACCCCGAAACCTACAAGCTCTATGTCGAAGGTGCCAAGCCAGCCTTCGAACGCTACGGCGCGAAATTCCTGGCGCGCGGCGGACCGTTCGAGATGCTGGAGGGCGACGACATCGGCAAGCGCCATGTCGTGATCGAGTTCGACAGCCTCGAAGTGGCGAAAGCCTGCTACAATTCGGCCGAATACCAGGCTGCGCGCGAACACCGCCTGCCAGTCGCCGCGGCGACCATGCTGATCGTCGAAGGCATCGAATGATGGCGGACTACACGCTGCATTGCTTTGTCGAATCCGGCAATGCCTACAAGGCTGCGCTGATGCTGCAGCTTGCCGGCGCGGACTGGCAGCCGGTCTGGGTCGACTTCTTCCATGGCGGCGTGCGCACGCCGGAATTCCTGGCGCTCAACGAGATGGGCGAGGTGCCGGTTCTGATCGACCATACGCAGGGCGATCTCACCCTGTCGCAATCGGCGCTCATCCTGTGGTACCTGGCGGACCGCTACGACCAGTTCGCCGCCCGCAACGCAACCGAACATCGCGAGATTCTGCGGTGGCTGTTGTGGGACAATCACAAGCTGACCAGCTATATCGCGACCTACCGCTTTCTCGTGCGTTTCGCCGGCAAGGGCGAGACGCCGGAAGCAGAGTTCATGAAGGGGCGGATGATGGCCGCCATCAAAACCTTCGAGCGGCACATGGCCGGGCGCGACTGGGTGGCCACCGACAGGCCGACCATCGCCGATTTTTCTTGCGCCGGCTACCTTTTCTGGCCGGATCATTACGGGCTGGACTGGGCCGATTTCCCGGGTATCAACGCCTGGACGAACAGACTTAAAACTCTCGAGAACTGGGCCGCGCCGGAGGCGATCCTGCCTTCCGGTCCGCAAGGGTGAATACGCGGCGAAACGATCCAAGGAGACCGGACATGCCTGAAGCTTTCATTTACGATCATGTTCGCACGCCGCGCGGACGCGGCAAGAAGGACGGCAGCCTGCACGAAGTGCCGGCGGTGAGGCTGGCGGCGGGGGCGCTTGAAGCCATCCGCGACCGTAACGAACTCGATACGAGCCAGGTCGATGACATCGTCTTCGGCTGCGTCGATCCCGTCGGCGAAGCCGGCTCGGTCATTCCGCGCGCCGCCGCATTCGAGGCCGGCTACGATAACAAGGCGCCGGGCATCCAGATTTCGCGTTTCTGCGCCTCGGGCCTCGACGCCATCAATCTGGGCGCGGCAAAGATCGCGCAAGGTTCCGATGACATCGTCATCGCCGGCGGTGTGGAATCGATGAGCCGCGTCGGAATGGGCGCCTCAGGCGGCGCCTGGGCGATGGACCCGTCCGTCGCCGTTCCCTCCTATTTCGTGCCGCAGGGCATTTCCGCCGACCTGATCGCCACCAAATACGGCTTTACGCGCGACGACGTCGACGCCTATGCGGTCGAAAGCCAGAAGCGTGCGGCGAAGAGTTGGGAAGACGGCCGGTTCAAGAAATCGATCGCTCCAGTGAAAGACATCAACGGCATCACCATCCTCGACCGCGACGAACACATGCGGCCCGGCACCGACATGCAGTCGCTCGCCTCGCTTGACCCCTCCTTCGTGATGATGGGCGAGATGGGCGGCTTCGACGCGGTTGCGGTGCAACGCTATCCCGAAGTCGAGACGATTACCCATGTCCACCATGCCGGCAATTCTTCCGGTATTGTCGACGGAGCGGGTGCGGTGCTGCTCGGCAACAAGAAGGCCGGCAAGTCGATGGGCCTCAAGCCGCGGGCGCGCATCAAGGCGTTCACCAATATCGGCTCGGAACCGGCGATCATGCTGACCGGCCCGGTCGACGTGACCGAGAAGCTTCTAAAGCGCGCCAGGATGAAACTCAGCGATATCGACCTGTTCGAACTGAACGAGGCGTTCGCCTCCGTCGTGCTGCGCTACATGCAGGCCTTCGACATCGACCACACCAAGATGAACGTCAATGGCGGCGCGATCGCCATGGGCCATCCGCTGGGTGCGACCGGCGCGATGATCCTGGGCACCGTGCTCGACGAACTGGAGCGCCGCGATCTCAACACCGCGCTGGTGACGCTGTGCATTGGCGCCGGCATGGGCACGGCAACGATCATCGAGCGGGTGTGAACCACCATGTACCAGCCCGCCTTCTTCAGGGTTGAGGATCGCGCCGTGCTGATCGAGGCCGCGCAGCGCATTCAGCTTGCCTGCATCGTGACCGGTGCAGGCGACGAAATGCATGCCACCCATGCGCCTTGCGTGGTCAAGTTCGACGACGACGATATTCACCTGGAGTTCCACATCGCGAGAGCCAATCCGCATTGGCAGCTCGATCTTTCGGGGCCGAGCCTCGCGGTGTTTCAGGGCGAGCAGAGCTACATTCATCCCGGCTGGTATCCGACCAAGGCGGAGACCGGCAAGGCGGTGCCGACCTGGACCTATGTGACCGTGCACATGCACGGCATGCTCGAGGTCATCGACAATCCGGACGAACTGCGCCGCCATCTCGACGAGCTGACCGCTGTCAACGAGGCGGGCCGACCAGACGAATGGCACGTCTCAGACGCGCCGCACGACTATATCGACAAGATGTCACGGGCGATCGTCGGTATGCGGATGCGGGTGACGAAAGTCGAAGGCGCCTGGAAGCTCAACCAGCACAAGAATGAAGAAGATCATCTTGGCGTTCTGGCCGGACTGAAAGAGTCCGGTGCAAACGCCGTGGCCGTTGCCGCCAGCATGGCGCAGGCCAGAGCGACAAATGAGAGGAATTGAGATGGCTTACAAGAATTTCACCGTCGAGACTGATGCGGACGGCATCGCGCTTGTCACCTGGGACATGCCGGGCAAGTCCATGAACGTCATCGACCAGAGCGTCGTTGAAGACCTCAAAGCAATCGTGGAGGCAATGGCGAGCGAAGACAAGGTGAAGGGCGTCGTTGTGACCTCGGGCAAGGACTCGTTTTCCGCCGGCGCGGATCTCTCGATGCTGGAAGGCTCGGTCGTCGCCTATCAGAAGTTGAAGACCAAGGATCCCGAAGAGGCCGCCAAGACCCTGTTCGAGAACTCGTCTTTCCTCCAGCGTATCAACCGCAGGCTCGAGACTTCGGGCAAACCCTGGGTCGCGGCGATCAACGGCGTTGCGCTTGGCGGCGGTTTCGAACTGTGCCTTGCCTGCCATGGCCGGGTGATGTCGGATAGCCCCAAGGCGAAGGTCGGCCTGCCCGAGGTCAAGGTCGGACTGTTCCCCGGCGGCGGCGGCACGCAGCGCGTGCCGCGCCTGATCGACACGCAGGAAGCGCTGCAGATGCTGCTGCAGGGCAGGAATTATGACGCGGCGAAAGCCAAGCGCGTCGGCCTGGTCCATGAGGTCGCGGCGCCGAAGAAGCTGATCGCAACGGCGAAGAAGATGATCCTCGACGGGCTGAAGCCCGTCCAACCCTGGGACGAGAAGGGCTTCCGCCTGCCCGGCGGCCAGGTTTATTCGGCCAAGGGCGCACAGCTCTTCCCGCCGGCCAACGCGATCTACCGCCGCGAGACCTATGACAACTATCCCGGCGCACGCTGCATCATGAAATGCGTCTATGAGGGCCTGCTGCTGCCGATCGACGCCGCGCTTCGGGTCGAAACCCGCTATTTTGCGCATGTGCTGACCACGACGGAAGCGGGGATGATGATCCGCTCGCTGTTCCTGTCGAAGCAGGAACTCGACAAGGGCGCGCGTCGCCCGGCCGATGTGCCGGCCTCGAAGATCAGGAAGGTCGCCATTCTTGGCGGCGGCGGCTTCATGGGTGCGGGCATCGGCTATGTGACGGCGAAGGCCGGCATCAAGGTCGTCCTGCTCGACCGCGACAAGGAAGCAGCAGCCAAGGGCAAGGCGCATTCGGAAGGCATCGAGGACCGGGCGATCTCCAGGGGCCGCTCGACGCCGGAAGCCAAGGAGAAACTGCTCTCCTTCATCGAGACGACGACGGACTATTCAACGCTCGCCGATTGCGATCTCGTCATTGAGGCGGTGTTCGAGGATTCAAACATCAAGAAGATCGTCACCGAGGAAGCCGCCAAGCACATGAAGCGCGGCGCGATCTTTGCATCCAACACCTCGACGATCCCCATCACGGGGCTGGCGAAGAACTTCCCCAGGCAGAAGCAGTTCATCGGCATCCACTTCTTCTCGCCGGTCGACCGCATGATGCTGACCGAAATCATCATGGGTAAAAGGACGGGCGACAAGGCGCTGGCCATGGCGCTCGACTATGTGCGCGCCATCAGGAAGACGCCGATCGTGGTCAACGATTCGCGCGGCTTCTACATCAACCGCATGGTGCTGCGTTACATGAACGAAGCCTACAACATGCTGATCGAGGGTGTGCCGCCGGCAATGATCGAGAATGTCGCCAAGGCCGCCGGCATGCCGGTCGGGCCGCTGGCGCTGACCGACGAAACCGCGATCGATCTGGCCCACAAGATCATGCATCAGACGATCCGCGATCTGGGCGAGAAGGCCGTCGACCCGCGCCATGTCGAACTGATCGACAAGATGGTCGAGGAACTTGGCCGCTACGGGCGCAAGAACGGCAAGGGCTTTTATGATTATCCGGCCAAGCCCGCCAAGAAGCATCTGTGGCCCGGCGCCGCCGAACTCTATCCGCAGCAGGATCCCGACAGAATCGACGTTCAGGAATTGCGCAAACGTTTCCATGCAGTGATCGCGATGGAAGCCGCGCGCTGCGTCGAGGAGCGCGTGGTGACCGACATGCGCGAGGCCGATGTCGGCTCGATTCTCGGCTTCGGTTTCGCGCCGTTCACCGGCGGAGCGATCTCCTATATCGACGGCATGGGCACCACTGCCTTTGTCGAGATGTGCAAGAAATTGCAGAAGAAATACGGCAAGCAGTTCAAGCCGAACAAGCTGCTGCTGGAAATGGCCCAGAGCGACGAGAAGTTCTACGAGCGCTTCAACCCGAAGCCGCAGGCCGAACAGAAAAAGGCGGCGTGACGCCGTTCAACTGCCAGACGAAACAAGCCCGGCCCGCAAGGCCGGGTTTTTTTTATGAAGCGCGTCTTGCGGCCGTCATGCTCGGGTCTGTCCCGAGCATCCAATGAATCACGGAACCTCCGGGATTCGTCAAATCCTCGGCACAAGGCCGAGGATGACGAAGGAGCGGGGCCCGAGCATGACGAAAGCGTTGGGTCGCGTCGGAATCATTGTCCGCTGCGCCACAGAATGTAAAAGCCGTCCGGTTCGGCGCTATCGGCGAAATAGGTGCCCGGCTCGTGGGCAAGCGTTTCGAGCCTACCTGACTTTTCGAGTTCGGCGACCTTTTCTGCGAAGCCGGCCGGTTGCCAGACATCCTTGTGAACCGTGCAGGCGAACAGGCCGCCCGGTTTCAAAATGCGGAACAATTCGTCGAGGCAGGCCGCGCCGACATGGGCGTGGGTGAAGGTGCCGGTGCAGATCAACGCGTCATAGCTGTCGTTCGCCAGATCAAGCGGGGCGTTGAGATCGGCCTCGATCAGCCGGTTGTAGACGCGTTGCCCCTCGTGAAGCCTCGCACCGGCCACTTTCAGCATTTCGGGTGAATAATCGAGGGCGTCGATGTCCAAAAAGCCGCGTCCGGCCAATGCTTCGCCAGCAAGTCCCGTACCGCAGCCCACATCCAGGATGGAAGCATCCCTTTCTGCCAGATTGCCGGCAAGCAAGTCAGCCGTGCGCGATGGGGTGAGATAGCCGAGACCGCCGAGCATGGTCGCGTCATAGGTCGTCGCCCAGTCGCGGTAGAGCGCCTTGGCCTCCGCCGCGTCGGACAGCGCATAGGCGCGCGCCAGCAATTCCTCGGGGGTTTGTTTCATTGCGGGACCTATCGCGAACTGTTGTTGGCCTGCGCCTTGCGACAGGCTCACTCCGGTGTACATTGCCCTGCGAAAGGCGTCAAAACCGACGTGAACGACAAGAGGGGGAGCAGCATGGCCGAGGCAATCGACTATTATTTCACGGTGATATCTCCCAATGTCTATCTCGGTCACGAGACCCTGATGGAAATTGCACGGCGCCACGGCCTGCAGGTCAATTTCAGGCCGGTCACCCTCGGCAAATTGTGGGAGCAATCGGGGTCGGTTCCCCTGCCCCAGCGTTCGGCCATGCGCCAGCGCTACCGTTTTGTAGAATTGCAGCGTCATGCCGAATTGCGAAAGGTGAAGCTCAATCTGAAACCCGCCTTCTTTCCGGTCAATCCGACGACCGCCGATCTGAGCGCGGCAGCGATCGTGCTTGGCGGCGGAGATCCGGATGGATTCATTTTCGCAGCGTGCCGCGCGGTGTGGGCGGAGGAAAAGAATATTTCCGATGAGGACGTCGTCGCCGAACTGCTGACCGCCACGGGTCATGATGCCGAGGCGGTGCTGGCGGCGGCAGGCGGCGAAGATGCAGCCAACGCCGTTGCCGCCAACAGCGAGGCGGCGAGCGCTGCCGATGCGATCGGTGTGCCGGCCTATGTCTACAAGGGCGAGACGTTCTGGGGCCAGGACAAGCTGGAACTGCTCGAAAACATGATCGTGTCGGGCCGCGAGGCCTATCATGCGATCTGAGAATTTCTCCGGTTCGCACGGTTGTGCACTCAAATCTGTTGCGCTGGTGCCACGCTCGCCTGCGAGCAGCCTGGCAGGGGTAGACTCGGTATGGCTTCGAGGCTACGCTTTTCAGGAATAATTTCCTTGCGGATCAACTCCGCGATGTCATGGGCGGTGGGCATATGCTTTCCCATGAAGGGGTGTGGGCGGCGATCGATTCTCTGGCCGAGAAGAAACGGCTGACTCCGTCCGGTCTCGCCCGGGCGGCGGGGCTCGATCCGACCAGCTTCAACAAATCGAAACGGGTGACCGGCGTCGGGCGACCGCGCTGGCCCTCGACGGAATCGGTCGCACGGGTGTTGCGGGCGACCGACACCAGTCTCGAAGAATTCATGGCGCTGATTCCCGGTTTCCGGGGGGCAGCGAAGGCCGCGCGCAAGAACACGCTCAGGGCGGTGCCGGACAAATACGGCACGCCCGGTGAATTGCAGGTGCCGCTGATCGGCTTCGCGCAGGCCGGCGTCGGCGGGTTTTTCGACGATGGCGGCTTTCCGGCCGGCCAGGGCTGGGACGAGATCAACTTCCCGAACGGGGACCAGGACGCGGTCTATGCGCTGGAAGTCTCAGGCGATTCCATGCTGCCGCTCTATCGCGACGGGGACATCATCATCGTTGCGCCCGGTGCCACGATCCGGAAAGGCGATCGCGTTGTGGTCAGGACACTCGACGGCGAGGTGATGGCGAAACTGCTGGCGCGGCGTTCGACCAAAGCGATCGAATTGCAGTCGCTCAACCCCGAACATCCCGACCGGGCCTTCAAGCCGGAGGAAATCGACTGGATGGCGCGAATCATCTGGGCCAGCCAGTAAGTACCAGTCGAGAGAAGACCCGTTCGAAACACGGTCAGGACACCATGCGCGTCATTGCCGGCATCGTCATCGCCCTTTGCTGTGCTGCGGCCGCAATCGTCTATGCCGGCTGGTCGTCACGGCAAATGCCGCCCTCACCGGTTGACGAAGCCGCGAAATCCGAAGCAGTGCCTGCCGCCAAATCCGAACCGGCTGACAGACCGGACGCGGAAAAGCCGGAGGAAACGGTGAAAGCGCCAGCAAAGGAAACGGACAGGAAGCCGGTGCTCGAAACGGTGCGTGGCGACATCCGCAATGTGACGCCTGATCATGTGTTGCCCGGACCTGAAGTGCACGACCGGATGATCGTTCGGCTGCCGGCCGCGGAACCGCCGCCCCCGCCGCCGCGTCCGCCAGAGCCGGAACGCTGGCGGCGCGCGCTGGTCGTCTCCCCCGGCGTGCTCAAGTCGGGAACCAGGGAAATCGTCATCGCCGGCATCGAGCCGCTTGCGGGCGATGCCGTTTGCGGTGCGGGTGAAGCACAGCGCTGGCCATGCGGCAAATTCGCAAGTTCGGCATTGCGACGCCTCATTCGCCAGCGTCCGATCGAATGCGATCCGGTTGAACCAGGGACCGGAGCGTCGGATGACACGCTGGAGGCGCGGGTGTCGGCCGCGCTGGAGGACAAGTCGGCCAACAGCGATCGCATCGTCACGCACTGCCGCATCGCCGGGCGCGATATCGGGGAATGGCTGGTCGAACAGGGCTGGGCAAAGCCGAAAGCCGGTGCCGATTACGACAAAGCCTTCGGCAAGGCACAAAAGGCCGGGCGCGGACAGTGGCGCCAGGGGACGATCGCCAGCCTGCCCGACCGGGAACTGCCGCAGGCCGACCCCATCCAGACGGCAACAGGGGAAGGTCCGCTGCTGGCGCCGGGTCTCAGCGCGACCGACGCGCTGATACCGCTACCCGAGCCGGACGCGCCGCCGGCCGCAACAATCGACAATGATCTGCCGGCATCGCCCAACCCGACCGGCGGACTGGATCAGTAGGAAATCACGCCCCACCGGCGACGAGATTGCCGGCCAGCGCCTCGGCGATGAGCGCACGCGTGCGCTCGATACCGTACAGCGCCACGAAGGAACCGAAACGCGGGCCCTGCTCCTGGCCGAGCAGCACTGAATAGAGCGTGCGGAACCATTCGCGCAGATTCTCGTAGCCCGCTTCCTTGCCCACCTCGAAGACCTCGTCCTGGATGGTTTCGCCTTTTGCATGCGGGTCGAGCGCGGCCAGGCGCGCATCGAGCTTTTCAAGCGCGGCGCGCTCGGCCTCGTCGGGCAGGCGGAACTTCTTGGTCGGTTTGACGAAATCCTCGAAATAGCGGATCGCGTAACCGACGAGTTCGTCGAGCTTGGGATGGTTCTGCGGCGTCGCGCCCTCATGATAGGCCGAGATGAAACCCCACAGGATCGACCTGTCGTGGGCGTTCGACGCGCTGACCAGGTTGAGCAGCATGTTGAAGGAGACCGGCATGTCGATCCTGGGCGGATTGCCGGCATGGATGTGCCAGACCGGGTTCTGCAGGCGCTGCGCCATGTCCTGGCTGTCATAGGCGGCGAGAAACTGGAAATAGTCGTCGACAGCACGCGGTATGACATCGAAATAGAGCCGCTTGGCCGATTTCGGCTTCTGGAACATGAACAGCGACAGGCTCTCGGTCGGGGCGTAGGTGAGCCATTCGTCGATGGTCAGCCCATTACCCTTCGATTTCGAAATCTTCTCGCCGTTCTGATCGAGAAAGAGTTCGTAGACGAAATGCTCCGGCGGGCGGCCGCCCAGCGCCCGGCATATGCTGTCATAGACCATCATGTTCGGCCCGTGGTCCTTGCCAAACATCTCGAAATCGACGCCAAGCGCTGCCCAGCGTGCGCCGAAATCGGGCTTCCACTGCAGCTTCACATGGCCGCCGGTGACCGGCAGCGTCACTTCCGCGCCGTCCTCGTCGACATAGGTGATCGTGCCGTCGGAGGCGTTGACATCCTTCATCGGTACATAGAGCACGCGGCCGGTCGTCGGAGAAATCGGCAGGAAGGGTGAATAGGTCGCCTGACGCTCCTCGCCCAGAGTCGGCAGCATGATCGCCATGATGTCGTCATAGCGTTCGGCGACGCGCAGCAGGATCTCGTCGAAGCGGCCGGACTTGTAATAGTCGGTGGCGCTGGCGAATTCGTAGTCGAAGCCGAAGGTATCGAGGAAGCGGCGCAGCATCGCGTTGTTGTGGTGGCCGAAACTTTCGTAGTTGCCGCCAAATGGATTGGGTACGGCAGTCAGCGGCATGTGCAGGTAGGGTTCGAGCATCGCCTTGTCGGGCACGTTGTCCGGAATCTTGCGCATGCCGTCCATATCGTCGGAAAAGCACAGAAGGCGCGTCGCCACCCTGTCCTCGGTCAGTACGCGAAAGGCATAACGGAGCATGGAGGTGCGTGCCACCTCGCCAAAGGTGCCGATATGCGGCAGGCCGGACGGGCCGTAACCGGTCTCGAACAGCACCTCTTCGGGATAGCCGCTTCTTTCGTAACGGCGAACGATCTTGCGCGCCTCCTCGAAATCCCACGCCTTGCAGGCGGAGGCGGCCTCGGCGAGTTCGGGCGTCAGTGCCAATTGAGGAAGGGTATTCGTGCTCATCATGCGGGATTCCGGCTTCAACGGCGCGGCAGAGCGCCTGTTGGCGCGGTTCTTAGAGTAAGGTGGCTGGATTTCCAAGCCGCTTGCGGCGTGGTGTCTTAACGCATAGTTTGGCGGCGATATCAAACACGTCAATCTCCCGAAAACGAGGAAACGCGAATGGCCAAGCCCACGCCGCACGATGCGCTGATCCACATCATGGTAACGATGTCCGCAGCGGACCGAACGATGACCGACAACGAACTGGCCAAGATGGGCGACATCATCAAGACTCTGCCGGTCTTTGCCGACTACGACATGGAAGACCTGATGGCGGCGGCGGCGCAATGCACCACCATCCTGCAGGAAGACAACGGGCTCGACCAGATCATGACCAATGCGCAGGAAGTCCTGCCGAAAAAGCTGTACGAGACCGCCTATGCGCTGGCGGTCGAGATCGCGGCTGCCGATCTGCATCTGGAGCAGGAGGAATTGCGGCTGCTGCAAATCCTGCGTGACCGGCTCGATCTCGACCGGCTCGCATGCGCGGCGATCGAGCGCGGGGCCAAGGCGCGCCACCAGACGCTGTAGGTGACGCAAGAACCGATCCCATGATCGGGCGGCACCGTATCCTTTTCACCGTCAATTGAACCTGATTGACACGACCTGCGGCGCGGGACGTGTCATATCGTCCACGGTTCTGGCCACCGAGGGGTTCGTGGCCCATATTCGCGGTGACCGAAACACGGAGGGCAGATGCAGGAAGCGCAGACAAGACTGGCGATCTTCATCGGCCTTTTCGTCGTCTTCGCGGCGCTGGAAATTCTTGCGCCGAAGCGTGACCTGCATCCGGTCAAGGCGAAGCGCTGGTTCACCAACTGGACCATCGTACTCATCGATTCGGTGCTGCTGCGCCTGGTGTTCAAGACGGCTGCCGTGGGCGGGGCGCTATGGGCGCAGGCAGAAGGTGTCGGCCTGTTCAACATGATCGCCGCGCCGCGATGGTTTGCCATCATCGCTTCCTTCGCGGTACTCGATTTCGCGATCTGGCTGTCGCATCTGGCCTCGCACAAGATACCGATCCTGTGGCGAATCCACCGCATGCACCATTCCGACATCGACATCGACGTATCGACGGCGATCCGCTTCCACCCGATCGAGATCCTGCTGTCGATGGTGTGGAAATATGTTGTGGTCATCGCGCTTGGCGCGCCGGCCGTCTCGGTGCTGATCTTCGAGATCGTGCTCAATGGCGGCGCGATGTTCAATCATGCCAACATGCGTCTGCCAACATGGCTAGACAAAGGGCTGCGGCTCGTTATCGTCACGCCCGACATGCATCGTGTGCATCATTCCTCGGACCGAAACGAGACCGATTCCAATTACGGCTTCAATCTGTCGATCTGGGACAGGATGTTCTCGACCTATGTGCCGCAGCCGGCGCTCGGCCATGATGGCATGCAGATCGGGCTGAAAGAATGGCAGGACGAGAAGCCCGTCCGGCTCGACTGGACGCTGATGGTGCCCTTCAAAAAGTAGTGTTCAGTAAAGTCCGAGCGGAAAATAGCGCAGATAGAGTTCGGCGAAGACGCCATTCTCGCTGATTTCCTTCAAGGCGTAATCGGCGGCGGCGGAAAGATCGGTACGCCCCTTGGGGAAGGCGATGGCGAGGCCCTGGCTGAAATCGGATGAAGGCAAATAGGGCCCACCGGCAAAGGCACAGCAATCCTTTGAAGCCTCCGAAAGGAGCCAGAAGGACAAAGATACGGCATCGGAAAAGACCAGATCGATCCGCCCGGCCTGCAATGCGTCCAGGGCAGCCTGCCGCGTCGGAAAGACCTCGCGCAGGCCGCGCGGAAATACTGTGTCGAACCAGATCAGATGCTGGGAGCCGGCCACCAGCCCGACCCTGTGGCGCAGCACGACCTCACCCATCGGTTCGCCCAGCCTGTCCGACTTGCGCGCGATGAAGCGGGCGGGAATGCGCAGATAGGGCCGCGAGAATTCGAAACGCTTGCGGGTTTCGGCGTTGATCTCGATACCGGCAATGATCGCATCGCCATCTCCGTGCGCCATCGCCTGTTCCAGTTCATCCCAGGGCAGCGCCTGGATCTGGCATTTCGGCAGAATATCGAGTTCGGCGCATACGGCGCGGGCCAGATCGACGTGAAAGCCGGTCAGCCGTTTCCTGCGGTCGATAAAGTTGAACGGCGGGAAGTCTGTCGTCGTCAGGAAGCGCAGACGCTGCAGCGTGGAAAGATCGGGCTTGGCAAGATGCTCGCCCGGATCCCAGAAATTCGGGATCGAAACACCCTGGGCCATCGAAGGCATGCCGGATGCGAAAACAGCCGCCGCCACCACAAAAACGCAGGCGGCAGCTTTCAGAGCGTTCCTTGCAAGCACTCGAAGGTTTGGGACTCGCATTCTTCCCGCATGGATTGTAAGCTTTCGGTCAAGCCACAATACTTGGCCAAAGCCGCCGCAATGCTGCTTTAGCAGGTTTACGGGCAAGGGGGAACTTCAATTGGACCCGGCGTGGGGCCAGCCGGCCGGCGAACCGCAACCATCCGCTCGCGTGCCGCGGCCGCGAGATGCCGGCATACGGGCCAAATCATTTGTGCGACCGAACGACGGCAACAGCGTAAAAGCCGACCCGTATGGTGTCGCAGGTACCGCACTGCCTGCCGATATCGCCTTTCTGGAGCGGACCGGATTGCCCCTGCATCTGCTTGCAAAGGCGGCGGCAATCTCCGATCGCACGGGAATAGCGGCCAGTGAAATCCTCATCCACCGCGGCGTCATCGCGCGCGAGGACTATGAGCGGCGCCTCGCCGCACAAGTCGGCGCGCAATTCAGCCGGCAAGGACCCGATCCAGGCCGTATCGTCTCCAGGGCAACAGCGAGCGTCGACGAATTGCGGGCAATCGGCGCCAAGGAATTGCTCGGGGATCGCTCGCGACTGTTCGTCTCGCCGCAAGCAAGCGGTTATGCGCGCGTCGCCACGCTGGCGAACAAGATGCCGGACACCTTCCGCCGTGCCGTCTTTACCGGGCAGGTGACGCTTAGGCGCAGCCTGTTCGAAGCCAGCCGACAGGGTTACGCAAGGCGGGCGGTCAATGATCTGGCAAAACGATTGCCGGTCTATTCGGCGAGACGGCGACTGACCAGCGGGCAGGCGGTCGCGCTTGTCTTTGCCGGGCTGCTTATCGGCGGCGGGGTCTTCTTCGACCTGCATGCCGCTTTTGTCGCCGCTGCCGTATTTCTCGCAGTCTTCTATCTGGCGAGCATTCTGCTCAGGGCGATGCTGATCGTGATGCTGGATATCAGCGGAACCGACGTGAGACGGCCCTTCCGCCCACGACGGATCGCACCGGAAGAGCTTCCCGTCTATTCGATACTGGTCGCACTCAAGGGCGAGGCGGGGCAAGTTGCCCATCTGGTCGCCGCGCTCGACCGGCTCGACTGGCCGGTATCGAAGCGCGAAGTCTTCCTCGTCTGCGAGGAAGACGATCCGGAGACCATACAGGCAATACGCCGGCTCGATTTGCCTGAAGGTTTCGAAGTGATCGTGTGTCCGCCCTGCGAACCGCGTACCAAGCCCAAGGCGCTCGACTACGCCCTGCCACTTTGTTCGGGTCGATATACCGTCATCTATGATGCGGAGGATCGGCCGCACAAACTGCAATTGCGCGAGGCCTTCGAGAAACTCGAAGCGGGCGGAGAGAGGCTCGCCTGCGTCCAGGCGCCATTGCTGATCCACAACCGTACGCAGAGCTGGCTGACGCGGCTGTTCGCGATCGAATACCGGACCCAGTTTCTCGGGACATTGCCCTTGCTGGAGAGGCTGGGCGCGCCGCTTTCGCTTGGCGGGACATCGAACCATTTCCGCACCGAACTGCTCAGGGCGGCTGGCGGCTGGGATCCATTCAACGTGACCGAAGACGCCGATCTCGGCATTCGTCTGGCTCGGCTCGGACGGCGCTGCGGCACGATCACCTGCCCGACCCATGAGGAGGCACCGCCGATCATGTCGGTGTGGATGAAACAGCGCACGCGCTGGCTCAAGGGCTGGCTGCAAACGATGCTGGTCCATTCGCGCAATCCGCTGCGTACGGCGCGCGAACTGGGTGCGACAGGAAGCCTGTTCTTCCATTTGACGATTACCGCCATCGTTGTCTCCATGCTGATCCACCCCTTCTTCCTCGCCTATCTCGCCTGGCAGCTGGCAAGCTTTCTTGTCTGGGGCACCCATGGCGGCGACACGCTGCTACTCGGAATTTCCCTGTTCAATCTCGTGGGCGGCTATACGACCTACGCCTCGCTCGCCCATGGGGTGCGCCAGCAATCCGGCGGCAGGTCCTCGCCAATATGGCTGCTGGCGCTGCCCGTCTACTGGCTGCTGATCTCGGTGGCAGGCTGGCGGGCGCTCTATCAGCTCATTCTCGATCCGTTCCGCTGGGAAAAGACGCCGCACGGGCTGGCAAATTCCTCCCGAAATGCCAATATCGGGTAAGATGCTTGCCGGCGGCGGGGACCGGAAGGCATAGTTGTCCTGGTCGGGTAACACCCGGCCCAACTCGATCTGGCGGGAGGTTTTCTTGCACCACAGCACAATAACAAAACAGCGACGGTTTACCCGATCACTGCCAAGCGCGACGAGGGCCGCGACGCGGGCGGTGATGACGGCCACAATCTTTGCGGTCGGGCTGATGGCATGGACGCCGAGGCCGGCCAATGCCGCCGACTGCAATGCCGATCCGAATCCCGGGGTAGACTGGAGCGGATGCAGGAAGCGCAATCTCATCATCGGAGGGGTCGATCTGTCGGGCGCCGATCTCAGCGGGACGGATTTCACCTCCACCGATCTGCGCAAGTCCGGCCTCGACGGCGCCGATCTTTCCAAGGCCAATCTGCTGCGCTCGATGCTCGATGCGTCAAAGGCGGCCGGCGCCAATTTCGAAAAGGCGATCGGTTTCCGCACCTCATTTGCGGGAACCGACCTGACGTCGGCGCGATTCGGCAAATCCGAGATGCAGCGCGCCGATTTCACCGATGCCGCGCTGGCCAATGTCGACTTCGAGAAATCGGAACTGGGCCGGGCCGTGTTTACCAATGCCGACATCAACGGCACCAATTTCACCCATGCCAATGTGGCGCGCGCCGACTTTCGCCTCGCGCGCTTCGACACGCCGATCGATTTCACCGGCGCCTATTTCTACCTGACGCGGATCGAGGGCGTGGACCTGTCGCAGGCGATCGGGCTGGCGCAATGGCAGATCGACATGTCGTGCGGCGATACAACGACCATGCTGCCACCGGAAGTGCAGATTCCGACGACCTGGCCGTGCGAGGACGACAACTGATCGCCATCTCAATCGGCGCGGAAATGCTTGGAGAGCTTCAGGCCCTGGGCCTGGTAATTCGAACCGAGGCCTGAGCCGTACAGGCGTTTCGGTATCGCGCTCATGCGCTCATAGACCAGCCGGCCGACGAGCTGGCCATCTTCAAGAATGAACGGGACCTCATGGCTGCGAACCTCGAGGACCGCCCTCGCCCCGGCGCCGCCGG
Organism: Salaquimonas sp.; assembly: GCA_022340185.1. Lineage (GTDB taxonomy): Bacteria > Pseudomonadota > Alphaproteobacteria > Rhizobiales > Rhizobiaceae > BOKV01. Next base: position 21,535 of record JAJDOK010000044.1, on the reverse strand, counting down.
CCTCGGCGTGGCCGAAACCGGGATCGAAGAAGCCGGCATAGTGGACACGGAACTCGCCGACCAGCGGGTCGAAGGGCACCATCTCGGCGGCGTGATCAGGCGGCACATGCACGGCCTCTCGCGAAACCAGGATATAGAATTCATGCGGATCAAGGACGAGGTCGGCCGAACCGCGATTGTGAATCGGTTCCCAGAAATCGAGGATTGAACAGGCCGCCTTCGTGTCGACGTCGATGACGCCGGTATGGCGTTTTCCCCGATAGCCAACGAGGCGGTTCGAGTCTCCCTCCAGGTCGATCGACAGGCCAATGCCACCGCCATGGATATGCGGCTGCGTGGCGGCGACAAGCGTCTGTTCGGCATGCAGCCTTGCGAGCGCGGCATCATCCAGCGCTGCATCGCCGATACGAAAGCGGATCTGTGACAGACGCGAGCCGGCACGCACGACCACAGGGAAGGTCGAGGGGCTGATCTCGAGATAGAGCGGGCCGCGATAGCCGGGTTCGATGTGGTCGAAACCCTGGGCACGGTCGGCGATCACTCTGGTGAAAATGTCGAGCCTGCCAGTCGAACTCTTCGGATTGGTGGACGCGGCGATCTCGTCCGGCAGGGCGAGGTGCTCCTGCAGCGGCACGAGATAGACGCAGCCGGTTTCCAGCACCGCGCTGTCCTTCAGGTCGAATTCGTGCAGCTTCAGGCGTTCGAGCTTGTCAGCCACCGTGGCATGGCTGCCGGGCAGGAAGGAGGCGCGGATGCGATAGGCCCTGTCGCCCAATCTCAGATCGAGGCTTGCCGGCTGAACCTGGTCGGGATCGGGTTCAGGCGCGCTGATGGCGCCCGTTTCGAACAGGCGAAGAATATCGGTATCGGGCAGGATTCCGGTTTGCGGCAAGGGCGATCATTTCCGCGTTCGACGAGACAAAATACAGCAATAGCCCATCGCATGATTGACGCAACCGCGCTTGAAGCGTAAACCACACCATATTCCGTGGTGATTTGCCTTTCCCAAAAGGATGGCCGGCTTGCAGCCACGTAAAACAAGTCGCTAAAAGGGCTGCGGATATACGATCCGGTTGGCGCTTTTACGCGCGAACCGGTTTTTTTATGCCTAAATTTCCTTTCTTCGGGGAACGGGCGACGGAGGCTTGAGATGAAAGCGGACAATACCGAACTTAAGGCAAGGCGTCAGTGGCGGCCCGCAACCGAAATGGTGCATGGCGGCACGCAGCGTTCGGCGTTCGGCGAGACGTCCGAGGCGCTGTTCCTGACCCAGGGCTTCGTCTACGACAATGCGGAGGCTGCCGAGGCTCGCTTCAAGGGCGAGGATGAGGGCTTCATCTATTCGCGTTACGCCAATCCGACCGTCGACATGTTCGAAAAGCGCATGTGCCTGCTGGAAGGCGCGGAGGATGCGCGCGCGACCGCGTCGGGCATGGCCGCCGTCGCTGCGTCGATCGCCTGCCAGGCCAATGCGGGCGACCATATCGTCGCCGCGCGTGCGCTGTTCGGCTCCTGTCGCTGGGTGATCGAGACGCTGATGCCGCGCTATGGCGTGGAATGCACGCTGGTCGATGGCAGGGACATCGAAGCCTGGAAGGCGGCGGTCAGGCCCAGCACCAAGGTGTTCTTTCTGGAAAGCCCAACCAACCCGACGCTGGAACTGTGCGACATCGCGGCGATCGCCGACCTCGCCCACGAAAACGGTGCCAAGCTCATCGTCGACAATGTGTTCGCCACGCCACTATGGCAGAAGCCGCTCGACCTCGGCGCCGACATCGTCGTCTATTCGACGACCAAGCACATCGACGGGCAGGGCCGCTGCCTCGGTGGCATCGTGCTGTCGGACAAGGAATGGATCGACGAAAATCTGCACGACTATTTCCGCCATACCGGACCGGGCATGAGCCCGTTCAATGCGTGGGTCATGCTAAAGGGCCTCGAAACCCTGGCGCTGAGGGTCGGCCAGCAGACGCAAACAGCAGAGAAGATCGCCGACTATCTGGCTGAGGCGCCGGGAATTGCCCGCGTGCTCTATCCCGGCCGCGACGACCACCCGCAGGCCGATCTTGCACGCCGGCAGATGGCCAACGGTTCGACGCTGGTCGCTGTCGAACTGGAGGGCGGCAAGGCAGGCGCGTTCGCCTTCGAAAACGGGCTGGAACTCATCCGCATCTCCAACAATCTGGGCGACGCCAAGAGCCTGGTGACGCATCCGGCAACCACGACGCACAAGAACCTGTCGGCGGAGGCGCGCGAGGTACTGGGGATCAGCGACGGGCTGGTCCGACTGTCGGTCGGACTGGAGGATGCCGACGACCTGATCGAGGATATCGGCCGGGCGCTGGCGAAAACGGCGCGCTAATCGGTCACGGCATCGGCTTCCAGCTCGACCAGCCAGTCGGGATCGATGAAACCCGAAACCTCGACGAAGGTACAGGCAGGTCTGATTTCCCCGAAGACGTGGCCATGGGCGCGGGCCGCCTCACGCCAGGTGGCGATATCGGTCAACATCACCCTGGTGCGGATGACGCTGTCGAGGCCGGCTTCGGCATCCTTCAGCGCCTGTTCGATGATCTCGATGCAACGTTGCGTCTGACCGTAGACGTCGCCCTTGGCAGCCGTGCCGCCTTCAGCGGCGATCGGTGCGGTGCCGGCGACGGCAATCTGGTTGCCGATGCGCACCGCCCGCGAAAAACCGATGACCGGCTCCAGGTGCGACCCCGAACTCACAAGCTTGCGTGGCATGTCTTCCTCCCCATCTGCGTCAAGGTTGTTGGTTCCTGTCAAAATGTGCGCGCCGCCAGAACGATGCGCGACAGCGCTGTATAAAGTGTCAGTGCGGCGAATACCCAGGCGAGTATGGGAAACCAGCCAGGCAAAATGCACATCGCGATAAAAACGAGGATCGTCTCGCTCGCTTCGGCCAGCCCGGTGGTGAAAAACAGCGATTTTTCGCCGCGCGCCAATGTCTGTAATCCGTGCTTTTCGGCAAGGACAGCGAAGGCGAGAAAGCTCGCACCGTTGACGTAGAAGGCAAAGAGCAGCACCGCACCGGCAACGCCGTTGGCTTGGATATCGGCGAAGACGAAGCCGAGCGGAATCGCGCCGTAAAAGGCGAAGTCGAGCACGATGTCGAGAAAGCCGCCGAAATCTGTCTTGCGAGTCGCGCGCGCCACCGCACCGTCGAGACCGTCGGCGAACCGGCTGAAGCCCAGTGCAAACAGCCCGGCAAGGTAGTACTGCCAGGCGATCAGGATGGCGGCGGCGAGCGCCAGGCCGAAACCCGCGAGCGTTACGGCATCGGCGCTCACACCGGCTCTGGCAAGCGCACGACCGGAGCGGTCGAGCGCCGGGCCGATGATCAGTCGCATCCTGCCGTCGAGCACGTAGGGTCTCCGCGATTGTTCACCGGTTCGGGCAAATCATGCCTCGATACCGGACCAGTTGGGAAAGTTGATAACGCCACCCCTTGCCGCGCGCCAGCATTTCGGCAAAATCCGATTCCAATCCGCAACCCGCACAATAACTACGAACCGATGTACCGACAGGAAACCAGGCAGATCAGCGTCAGCGTCCTGCCCGTCTATATCGACGAACGTTCCTCGCCGCAGGAAAGCCGGTATTTCTGGGCCTATCAGGTGACAATAGAGAACCGGGGGGACACGAGCGTACAGCTCCTGTCACGCTATTGGCACATCGTTGACGCAAATGGCGAGATCGAGGAAGTGCGCGGGCCGGGCGTGGTCGGCGAACAGCCGGTGCTGGGCCCGGGCGATTGCTTCGAATATACCAGCGGATGCCCGCTGACGACGCCATCGGGCTTCATGCGCGGCAGCTACACGATGGCGGACGAGGACGGCAACCGTTTCGACGTCGCCATTCCCGCCTTTTCACTCGACCTGCCTGACGCCAGCACGGTGCTGAATTGAGACTTGCGCTGCCACCTGAAAGCGGGGGCTGTCACAATTCGTCGCGACCGATCTCGTAAACCGTGTTGCAGAACTCGCAAGTCGAGACGATGCGGTCGTCCTCGAAGGCCTCCTCGCGCTCGTCGTCGGGAAAGGCTCGGATCAGTTCGACGATCTTGTCGTGCGAGCACGAACACTTGTCGGCGACCTTTGCCCCGTCGAAGACGCGCACGCCATGTTCGTGGAACAACCGGTAGAGCAGGCGTTCGGAGCCGATGGCCGGATCGGTCAATTCGTCGACGGCAATGGTTTCGACCAGAGACTGAGCCTCGAGCCAGGCGTCATCCTCGCGGAACCGGTCCTCGGCCTCGATGCCCATAGGATGCTCGCCGCCGGGCAGATCCTTCAGGCGCATGCGCTCCGGCGCCTCCGGCAGGAACTGGGCCATCAGTCCTCCGGCGCGCCAGGCGCTCTCGGGACCGTTCTCGCCAGGAGTAATCATTTCGGCCACGGCAAGACGCACGCGGGTCGGAATCTGTTCGGACTGGCGGAAATATTGCCGGGCGACCTCTTCAAGCGAGGCGCCGGTCAATTCGACGATGCCCTGATAGCGCTGCATGCGCGGTCCACGGTCAATGGTCATCGCCATGAAGCCATTGCCGAGCAACGCCTCGGATGAGGCATCGCCGGCAGCGACTGCCGCAGCGACGGCTTCGGCGTCGAAGCGCGCGTAGGCGCGCATGGCGTCGGGCGTGCGCAGATCGGCGACCAGCAGCGACACCGGACCGTCGGTCTGGGTCTGCAGGATGAACTTGCCCTCGAATTTGAGCGAGGTGCCAAGCAGTACGGTGAGTACCACCGCCTCGCCAAGCAGCGTGGCGACGGGTGCGGGATAATCATGGCGCGAAAGAATGGCGTTCAGCATCGGACCGAGCTGGATGGCGCGGCCGCGAATGTCGAGAGGCGAGACCTCGAAGGGCACAACCTTGTCGTCGCCGGCAAATTTTATGGCCGCGAAAGGGCTGGCATCAGTCATTGTTCATCCTTGTGAGCGATCCGACCCGGAAGCCAGAAGGCCCGGCCGGGTCAGGATGCGTTACCGGAACCCAGGCACCATGCGAGGATGGCTTTCTGGGCGTGCAGGCGGTTTTCGGCTTCGTCGAACACCACGGACTGCGGGCCGTCGAGAACCTCGTCGGTTACCTCCTCGCCACGATGGGCCGGCAGGCAGTGCATGAAAATTGCGTCGGGCTTTGCCTTCGCCATCAGTTTGGCATTGACCTGATAGGGCTGGAACACGTTGTGGCCACGGGCACGGTGTTCCTGGTTCATGGACACCCAGGTATCGGTAACGACGCAGTCGGCATCGGCAACGGCCGTCACCGGGTCGTGGCCGACATGGATGTCGCCACCATTGGCGCGCGCCCATTCGACATATTCCTGCGACGGGTCGGAACCTTCCGGCGCAGCGACATGCATCGAAAAGCCGAAGCGGGCCGCCGCCTCCATATAGGAATTCAGGACATTGTTTCCATCACCCGACCAGGCGAACCGGGCGCCGGCGATGTCACCCTTCTTTTCGCGATAGGTCATGACATCGGCCATGATCTGGCAGGGATGGGTGTCGTCGGTCAATCCGTTGATCACCGGAACGGTGGCGTATTCGGCCATTTCGATGAGGCGTTCATGCTCGGTCGTGCGCATCATGATGGCATCGACATAGCGTGACAGCACGCGGGCCGTGTCGCCGATCGTCTCGTCACGGCCGAGCTGCATCTCGGCGCCCGACAGAAACAGCGTTTCGCCGCCGAGCTGGCGCATGCCGACATCGAAGGACACGCGGGTGCGCGTCGACGGCTTCTCGAAGATCATGGCCAGCATCTTGCCAGCAAGCGGTTTGTCGGCCGGCGCATTGCCGGATTTCAGATCGGCCTTCATGGTGCTGGCGCTGTCGAGAATACCGGTGAGCGTCCCGCCGTCCAGCGTGGAGATGTCGATGAAATGCCTTGCCCCACCCGCCATGGTCACGCCTCCCCGTTCTTGCCGGTACCGGTTTTCCGGGCTGCCGCAAGGCTGGCGAAGGCCGCATCCATGCGCGCACGCGCTTCGCGCAATTCCCCGGCGGTGACGGTCAACGGTGGCGCGAAGCGAACCACATTGTCGCCGGCACCGATCGCCAGGACACGCGCTTCACGCATTGCGGCGATGATGTCGGTGTTGGGCACCTTCGCCTTCAGCCCCTGCAACAGGCCATCGCCGCGCACGCTTTCGACCAGATCGGGATAGTTGTCGACCAGTTCGGCCAGATGCTGGCGCAGCACTTTCGACATGTCGCGAACATGAGCAAGGAAACCATCTTCCAGCACCACATCGAGCACGGCATTGCCGACGGCCATGGCGAGCGGATTGCCGCCGAAGGTGGTGCCATGCACGCCGAGTGTCATGCCGGAGGCCGCATCTTCCGTGGCCAGGCAGGCACCAATGGGAAAGCCGCCGCCAAGGCCCTTGGCCACCGCCATGATATCGGGCACCGCGCCCGACCATTCATGGGCAAAGAACTTGCCCGTGCGGCCGACACCGGTCTGGATCTCGTCATAAATGAGGAGCAGGCCATTTTCGTCGCAGATTTCGCGCAAACGCCGCAGAAAGGCGGCTGGCACCGGACGCACGCCGCCTTCACCCTGGATCGGCTCGATCAGGATGGCGGCGGTCTCGCCGTCAATCGCTCCGGCGAGCGCCTTGTCATCGTCGAAGGGAAGCTGGATGAAACCGGGCGCCTTCGGGCCGAAGCCTTCGAGATATTTCTCCTGACCGCCGGCGGCGATGGTCGCCAGCGTACGGCCGTGAAAGGCACCTTCGAAGGTCAGGATGTTGATGCGCTCGGGGCTGCCCTTGGCCCAGTGGTAGCGCCGCGCCGTCTTGATAGCGCATTCGATCGCCTCGGCACCGGAATTGGTGAAGAATACGCGATCGGCGAAGGTCGCCTCGCACAACCGGTCGGCGAGACGCTCCTGATCGGGAATGCGGAACAGGTTGGACAGGTGCCAGATCTTCTCGGCCTGGGTTTTCAGGGCTTCCACCAGATGGGGATGGGCATGGCCCAGCGCATTGACGGCGATGCCGGCGGTCAGGTCGATATAGTCCTCGCCCTTGTCGTCATACAGTCGCACGCCTTCGCCGCGCTCGAAGACGAGATCGGGCCGGGAAAAGGTCGCGAATATATGACTCTGGTTTTGCATGGCCATATCCTGAAATGCGCCCGTGAACCGGGTTCGGCCCAGGGTGGCGGAGCTTGGGTTCTTCGATTTCTACTGCATTCGCCCACAGACCGTCACCAGCCTGCCGCCGGAAAGAAAATGCCGCCTTTCGGCGGCATTCGATCCGAAACGGCTTATACCATGCACAGCGGTGGAATTGTCAATTGTCGTGCGGTCCGGCGGCGTTGGATTGCTCTACGGGTTTACCGCAATAGGATTTCCACAGATGCGACAATTGGGACGGCAATTCTGATTCAGCTTTCCACAGCTATTCGAAATCCGATTCCGCAATCTGGGGACAATCTGGAAAATTGATTCCTTCTTCAAGCGCGACTCTTGCTTAGGAGTCGGCCCCTCGATAGTTTCTCGTCCAAGAATTAGGGGGCCTGGGCGGGCCCAACCATCAACTCAGGTAAACGCGGATTTGAACCAGCGGCCGAGGGCGTGCGGCCGGCTGTGGATGACGTTTGCCCGGGCAAGGCGGCGAGGAAGTGCATGTCCTGGACTGACGAACGTGTCGAACTTCTCAAGAAACTCTGGATGGAAGGCCTCAGCGCAAGTCAAATCGCAGCAGAACTGGGTTCGGTCACCCGCAATGCTGTGATCGGCAAGGTGCACCGGCTGGGCCTGTCGGGCAGGGCGAAGACGAGTTCGACAGCCGCAAGGCCGAAGCGCCCGCCGCGCAGTTCCAGCTTCGGTGGAAGACCCGCTCGCAACACGCACCGCAAGAATGGTTCCCATTACCCATTGGCGACGAGCACGCAACGCAGCGCACCGCCTGTCGCCATCGAGGCGCCGGAGCCGCTCAAGCTCAAATTGATCGAACTTACCGAACAGACCTGCAAATGGCCGATCGGCGATCCGGCGCAGGATGATTTCCATTTCTGCGGACACAAGACGAAAGATGCCGGCCCCTATTGCGCCTATCACGCTCAGCTCGCCTACCAGCCGGTGGTCGACCGCAGGCGCGACCGGCGCAACGACGCCAGCGCTTAATAAGAGGCCGGTCTTGCTACAAGACCGGTCTGCAGGTGGGGATCGAATTCGCTTACCCAGTCAATTGACGAATTTGTCGTCCAGCGCGTAGCCCGCACCACGCACGGTGCGGATCGGATCACGCTCGCGGCCGCGATTGACCGCCTTTCTCAGGCGACCGACATGCACATCGACAGTACGCTCGTCGACATAGATATCGCGACCCCACACGCCGTCGAGCAATTGCTCGCGCGAAAAGACGCGGCCGGGCGAACGCATGAAGAATTCGAGCAGGCGGAACTCGGTCGGGCCGAGTTTGAGTTCGCGCCCGTTGCGATAGGCGCGATGAGCCTCCCGGTCGAGTTCGATGTCACCGGCTTTCAGGACGGCCGAGATCACCTCGGGGCTGGCGCGGCGAAGCATCGCCTTGATACGGGCCATCAGTTCGGGCACGGAGAACGGCTTGACGACATAGTCGTCGGCACCGGTGGTGAGGCCGCGCACGCGCTCCGATTCCTCGCCGCGTGCCGTCAGCATGATGATCGGCAGGCGTTCGGTTTCGGGACGCAGCCTCAGCCGGCGGCACAATTCAATGCCGCTCAAGCCCGGCAACATCCAGTCGAGCACCAGCAGATCCGGCACCTGTTCGTAGAGCCTCAGTTCGGCATCATCGCCACGATCGATCGTCTCAACCTCGTAGCCCTCGGCTTCGAGGTTGTAACGCAGCAGGATGGCGAGCGGTTCCTCGTCCTCGACAACCATGATCCTGGGATTCACGGCCGATCTCCCGGGCCACTTCACGTGGTCGCCGGAAAGGTCACTCTGCGCGCGTGCCATGGGTCGATATCGCCGATTTGCCTGTCACCATGTAGATCACGGTCTCTGCTATGTTGGTGGCGTGGTCACCGATGCGCTCGATGTTCTTGGCGCAAAACAGCAGATGCGTGCAGAAGGTGATGTTGCGTGGATCTTCCATCATATAGGTCAGCAGCTCGCGAAAAAGAGAGGTGTAGATCTGGTCGATCTCGTCGTCGCGGTCGCAGACCTCGTTGGCTTTCTGCACATCCTTGTTGACGTAGGCGTCGAGCACTTCCTTGAGCTGCTCCAGCGTGAGATTGGTCAGATGCTCAAGCCCGCGCACCACTTTACGCGGATGGACGATGTCGTCGATTTCCTTGGTACGCCGGGCGATGTTCTTGCCCATGTCGCCGATGCGCTCGAGATCGTTGCCCATGCGCATGGCTCCGATGATTTCACGCAGATCGGTCGCCACGGGTTGGCGCTTTGCGAGAATGACGATGATGCGCTCGTCCAGTTCATACTGCAGGCTGTCGAGCACCAGATCCTCGGCAACGATGGCTTCGGCCAGCGCCTTGTCACCCTTGACCAGAGCGGCGATGGCCCGGGCGATCATGCTTTCGGCATGACCACCCATCTCCACCACCTTGCGCGTGATGAATTTCAAATCGTCGTCGAAGGCGGTAACCGTATGTTCCGACATGGAAGATATCCTCGTGCTTAATGTGCGCCCGGCGTCGAGTTCCGCCGTTCTCAGCCGTAACGGCCGGTGATGTAGTCCTGTGTCTTGGGATCGGAAGGATTGGTGAAGATCACATCTGTTGCATCGACCTCAACAAGATTTCCGAGATGGAACATGGCCGTGCGCTGTGAGACGCGGGCGGCCTGTTGCATCGAATGGGTAACAATGACGATGGTGTAATTCTCGCGCAGCTCGTCGATCAGTTCCTCGACCTTGGCGGTCGCGATCGGATCAAGCGCGGAACAGGGTTCGTCCATCAGGATGACTTCGGGGCTGACCGCGATGGCGCGCGCGATGCACAGACGCTGCTGCTGGCCGCCGGAGAGGCCGGTGCCTGGTTCGTTAAGACGATCCTTGACTTCCTCGAAAAGACCCGCCTTCTGGAGGCTGATCGCGACGACCTCGTCAAGGTCGCCCTTGGATTTGACCAAGCCGTGAATTCGCGGTCCGTAAGCAATGTTCTCGAAGATCGATTTCGGGAAGGGATTGGGTTTCTGGAACACCATGCCGACACGCGCACGCAGTTCAACAACGTCGATCTTGGGATCGTAGATGTTCTCGCTATCGAGCGTGAGCTTGCCCGTGACCCGGCAGCCGTCGATCGTGTCATTCATGCGATTGAGACAGCGCAAAAAAGTCGACTTGCCGCAGCCTGAAGGTCCAATCAACGCGGTCACTTCATGCTCGTAGATGTCGAGATCGACATCAAACAGCGCCTGCTTCTCGCCGTAAAAGACACCGACCTTGTCGCCGCGCATCTTGACCGACCTGTTGCTTGCCGCCGCGTTAACCGCCGCTTCAGTTGCTGTTTCCGTCATCTCGTTCATTCCCGCTTCCCCATCCGTCAGCGCTGAATCAGCACAATTCCAAACAAATCGCCGTCTTTGCCGCCGGATGATCGGTCCGGTTTAGCATACATCCTGGCCGTGTAGACTGACTTACCATCTGCGCTCGAACCGCCGACGCAACATAATGGCAAGCCCGTTCATGATTATCAGGAACACAAGGAGGACGATGATCGCACCCGACGCCCGTTCGACAAAAGCCGGGTCGCCTCGTGTAGTCCAGTTGTAGACCTGTACAGGCAGTGCGGAGGCCGGGTCGAAAAAACCTTCCGGCGGCGCGCCGGGAAATTCGCGCACGAACGCCACCATGCCGATCAGCAGAAGCGGTGCGGTTTCACCCAGCGCCTGGGCCAGGCCGATAATCGTTCCGGTCAGAATACCGGGCATGGCCAGCGGCAGGACATGGTGGAATGTGGCCTGCATTTTCGATGCGCCCACGCCCAGGGCAGCCTCGCGAATGGATGGCGGCACGGCCTTCAGCGCCGCGCGCGTCGCGATGATGATCGTCGGCAGGGTCATCAACGTCAGCACAAGGCCGCCAACGATTGGCGCCGATTGGGGCAGGCCCGCAAAATTGATGAATATCGCAAGACCCAGAATACCGAACACGATGGAAGGAACCGCGGCGAGGTTCGCGATGTTCACCTCGATGATATCGGTGAAGAAATTCTGTACGGCAAATTCCTCCAGATAAATCGACGCCGCAACGCCAAGCGGCAGGGATAGCACCAGCACGATGATCATCATGTAGGCCGAACCAAGAATGGCCACGCCCAGGCCCGCCGCTTCAGGCCGTGTGTCGGAAGCATCCGGCGCGGTGAAGAACGACCAGTTGAAACGGGTCTTCAACACGCCTGCATGCTTGAGCTTGTCGGCCAGTTCCAGACGCTCCGGCGAGATGTTCCGATCCAGCTTTGCCGAATCCATCGTGACGCGGCCCTTGTAATAACCGTCGACACGGCCGTCGGCGAGAAGATCGAACTTGACCGTCTCCCCGATCTTGGAGGGATGTGCCAGGACATAGTTGCGGACCGATGCGGGCGCTTCCTTCGAGATGATCTTGGCCGCGTCCTTGGGCTTCAAGCCTTCGATCTCGATCCCGTGCGTCTCGATCAGTTTTTCGACGGCAGCACTGATCAGCGGTGCGTAGGCGAAGGTGGTGACCTTCTGCAGGGCCTCGGGATCGCGATTGCCGGTCTTGTCCAGTTTGGCGGGATTGAGATAGATGTCGACCGTGACATAGGTCTGGAAGAACGACGAGACGCCGTTGGACAGGATCGAGGCGAGCAATCCGACAACGGCGAGGATGCCGATCATGACGGCGACGAGTCCCAGCATGCGGAATCTTGTCTCGGAGGCGGCGCGTCGCTTTGCGTGCTCGCCGCGCTGCAGCAGCGACCGACCGGTGGTGGCTGCCGCCGTTGAAACGGATTGATCAGCAATGTCGGTCATTCGTACTGTTCCCGATATTTGCGCACGATGTAGAGCGCCAGGATATTGAGGCCGAGGGTGAAGACGAAAAGCGTCAGGCCGAGTGCGAAGGCAACCAGCGTTTCGGGGCTGGCGAACTCGGTATCGCCCGTCAACTGACTGACGATCTTCACCGTCACGGTCGTCATCGCCTCGAACGGATTGAGGTTAAGGCGCGCCGCCGCACCGGCACCCATGACGACGATCATGGTCTCACCGATGGCGCGGCTTGCGGCGAGCAGAACCGCACCGACGATGCCAGGAAGCGCGGCGGGCAGGATCACCCTCTTGATGGTCTCGGACTGCGTCGCGCCGAGGCCGTAGGAACCGTCACGCATCGCCTGCGGCACAGCATTGATGATGTCATCCGACAGTGAGGAGACAAACGGGATCAGCATGATCCCCATGACAAGGCCGGCCGTCATGACGGAGGACGAGGAATTTCCGATGCCAAACGGCTGCGCAATCCAGTCGCGCAGGAAAGGCCCGACGGTGACGAGCGCGAAAAGGCCGTAGACGATGGTGGGGATGCCGGCGAGAATCTCGATGGCCGGCTTGGCGAAACTGCGCAGCGTACTGCCCGAATATTCGGCCAGATAGATCGCAATCATCAGGCCGATCGGCACGGCGAGCAACAGGGCGACAAAAGAAACATAGAACGTGCCCCAGAGCAGCGGAAGGATTCCAAGGTCGGAACCGCCGCGGAATTGCGGGTTCCATACCGTCGAGAAAAAGAAATCGCGGGCCGGATAGATTCTGAAGAAGTGGATGGATTCGAACAGGAGCGACAGGAGGATGCCCAGCGTGGTCAGGATCGCGACCGACGAGGAGGCAATCAGCAATGCCTTGACAAAGGTCTCGCTGGTATTGCGGGCACGCATGCGCGGATTGACCCGCCACAAGGCCCACAGCCCGAAGCCAAGGGCGGCGGCAAGAACTGCAATGTCTCTCAGGAGCGAGCCGGTCTTGCCGATCTTGCGATAGGTCTTGGCGGCCTGGAATACGACAGGCTTGACATCGGAACCAAGCGCAATGCCGACATCGGCCAGCCGGCTGCGGATATTCGAGATATCGGCGCGCATGCTGGCGAGTTCGTCTTCGGACACCCCGCCCTTGCCGACAACATAATCGAGACCGTTGGCGATGCGGCGCACATCGGCCATGACCAGGCTGCGTGCACCCCCTTCCGGAATGGCACTTGCCGGAATCAGATCGCTGATATGATTCTCGATAACAATGGGCTGCAGGAACAACCACGCGGCCAGAAGAACATATGCCGGAACCGCGACAAACAGGGCTACCGTCTGGCCGTAATAGCCGGGCAGCGAATGAAGCTTCACCTTCTCCCGATTGGCCATGGCCACAGCGCGCCGTCGACCGAGGATGAAGCCGACAATTGTCATCGCAAGCACGATGAGTATGAGAACGCCTGGGGTCATGTCACTTCCGTCATGATCAAAGAAGGGCCGCGACGAGCCGAGAAGGGGCGGCGACAGACGCGCCGCCCCCGTTTCGTTGGCCGTCAGGAACTAGTTCAGCGGACCCATCGGGACACGATTCTTGACCTTTTCCTGGGTCGCGGCGAGTTCCGGATCGGGAACCAGGCCGTAGGCGGCAAGCGGACCGTCGGGGCCGGCCATGTCGTCGGAGACGAAGAACTCGATATATTCCTGCAGACCCGGGATCACGTCCAGATGCGCGTTCTTGACGTAGAAGAACAGCGGACGCGAGACCGGATACTCACCCGAGGCGACGGTTTCGACCGACGGGGTTATGCCGTTCATGGTCGCAACCTGCAGCTTGTCAGTATTGTTCTGGTAGAACGACAGGCCGAAGACGCCAATCGCGTGCTTGTTGGCGTCGAGGCGGGCCAGCGTCTCGGTGTAGTCACCGTCGATGTCGACCGACACACCATCGGTACGCAGGTTAAGGCACATCTTCTCGCCATCCTTTTCGCCCTTGGCCGCCACGAAGGCTTCCAGCGCGCCTGATTCCTTGCAGCCGTCTTCCAGCACCTTGATGTCGAAGACTTCGCGGGTACCGTGCTTGGTGCCCGGAATGAAGGCCAGGATTTCCTGATCCGGCAGATCGGCTTTCACGTCATGCCAGGACTTGTTCGGGTTGGCGACGATCTTGCCGTCGACCACGACTTCGGCGGCGAGGGCATTGAACCAGTCGGCCGGGGTGAAGGCGAAGGACGGGCCGTTGATGTCGGATGCGAAAACGATGCCGTCATAGCCGATCCGCACTTCCTGTATCTCGTTCACGCCGTTTGCCTTGCAGTTGTCGATATCGGACTGCTTGATGCGCGAGGAAGAGTCGGCAATGTCGATCGTGTTCTCGCCCACGCCTTCGCAGAGCGCCTTACGGCCGGCACCGGAACCACCGCCCTCGACCACCGGGGTCGGGAAATCGAAATTTTCGCCGAAGGCCTCGGCGACGATCGAGGCATAGGGCAGCACCGTTGAGGAGCCTTTGATCTGGATCTGGTCACGTGCCTGCGCCTGACCGGCGGCGGCGAGCAAGAGGGCGCCGGCAGCGACGCCTGCAAGGTGTTTGAATTTCACGGGTTTTCTCCCTGTTTCGCGTAAACGAAGATTCGGTTCGCTTTTCTGTCAGTGGGGCGTGAAGACGCGAGAATGCGTAGCGGCGGCCCCCGTGACGCAGGCACACTAGAGCCGTGACATCTTCGTTTTATGACAATGAATTATCGTTATTGTGACAGTGCAACTTATTGAATAATAATCTAATTTTTTACTCTTCCACCAGACTAACGTTCAATTGGCAGGCGGAATGCAAATGTCGCGCCCTCGCCCGGAACCGAAGAAACGGCAAGCCGGCTCGAGTGCCGGTTAAGGATGTGCTTGACGATGGCGAGACCCAGTCCGGTACCCTGCTTTTCACGGCTGGAGGCGACATCGACGCGGTAGAAGCGCTCGGTCAGGCGCGGCAGATGCTCGGCGGCAATGCCGGGGCCGAAATCGCGTATGGAGACCTCGATCTGTCCGGGCAGAGATGACGATCCGGCCGGCACCCTATTCGCCGAGACAACGACCTTGCCGCCCGACTGACCGTATTTGCAGGCGTTCTCGACCAAGTTTTCGACGACCTGAATCAATTCGTCACGATCTCCTCGGACCGGAAGTTTCTTGTCGGAAAGCGAAAGCGTGATTTTCACGCCAAGATTGGCAGAAAGAGGTTCGAGCATGTTGATGACCTGGCGGAGCAATTCGGCAAGATCGACAACCCCCTGCGGCCGCATGTGAGATTTCATCTCGATGCGGCTCAGCGATAGCAGATCATCGATCAGCCGTGACATGCGTTCGGCCTGTTCGAGCATAAGGCCCAGAAATTTGGTGATGGTTTCGGGATCCTTTGCGGCGGGTCCCTGAATGGTCTCGATAAAGCCGCGCAGGGACGCAAGCGGCGTGCGCAGTTCGTGACTGGCATTGGCAATGAAGTCGGAGCGCATCTGCTCGGAACGTTTCGCCTCCGTCAGATCGAAAAAGGAAAGCAGGAAAAAGGCCGGGCGCCGGGAGGCTGACGCCAGCGGTATCGGTGAGACAGAAACGGCATACCAGCGCTCCTGCGGCACCTGCTCATTGTATTCCAGTTCGGCACGCGACCCCGAGGCAACCGCCTCATCGATCAGCCTCATTATCTCCGGGCGGCGGAACTTGTAGCTGATGGGGTCGCCGGCGCGCGCCGGACCGAAAGCCTGCTCGGCCCGGGCATTGGTGTGACGCAGCACTGCGTCGGCATCGAGAATGTAAGCCGGATAGCCCAGCGCTTCGGTGATCGCCTTGATCGAGGTATCCGGCCATACCTGATTGTGCGAAGCCATGACACCGCGCACGGGAGCAGACAAGGTGCGCCGGGGAAAGAACAGCGCGACACCGACAAGGGCGACAAATCCGCCAAGTGCGAAAGGCGCACGCTGTGGTTCGAGCCAGGCAAACAGGATGCACAAAAGCCCGCCTGCAAAGAGCAGCCAGCGGGCCTGAACCAGCCGGCTTATCCTTCTGCGGTCGTTTTCAAATGCGGCATTGGTATCCGCCATGCGCCTTCGCCTTTCCGAAGCGCGGCCTGCACATGCAATGCCGTGCCTGCCCGGCGTGCATAGCACAGCGGCTTGCCGGATTTACAACAATTCGAAACCCGTTCGACAAGGCTGACTGCTTCCCAATCAATGCGGTCTGTACTAGGCTTCGGTCGCCTCATTAAGGCTAATTGTTATCGGTCGGCGGCGGCAGGCGCCGGCATCCGGTCACCAACAGCGATGAGTCGGTTCGCCATGGACATACCCGACGCCCCGATAGTTGAACTCAGCATTGATGGCAAGGAGCGGATCTTCGACCTCGACGATCCCAAGCTTCCCGACTGGGTCAAGAAGAACAAGCTCGCCAGCGGCGGATATCCCTACGACAAGCGGCTTGTCCGCCATGAATATGACAAACAGCTCGCCGATCTGCAGCGCGAACTGGTGAAGGTGCAATATTGGATCCAGAACACCGGCGAACGCATCATGATCGTGTTCGAGGGACGCGATGCGGCCGGCAAGGGAGGCACGATCTCGCGGTTCAGGGAAAATCTCAATCCGCGCCAGGTGCGCACCGTGGCGCTGTCCAAGCCTTCCGATGTCGAACGCGGGCAATGGTATTTCCAGCGTTACGTGGAACATTTTCCAACAGCCGGAGAAATGGTGCTGTTCGACCGGTCCTGGTACAACCGGGCCGGTGTCGAACCGGTCATGGGGTTTTGCAGCGATGACGAGCATCAGGCATTTCTCGAAGAGGTGCCACGCTTCGAGCGCATGATCGTCAATGGCGGGACGCGGTTCTTCAAGTTCTGGCTCAATATCGGTCGCGAAATGCAACTGGAACGATTCCATGACCGCCGCCACGATCCGCTGAAAGTCTGGAAGCTCTCACCGATCGACATCAAGGCACTGCAGAAATGGGACGAATACTCGATCGCGCGCAACAGAATGTTCTCGGCCACCGACACTACACATGCGCCATGGACGGTGCTGCGGTCCAACGACAAGAGACGCGCCAGGCTGAACGCCATCCGCACCGTACTGCACGCTATCGACTATACCGGCAAGGACGAAAAGAAGATCGGCGAGGTTGACGACAACATCGTTCGTCCGGCAGACGGTTTCTCGGAATAGGACTGCCTATCCGGTCGACAGGCGCAGCCTGATATAGAGCAGGTCGAGCGGATCGCCCTCTCCGGTGAGCTCGGCATCGTTGGAAATGTCGGTGGAGATCGACAGATAGGCCGGCTTGGCCGTGGCAAGGCTGGCGTCAACATTGATGGTGAAGACAATTGCTTCAGGCTGGATACCGACGCGGAAGCGTTTTCTGCCGCAAAGATCTTGACCGCCGAAATCACATCCCACGGCGAAAGTCGCCGGTCCCGCGCTGCCCGATTTGGCCAGAATTTCGACTGTCACACGGTTCCCCGCGATACGCGGCAACACGCCTTCCTGCAACTTGACCAGGATTGGCGGGGCAGGCTCGTTGCGCGCATCGGCAGGACGCAGTGAAACCAGCCGGATCATTTCCAGGTTGGACTGGCTGACAATCTCGGCCTTGCCCCTGCCGGCGGTATCCAGCGCCGCGGTATCGCCGGCCGACAGAACAGTGATGTAGCTGGCATTGGCGAGCTCGTCCTGATCAGCCGGATCGGAGCCTTGCGAACTGGCCGGCGGTGTGGCGCCGCCGACCGACTGCCACTTGTCCATCAGCGATCCAACCAGCGCATAGCCCATCCATCCAATCACGCCCAGAATGGCGATCAGCGCCAGGATGGCGATAATGCGCCGAAACAGCGTGGAATCTTCCGCTTCCCGACCTCGCTGGTGTTCGCCGCCGGCACGGCCATGTTCCGCCTCGCGGCCGCCATACGCCTGGTCGCTGCGCTCAACCGGCGGAGGCATGGCATGTACATCGGACGAATCGGGACCGGATGCGAAGGGGGCATGGTCCGATTTGTGAACAGTTTCGTTGTCGACCGGCCATGCATGGCCGTGCTGGTCATCATCCGCGACATCGCGTTCGCGCCGCGGTGGCAGATATGGTTCCTCGACGACCGGACGCGGTGCCTGGCGGTGTTGGTAGCCGGCCTCGATGCGCTGGATGGAATCCTCAAGCGCCACGCGCTGGCGGTTGATGACATCCGGTGGCTGCACGCCAGATGAGGCGATCATGCGTGCCAGAGCCTTGCGCGAAGACTGGTAGACCTTTTCGCGTATCGCAGGATCGCTATCGTCCTGCCGCGCCAGAGCCTGACGGATCAGCCCCTCGAAATCAGCCAATGTCCATGCACCCTGAAAGCCGCATCATTCCGTTGGAAGCACCCTAGAATAAACTGATTTGCATCGCCGGGCGCATTTTTTTCACCTTTGGCGCTTCTACCCACAGCCTGTGATGCGTTCAATGCCGCCGGACGCATCGCTGGACCGGTTCCGTTTCCAAGGTCGGAACCTGCAAATGATTCGTGACCCTAGCGCTTTGGCGCGCGAATGCAACGCGGCGGCCTTACCGCCGATTGCGAGTCATTCTGCAATTGATCCGGCGAATGCGGGTTCGTATAAAGGCGACGTTTCCGTAAACGTCAATCAAATGGGGCTGTCCTTGCCGATACCAGACATCATGAAGAACCGGCTTTGCGTGCCGGTTGTCGCTGCGCCATTGTTCATCATTTCACACCCCGAACTGACCCTGGCGCAATGCAAGGCGGGTGTCGTCGGCTCCTTCCCAGCGCTCAATGCGCGGCCGATCGAGCAGCTCGACGAATGGCTTGACCGGATCACGCGGGAACTCGCCGATCATGCAGCGGCCAATCCGCAGGCCAGGGTCGCGCCCTTCGCAGTCAATCATATCGTCCACAAATCGAACACACGGCTGCAGGAAGACCTGCAGCTCACCGTCAAATACAAGGTCCCGGTCGTCATCACCTCGCTTGGCGCCATTCCGGAAGTTTACGACGCGGTGCATTCTTATAGCGGCATCGTGCTGCACGACATCATCCACAATCGCCATGCGCACAAAGCCATCGAAAAGGGCGCGGACGGGCTGATCGCGGTCGCCGCCGGTGCAGGAGGCCATGCCGGCACGCTGTCACCCTTCGCGCTGATCCAGGAAATCCGGCAATGGTTCGACGGACCGCTATTGCTGTCAGGCGCCATCGCCAATGGCGACGCGGTGCTCGCCGCGCAGGCCATGGGCGCGGATCTGGCCTATATCGGCTCGCCGTTTATCGCCACACAGGAGGCGCGCGCAACCGACGCCTACAAGCAGGGGATCGTCGAAGGCAGGGCCGCCGACATCATCTATACGAATCTGTTCACCGGCGTGCACGGCAACTATCTGAAATCCTCGATCGTCGCGGCGGGGCTCGACCCGGACAATCTGCCCGAAAGCGACCCCTCCAAGATGGATTTCGGTTCGGGCGGCGGTTCCAAGGCCAAGGCCTGGCGCGATATCTGGGGTTCGGGACAGGGCATCGGCCAGGTCGACGCGGTCGTGCCGACGGCGGAACTGGTCGACCGGCTGGCACGCGAATACGAGGCGGCGAAACAGCGAATTTGCGGGTAGGTTTTGCTGGCTTTCCGCCGGGACCTCCGTCCCGGCGTCCGTTCACAGGCTGGCGCTTTGGCTCTTTCAGCCCCGGTCGCATCGCTTCTTGCCTATCGATGCCAAAGCTTGCCCTGCCACGTAGGGGTGAAGTTCCTCGCCTGATTTGGTTCTCCCGGTCGGGCCTACGGCCCTCCTCGCCAGGTTTTGGTTCTCCCGGTCGGGCCTACGGCCCTCCTCGCCTCTTGCTCTACTCGCGCCAGAAGCCGGGCACGAACAGCAGCAGGACGGACATGATCTCGAGGCGGCCGAGCAGCATCTCGAAGGCCAGCACGATCTTGTCGAAATCCGTCAAGCCGGCGAAGTTGGAGATCGGGCCGATCTTGTCGCCGAGGCCGGGACCGACATTGGCGATGGCCGTGGCGGACGCCGTGATCGCGGTCAGCGCGTCCTGACCCGATATCGCAAGCGCCATGGCGCCGACGCCGAAGGTCAGGCCGTAAAGCAGCAGGAAGGCGGAGACGGCAACCACCGTCTCGTCGCCGATGGTCTGGTTGCCGTATTTCATGGAGCGAACCGCGCTCGGCCAGAGCAGCCGGCTCACCGCCGCGCGCAAGATGGCGATGAGTACGACGAGGCGGAATATCTTGAAGCCGCCGGCCGTCGATCCCGAACAGGCACCCAACAGGGTGATCAGGAAAATCGCCATCAACGCTGCAGAGGGCCAGGTGCCGTAATCCTGATAGACATATCCCGTCGTGGTGATGATCGAGGTGATGGTGAAGACGACCGTCGTCAGCGTCGTGGCGTCGATGGCATCGCCGCGCAGATGGAGCGTGATCAGCACCAGTATCGCGCATGCGGCGATGACAACGACAAAATAGATGATCTGGACGTCGAAAAAGCGCCGCCGCGCCGAAAACAGGAAGAGCAGCACCATGAAGGGCAAGCCACCCAGGAACATGAACAGGATCGCCACCCACAGAATGGGCAGGGAATGAAAATTGGCCAGTGACAGGTCGGAAGTCGAATATCCGCCGGACGAAACCGTTGTCATGGCGTGGTTGACGGCTTCGAAGAAGGTCATGCCGAGCGCGTCGTAGCTGATCATGCAAAGCATGGTGAGCAGCAAATAGAGCAGCAGGATGCGCACCGCATATTCCTCGAAGCGGGCGAAGCTCTTTTCAGCGGTATCGGAAGATTCCAGCGCGAACAGGTGCTGGCCGCCGAGCTTGAGGAAGGGAAAGAGGAAGACGGACAGGACGACAATGCCCACGCCGCCCGTCCATTGCAGGATCGAGCGCCACATCAGGATACCGTGCGGCAGGTCGTCGAGACCAGTCATCACGGTCGAACCGGTGGTGGTCAAGCCCGAAACCGACTCGAAGAAGGCATCGGCCGGCGACATGCGCACCTCGGCGAAATAGAAGGGAAGTGCGCCGGCGACCGACAGAACAAGCCAGCTCGCAGTCACGAAGACGAAGCCATCGCGCCGGTTCCAGGCGCCCGGACGGCGGTTGCGAAAGCCGAGAAACAGGAAGGCGCCGATGCCGCCGGCCAGGAATGCAGAGGTCAGAAAGACCTCCCAATCGGGATTGGCAGTCGCCAGATCGACCAATGCCGGCACCAGCATGCCCAGACCGGCAAGGCAGAGAAGAAGTCCCAGAGGCGGGAGGATTCGCTCATAGTGCATGGCACATTCCGACTGACCGCCAATGAGCCTTCGATTCGTGCTGAAATTCAAGGCCCTGCTGCTTGCGGGCAGGCTTATACGCCGTTCGCAAAGGCTTTCCAACCTTCAAGGCTGCATCGCACCATGGCGGCGAACAGCAAAGAAAAAGGGCGGGAAACCGGCTTCCCGCCCTTGCCTGCATTCCTGTGTGGGGGCTCAGCCTGCGGCGACAACCGCGCGCCTGGCCATGACCTTGACGAGATTGGCGCGATAGGCGGCGTCGCC
>JAJDOK010000001.1 GCA_022340185.1 Salaquimonas sp. | reverse complement strand
TCCAGTGTTTTCACCTTGTTCAGCTTTGCTGCGCTCTGGGCATTGGTCAGGATGGCTTTCTTGAAAGCATCCAGCTCGATCACCTGCTTTTCGGTGATCAGACCGACATACATGTCATGCTGTTTGTTGTAGAAGCTGTGCTCATAGGCTCCGGAAAGATTTCCCAACTGCCAATTGTCGGGGTCGAGGCATACCGATACCGGCAAGACTTCTGACGAGATCCTGGTGCAATTGCCCGGTGCGACCGCCTTTTTGCCGGCGTATTCCCAAGTGTTGTCGTCATGAAGGATTACAACGCTGCCATCAACCCTGACACGGCCAATTTCATCGGCGAACGCCGAGGCAACGGCAGTCGCCGCAATCAAAGCCGTGGCGATCGCTATTTTATATGTACTTGGCATAAGATACCCTTTTTCCACTGCGCCCGGCGGCCGCCAGGACGCTTTCAACCCCTGACAGATGATCCCACAGTTGCCGTGGTCGTCAAGGTCTGCCGGACGCAGGGCGATCGTTTCTACTGCTCGCTGCGCCGGCGGCTGTCTTCCATGCGCTGCGCCGCCGTCTCGCGCACGGCATGGTCGAGTTCGGGGCTGTGCGCCATCAGGCGTCGGAAATCGGGGGCGGAAAGTACCAGCAGATCGGTTGCCCTTGTCGCGGTGATGGTCGCCGTGCGCCGGGATTCATGCTGGATAAGGCCGATCTCGCCAAAGAAATCCCCCTCCCCCAGGCGCACCGGACCGCCGGGCAGTTCCACTTCCACTTCGCCCGAGGCGATGAAATACATGCCGTCGGCCGGGTCCCCCTTGGAGACGATGATCGTGCGAGAGGAGAATTTGCGCGCATGCAGCAGGCCGACAAGACGGGCGATCAGCGGCGCATCGAGGCGGGAAAACAGCGGCACGCGCGCCACCATGGCGAAGGAGACGATGAAATCGCGGCGCTTGATCTCCTCCTGGAACCCGCTGGCGATGATGCCGACCGGCAGGGCGAAGAAGGTGATGCCCATGATCATGACAAAACCGGCAATGACCTTGCCGACCGCGGTGACCGGCGTGACGTCGCCGTAACCCACCGTCGAGAGCGTGACGACCGCCCACCACATCGCCGAGGGGACATCGCCGAAATGTTGGGGCTGCAGATGGCCCTCGGCGATGAACATGGCGACGGAGGCGAGCAGCAGCAGGCCGGCAAAGACCACCGCGCTGCCTACCAGCGAACGCCATTCGGCGGCGAGGACCCGGCCGATGGTGGCGATCGCCGGGACATAGCGGGCCAGGCGGTAAAAACGGATGATACGGATGACGCGGATGACGGCGACATCGACGCCATAGGCCAATTCGATGAAAAAGGGCAGGATCGCCAGCATGTCGATGATCATGAGCGGCATCGCCGCCGTGCGCAGCCGCGCATAAAGCGGGCTGTGACCCCGCATCATGGGATGCTCGGGCGCGACCCACAGCCGGGTGAGGTATTCGATGATGAAGACTGTGACGCAGAACACGTCGAAGCGGTGAAGCTGCACCCCATAGGTGGCGTTGACATGCGGCACCGTTGAGACGACCGAAGCCAGAACATTGGTCAGGATCAGCAGGATGATGAAGACGTCGAAGGTCTGGGAAAGCGTGCCGCGGCGGCCACGTTCCAGGACTTCAAATACCTGCTCGCGTAATGTCAGTACGCTCTTGGCGCCGTAGGTCATGCCGTCATGCCAAAGTGATTTGGCATCCTACATAGGCCGACAGGCGTTAAAAAACCATCCGATCAAGCGTCAGCGCGCAGCAGGCTAGGCGTGCGCCCACTCCCAGTAGAGTTCGCGCGCCTTCATCGTGATCGGACCGGGACCAGGCTCGTGATCGTCGAATTTCACGATCGGCACGACCTTGGAATAATTGCCGGTGGAGAACATCTCGTCGGCAACACGGAAATCGTCGAGCGTCAGCGTCGTCTCGTAAACCTTGAAGCCGGCCTCACGCAGCAGCTTGATGACGCGCTGGCGGGTGACGCCGTTTAAAAAGGTTCCGTTCGGCACCGGCGTGAACACTTCACCGTTCTTGACCATGAAGATGTTGGAGGTCGCCGTCTCGGCGACATTGCCGAGCGCATCGCATACAATGGCGTTGCCGAAGCCCTTTTCGTAGGCCTCGCGCAGCATGCGGGCATTGTTGGGATAGAGGCAGGACGCCTTGCAATTGGTCAGATTGGTGGCGAGCGTCGGCCGGGTGAAGCGCGTGGTGGTGATCGAGAAGCCCGTGGGGGCGCCCATCGAGGCTTCCTCGATGCACAAGGCGAAGGCGGTTGAGTCGGGATTCGCCAGGACAGCCGTGACGTCGCCCTCGAGCGACCAGTACATCGGACGGATATAGAGCGCGGTATCGCCGGAGAACTTCTTCACGCCCTCATGCGCCATCTCGATCATCTCGCCGGTCTGAATCGTCGGCTTCAATCCCATGGCGATGGCCGAATGGTTCGCTCTGGCGCAGTGGAGGTCGAGATCGGGTGTCACGCCCTCGAAGGCGCGTGCGCCGTCGAATACCATGGTGCCGAGCCAGGTGCCGTGATCGGCGGAGCCAAGAATCGGCACATTGCCCTCCTGCCAGTCGCCTTCGAACCAGGTCCAGATCCTGCGATTGGGCAACATTGCCATGAGAACATTCCTCCTGCTTGCCGCGCGCCCCACATGCGGCCTCGACGGGAAACTAGCGCGGGGAAGAAAAAAGAAAAAGACGGCCGCTTCCGGCTTGGCGCAATTGTCGCGGAGGCGACGGCAATTGGTCCGGGAACGGGCTTTTCCGGCTGAGCATACGCCGATTGTGGCAGACAGGAGAACGGATGATTGCCATTCAGCGAAATTTACGTGACATTCGCGACTGTCAAACCGGGAGGAAATCATGGCTACCGTGCGGCTGATCAGCGACAAGGAAGCGCCGGCGGCGGCGCGTGCGGTCTTCGACGACATCCGCAAGACGCGAGGCAGCGATTTCATCAACGATTTCTGGCGCGGGCTCGCCAACGATCCGGCCACGCTCGAACAGGTCTGGAGCGAGGTGAAGACGGTGATGGCGCCAGGCAATCTCGACACGCTCACCAAGGAAATGATCTATATCGCGGTCTCGGTTGCGAATGCCTGCACCTATTGCATCCACAGCCACACGGCCTCGGCGCGCGCCAAGGGCATGAGCGAGGAACAGCACGGCGAATTGCTGCGCGTGATCTCGCTTGCCGCCAAGACCAACCATCTGGTCAACGCCATGCAGATCGAACCCGACGCGGTCTTCAAGGTTGGCGAGAAAAACTGAAGAAATACGGGAGGCCCATCTTGGCAAGGAAGACGGTGAAGAAGACCACGGCAGCAAAGGCTGCAAGGAAAGCGCCGGCAGCAAAGAAGGCGAAGCCTGCTGCGAAAGTTGCTCCGGCAAAGACCCCGGCGCCCTATGCGATGGTGGCGCAGAAGGCCGGCGGCGTATCGGTGTTCAAGAAGGTTCCTCTGGAACTGTCCAAGCCGAAGAAGGGCGAGGTGGCGATCCGCCACACCGCCATCGGCGTCAACTTCATCGACATCTACCAGCGGACCGGGCTCTACCCCATACCGTTTCCAACGGTTCTTGGCGGGGAAGGCGCTGGCGTGGTCGAGGCGATCGGCGCTGGCGTGAAAGGGCTGAAGGTCGGCGACCGGGTCGCCTATGTGGTCGGCACCGGTGCCTACGCGTCGCACCGTATCATCGCCGCCGACCGGCTGGTGAAAATCCCGGCCAAGGTGAGCGATCAGGAGGCCGCCGCCGCCATGCTCAAGGGCATGACGGTGCAATATCTCCTCAACGACTGCTACAAGCCGAAGAAAGGCGACACGGTGCTGTTTCACGCTGCGGCCGGCGGTGTCGGACTGATCGCCGGACAATGGCTCAAGGCGCTCGGCATCACCGCCATCGGCACGGCGGGCGGCGCGGCCAAGTGCAAGCTCGCCAAGGCGAATGGCTACACCCATGTCATCGACTACAAGGCGAAGGACTTCGTCGCCGAGGTCAAGCGCCTGACCAAGGGCAAGGGCGTCCCCGCCGTCTACGATTCGGTGGGCAAGGACACTTTCCCCGGCTCGCTCAAGGCGCTGCGCCCCTTCGGCATATGGGTCCTGTTCGGCCAGTCATCGGGCCTTGTGACCGATTTCAAGCTGTCGGATCTTGCGGCGGGCGGCTCGCTGTCGGTCACCCGCCCTACCCTGTTCCACTTCATCGCGGAACGCTCGGAGCTTGAAAGGCGGGCGCGGCAACTGTTCTCGATGATGCGTTCGGGCAGGGTTAAGATCAAGGTCAACCAGACCTTCGCGCTGTCCGATGTCGCCAAGGCGCACAAGGCACTGGAG
This sequence comes from Salaquimonas sp., assembly GCA_022340185.1. Lineage (GTDB taxonomy): Bacteria > Pseudomonadota > Alphaproteobacteria > Rhizobiales > Rhizobiaceae > BOKV01. The sequence continues at coordinate 3,034 of JAJDOK010000001.1, read as the reverse complement.
ACGCGGCAGACGACGGGTCAGACCGTACTCATTCCCTGACAGGAGAATTGGGGGCAACCCGATGGTGGGCAAACGGACCGATAACGCGATCACCGCAACGACGCTCACCGGGGCGTCGGAGGACCCGACCTATGCCGGCGTCACCTCCTTCATGCGGCGCAAACTGACCAAGCAGATCGACGATGCCAACGTGATCGTCTGGGGTATCCCGCTCGACGTCACGGTGACCAACCGGCCGGGCGCGCGCTTCGGGCCACAGGCGATCAGGCGGGCTTCGGCGATCTTCGACAACGATCCGCAATACCCCTTCTCCATTGATCTGTTCGAGGAAATGGCGGTAATCGACTATGGCGATTGCGCGCTCGATCTCGGCCGGCCATGGGAGATCGAGCAGGCGATCGAGCAACAGGCCACGCATCTGATCGAGGGCGGCGCCTTCCTGCTTTCGCTCGGCGGCGACCATTACGTGACCTGGCCGCTGTTGAAGGCGCATGCCGAGCAGTACGGTCCGCTGGCCCTCATCCAGTTCGATGCCCATCAGGACACCTGGCCGGACGATGGCGAGCGCATCGATCACGGCAGCTTCATCACACGGGCGGTGCGCGACGGCATCATCGACCCGGCCAGCTCGATCCAGATCGGCATCCGGACCATCGCACCGGAGGATTATGGTATCGAAATCCTCTTCGGCGACGATATCGAGGAAATGAGCGCTGCATCGATTGCCGACGCCATCAGCGGGCGCGTCGGCAGCGCACCGTGCTATGTCACCTTCGATATCGACTGCCTCGATCCGGCCTACGCTCCCGGCACCGGCACGCCGGTTTCGGGCGGGCCGAGTTCGGCCAAGATGCTGTCGGTCATCCGCCGACTGGGCGTGCTCGACATCAAGGGAGCCGATGTCGTCGAGGTCTCGCCGCCCTATGACCATGCCGACATCACCGCCATTGCCGGTTCGACCATCGCGATGTATATGCTCGGCCTGCAGGCGGAAAGGCTGGCGAACGAGGGAAGATAATCCCGGTTTTCCCGCCGCGTTCAGGCGACAGAGAATCAGATTCTGATTCAGCTTTTCCGCGTAACCATCTGAAAAAAGACATTATCCGGTCATGGCTGACAAGGCGAAAATCTTCATCGATGGCGAACACGGCACGACGGGACTGCAGATCCGCCAGCGCCTTGCCGAGCGCAGCGATATAGAGGTGCTGTCGATGCCCGAAGACAAGCGCCGCGACCCGGACTATCGCGCGGCACGGCTTGCCGAGGCCGATATCGCAATCCTGTGCCTGCCGGACGACGCCTCCCGCGAGGCCGTCGCCATGCTGGAAAAAGCCGGCAACACGCATACGCGAGTGATCGACACCTCCACTGCGCATCGCACGGCGGACGGCTGGGTGTTCGGTTTTGCCGAGATCACCCGTGGCCAGCGCGAGGCTATTGCCAAAGCCGATCGTGTCTCCAATCCGGGCTGCTGGTCGACCGGCGCGATCGCGCTGCTCAGACCGCTTATCGAGCGCCAGGTGCTGGGGCCGGCCTATCCCGTCACGGTCAACGGCATCTCCGGCTATACCGGCGGCGGCAAAGGCCTGATCGCGCAGATGGAGAACGAAGACGCCGACGACCACATCACGGCGAACAATTTTCTCTATGCGCTGACGCTCGCGCACAAGCATGTGCCGGAGATCATGACGCGCGCCGGCCTGACGCGGCGACCGATCTTCACGCCTAATGTCGGGCGCTTCCGGCAGGGGATGATCGTCAACGTGCCACTGCATCTCGATCTGGTGAACGGTACGCCGGACCAGAATGCCGTCCACGCCATCCTGTCCGAGCATTATGCCGGGCAGAACATCGTCGAGGTGGTGTCGCCCGAGGTGGCCAGGCAGATGCCGCGCGTTGATGCCGAGGAGATGACGGGTACCGACCGCATGCGGCTCTATGTCTTCGGCAATGCCGAGGCCACAGGACAGGTCAATCTCGTCGCCACGCTCGACAATCTCGGCAAGGGGGCGTCGGGGGCGGCGGTGCAAAACATGGACCTGATGCTCGGACGGGACTGAAGCTCTGCTGAACCTTCTTCGGGTTCCTTCGGCTTGCGACGTGCGTTAGGCTGTGTCGACTTCAGCTATTGCCCGGGGGCGCGAGTTCGGGGCCGCCGGAGGAAGGGAAGACAGACATGCGCACGCCGGTTTGCGACCTGCTTGAAATCGATGTTCCGGTCATTCAGGCGGCGATTGGCGGAGTCACCTGCCCCGAACTCGCCGCCGCCGTGTCGAACGCCGGCGGGCTCGGAACGATCGGCATGGCAGGACGCGGGGCCGATGGCGCGCGAAATACTATCGAACGCACCCGCGAACTTTCGAACCGCAGCTTCGCGGTCAACTTCATCCTCGACTTCGACTGTGAAAAGGAACTTGCCACGAGCCTGGAAGCCGGTGTGTCGCTGGTGTCGCTGTTCTGGGGCGACCCGACTCCTCTGGTGGCACGGATCCATGAACACGGCGCAAAAGTCATGATGAGCATCGGCTCGGTCGAGGAGGCCAAGCGCGCAGCCGACGCCGGCGTGGATGTGGTCGTGGCGCAGGGCTGGGAGGCCGGCGGCCATGTACGCGGCAACACCGCCACGCTGGCGCTGGTGCCGCGCGTCGTCGATGCGGTTTCGCCGCTGCCCGTGGTTGCCGCGGGCGGCATTGCCGATGGACGCGGACTTGCCGCCGTCCTGGCGCTCGGCGCACAGGCTGCCTGGATCGGCACGCGCTTCCTTGCCGCCACGGAGGCGGACGCGCATCCCGAATACAGGAAACGGATATTCGGCGCGGAGGCTTCCGACACTTATTATTCCGCATTGTTCGACGTGGGGTGGCCGGGTGCTCCGGGCAGAGTGATCCGCAATTCGACCGTCGAAGCGTGGGAACAGGCAGGCAAACCATCAAAGGAAAGGCGTCCGGGCCTCACTGACCTTCTTGCGGCGACACCCGACGGCGAACAGGCAAGGCGCTATGAAGCAATGACAGCTCGCAGCGATTTCGACGGC
>JAJDOK010000130.1 GCA_022340185.1 Salaquimonas sp. | reverse complement strand
GGCGAAGTCGAAGCCGTTGGTTCCAAGCCGATCTTGCAAATTCGGGACGACAAAGTGGCGGCGTTGTCATCGGAGCAGATGGCTCCATCCTCCGGGGTGATCGTTCGTTCTGTCAATGGCTGGATCAATGCCAGGCCCGGCAGTGGCGGTCCAACACTGATCACGATCGTCAATGTGTTTGCACCATGCCTCAACTATGAATTCAAACTCGTTGACAAAGGACCGTTTGGATTTACCGGTCTGACCCTGCTCATCGAGCTTGTTGCGACCCTGCCAGACGCTTGCCAAAGGGGTATCTTCGAAGGGCCAATCAGGTTTGAAAAGGCGCTTGAATCCAGCTCGGATTTCGACTCGGTCGCCGTCGAGTTCGAAGGTGAGCTTTATTTCGATCCGCTGGAAGTGGCTGTCTGAACCCGACGTTGTCTGGTCAGGGGCGTTCCACCATCACGACCGTAATCCCCATCTGCCTTGCAGCCTCAATCTTGGCATAGGAGGCCGCGCCGCCGGAATTGCGGCTGACGATGTGGCTGATGCGATGTGCTGCCAGTAACGCCTTTTCCTCCGACACATTGCCCGGCTTGCCGATCACCAACTCATGATCGGCGAGGGGGAGCGGTTCGGCGGGCGGGTCGACCATGCGGACGAGGAAATGGACATCTGCGCGACTTGCAAACACCGAGATGTGCTGCGAGCCGAGCGCCAGCAGCACACGCGCGCCAGAGGGTAGTTCATCACGCGCTTTCTCCAATGAATTGACCTCGACCCAAAGATCGCCGGGCTGCTTCTGCCATGGCGGGCGGGTGACGGTTTCCAGCGGGACGCCAGCCTTCTCGGTGGCAAGGCGAGCGTTCTTTGATATCTGTCTTGCGAAGGGATGCGTGGCGTCGATCAGGCGGGTCACGCCTTCCGTGCGCAGATACTCGGCGAGGCCATCAGCGCCGCCGAAGCCGCCGATGCGTGTCTCGCCGGCAAGTGGCGCTGGCTCCCGAGTACGGCCGGCGAGCGAGGTGATGACGCGCCAGTCGGGATGTTCCGCGACGAGGGAAACGGCCAGTTCGGCGGCCTCTTTCGTGCCGCCAAGAATGAGCACGATCTCGCTCATTTCATGAAGTCCGTCTCGGCGGCGCGGGAGAGAATGTCGCCGTTGCGGGCGACAATGATGCATTCCACGGCGACGGGAGAATTCCGCAATATCTTTCTGCAGCTTAGCAGATTCTGCTGAGCAATCGATTCAGGCAGGTCGATGCCCATGCCATGAGTCAATTCAAGCACTTCCAGCGCGGTGTTGGCAGCCTGAATCTGCTGTTTCACAGAATGATTCAATTCGCCATACGGGGCCAGTTTCGCGGCCTCACCGGCCAGCCAGTCCATGTCGACCTGGCTGCGGCCCGAGTGCAGGTCGAGCGCGCCTTGGGCGAATTTCACCATCTTGGCGAAGCCGCCGGCAATGGTGAGTTTCGGAACCGGATGATCGCGCAGATATTTTAACAGGCCGCCAACGAAATCGCCCATGTCGAGCAGGGCGACTTCCGGGAAGTCGTAGAGCCTTCGTGCGGCGGCTTCCGAGGTTGAGCCGGTCGAGCCCAGCGCGTGGGTGACGCCGGTGGCGCGGCAGACATCGATGCCTCGATGGATCGAATGGATCCAGGCCGAACAGGAAAAGGGATGGACCACGCCCGTCGTGCCGAGGATGGAGATGCCGCCGACAATGCCGAGGCGCGGGTTCCAGGTGTGGCGCGCCAGTTCCTCGCCGCCGGGTACGGAGATGGTGATTTCAATGTCGGCGGGGCGTCCATGTTCGGCGCACAGCGTCTCGACGACTTCCTTCATCATCGCGCGCGGCACGGGATTGATCGCCGGTTCGCCGACCCCGACCGGCAGGCCGGGTTTGGTGACCATGCCGACGCCTTCACCCGCCCTGAAGACAATGCCGCTACCCGGCTCACCAAAGCGCAAGGCCGAACGAATGGTCGCCAGATGGGTGACGTCCGGATCGTCGCCGGCATCCTTGACGATAGCGGCACGGGCGAAGTCGTCCCCGAGTTCCTCTTCGGCCAGTGCGAAGGCGGGTGTTTCGCCTTTCGGCAGGCGGATGGTGACAGGGTCGGGAAACGTGCCGGTCAGCAATGCGGTCAGCGCGGCTTTCGCGGCGGCGGTGGCGCAGGCGCCGGTCGTCCAGCCACGTCGCAGCGGGCCGGAAGGTTTTTCCTTCCTTTCAACATTTTGCGGATTTTGCGTGCTTTCGGACTTCGCCATAAACGTCTTATAGGCGGCGCGATTGCGCGAGCAAATATGCTGCGGTTATGGTCGGCTGCGCTATTGCGGAAGGAGCGGCATTTGGCCGGAGGATTCGAAGGACATTTCGCCGGGCCGGCATTCGAGCCGGGCACGGTATGGCTGGTGGGCGCAGGGCCGGGCGATCCGGGCCTACTGACACTGCACGCACTGCATGCCCTGCACCAGGCCGACGTGATCGTGCATGACGCGCTGGTCAGCGACGACATCCTGTCGATGGCGCGTCACGGCGCGGAACTGGTCTTCGCGGGCAAGCGCGGTGGCAAGCCTTCGCACAACCAGCGCGACATTTCGCTGACGCTGGTGGAACTGGCAAGGCGGGGCAAGCGCGTACTGCGGCTGAAGGGCGGCGACCCGTTCGTCTTCGGTCGCGGCGGCGAGGAGGCGCTGACGCTCAATGCCCATGGCGTTCCGTTCCGTGTGGTACCGGGCATTTCGGCGGGGCTCGGCGGGCTCGCCTATGCCGGCATTCCGCTCACCCATCGCGGCATCAACCAGGCGGTCGCCTTCCTGACCGGGCACGACGCCAGCGGCAAGGTACCGGACGCCGAGGACTGGAAGGCGCTGGCGCAGGGCTCGCCGGTGCTCGTCATCTACATGGCGATGAAGCATTGGGCGCTGATCCGCGAGCGCCTGCTCGCTGCCGGGCGCGGGGGCGACGAACCCGTCGCCTTCATCCGCAACGCCACGCTGCCCGACCAGCAGGTTCTGGAGACGACGCTGGAAGCTTCGCTTGCCGATCTGGAAAGATCAGGGCTGGAACCGCCTTCCATTGTTGTCGTCGGCAAGGCGGTTTCGATGCGTGCCGGACTGGACTGGCTGGGCGCGCTGGAGGGCCGGGTACTCGATCCCGATCCGCTTGACGAACGCGGCAAGCAGGACGCCGGATGACGACGGCGCAAAACGGCCTGCTTGTTGCCGCGCCGCAATCGGGCAGCGGCAAGACGGTGGTAACGCTGGCGCTGCTACGCGCGCTGTCGAAACGCGGCATCGACGTCGCCGCCGCCAAGGCCGGGCCGGATTATATCGATCCCGCCTTTCATGCGCTCGCCTCGCACCGGGCCTCCGTCAATCTCGATCCCTGGGCGATGACCTCAGCGAGGCTCAAGGCGCTGGCGGGAGTGCAGAAAGGCAGTCACCTGCTGGTCGAGGCGATGATGGGGCTTTTCGACGGGGCGGCGGACGGGAGCGGGAGTGCAGCCGATCTGGCATCAACGCTCGGCCTGCCGGTCGTGCTCGTCGTCGACGCAGGCAAGCTGTCGCATTCGGTGGCGGCGCTGGCGCGCGGGTTCCGCGACCATCGTTCCGGCATTGATGTTGCAGGCGTCATCCTCAACAAAGTCGGCAGCGCACGTCACGAGGCGATGCTGCGAGATGCGCTGGGAAGTATCGGCATGACCGTGTTCGGCGCGGTGCCGCGTAGTGCGGAACTGGTGCTGCCCGAAAGGCATCTGGGGCTGGTACAGGCCGGCGAACATTCGGACATGGAAGCCTTCATCGAACGGGCGAGTGACATCGTTGGCAAGGCGGTCGATATCGATGCGCTGCTTGCGGCCTTCACGACGGTGAATATTGGCGGGGAGGCTGATGGCCTGACGCCGCAGGGCCTACGACCATTGGGGCAGCGCATCGCCATTGCGCGCGATAACGCCTTTTCCTTCCTCTATCCGCACATGGCGGAGGACTGGCGGCGGGCAGGCGCAGCGTTCAGTTTCTTTTCGCCGCTTGCCGACGAGGCGCCGGAGGTGAATGCCGATGCGGTCTATCTGCCAGGCGGTTATCCGGAACTCCATGGCGGCAGGCTGGCGGGCAATGCGCGCTTTCTGGATGGGTTGCGGCAGGCGGCTTCACGCGGGGCGCTGATCTATGGCGAGTGCGGCGGCTATATGGTGCTGGGCGAGGGACTGGTGGACGCGGAAGGGCAACGCCACACCATGGCCGGCCTGCTGAAGCTCGAAACCAGTTTCGCCGAACGCAGGCTGCATCTGGGCTATCGCCGGCTCGAAGCCGGGCAGGGTTTCGCGCTTGGCCAGAGGCTGACCGCGCATGAATTCCACTATTCGATTGCCCAGCGCGAGGAAGGTGAACCGCTGTTTTACGCGCATGACGCGCTGGGCGAGGACCTCGGCATGGCTGGACTTCGGGCCGGCAATGTCATGGGTTCCTACATGCATGTCATCGACCGGATTGAACCATGATCGAGCATGCCATCGAACATGGGGGCGCGCTTGACCGGGCGATGGCGGAACATGGCGGGCGGCGCGAGGACTGGCTCGATCTGTCGACCGGCATCAATCCGGCGCCTTATGCATTGTCGGAAATTGCCGCCGAAGCGTGGCATCGCCTGCCGGACAGTGGTGCCGAGGCGCGGCTGATCGCGGCGGTGCGGCGCGCCTATGGCGTGCCGGAGACGCTGGAAGTGGTTGCGGCACCGGGCACGCAGGCGCTGATCCAGGCGCTGCCGCGCCTGCTCGACGGCAACACGGCGACGATTGTCGCCGGTGCAAGCGGCACCTATGGCGAGCATGCCCATTGCTGCGCGGCGGCGGGGCGAAAGGTGCACACAGTAGCCTCGCCGGAGGATGTGGCCGTTGACGAAAGCCTGGTCGTCCTCGTCAACCCGAACAACCCGGATGGGCATGTCTGGAGCCGCGAAGAACTCACCGGATTGGCCGAGCAATTGCGCGACGGGATTCTTGTCGTCGACGAGGCCTTTTGCGATGCGACGCCGGAGGCGAGCGTCATTCCTGCGGCTCGTGAGAACATCATCGTGCTGCGGTCCTTCGGCAAGTTCTTCGGCCTTGCCGGGCTGAGACTCGGCTTCGCGGTCTGTCCGCCGGAACTCGCGCAACGCATCGGCGATTGGTTCGGGCCGTGGACGGTGTCGGGACCGGCGCTCGCAATCGGGGCAGCGGCACTTGAGGATTCGCAATGGATTGCAGCGACGCGAAGCCGTTTGGAAAATGATTCAAGTGCGCTCGCCAAGCTGCTGGAACGCAATCGCTTTTCGATTATCGGACGCAACGCCCTGTTCGTGCTGGCGCGCCACGACGATGCCACGGGTATCGCACAAGCGCTGGCGCGGCGGTATGTCCTGGTGCGCAGTTTCGCCGACCGGCCAACGCTGTTGCGCTTCGGCCTGTGCGCGGACAATGTGGAGCGCGAGAAGCTCATGTCTGCGTTCGGTGAGATTATGTCGTGACATGCACTCCTTCATCCTCGCTCTTCGAGGTTCGATGGCCTTTGGGCCATCTCACACCTCAGGATGAAGGTGAAGATGCGAGCGCATTCGGGTAAAAGGCGATCCTCATCCTGAGGTGTGAGCCCATTAAGGCGAGCCTCGAAGGGCGAGGATTGCCTGTGTCGCTGCACCTGTATCACCATGATCGAAACCCATATCGTCATCCTGCTGATTGCGCTCATCGCCGACTGGTTCACCGGCGAACCGCAGGCGCTGTGGCGCAGGGTGGGGCATCCGGTTGCCTGGATCGGCTGGCTGATCCACCGGCTCGATGCCATGCTCAATCGCCATACCGATACAGCGGGACAGCGCTACCGCAACGGAGCGGTCGCATGGACAGTGCTGATTGCCGCCGCACTGGCTACGGCATGGGTCATAGGCTTCGTATTAAGGCTGCTTGGACCTCTGGGTTGGCTGATCGAGGCGGCAATCGTTTCGGTCTTGTTGGCACAGAAGAGCCTGAAGGAGCATGTCGCAGCGGTGACGGCAGGCTTGCGCAACGGAGGGCTTGAAGGCGGCAGGCGGGCGGTTTCGCTGATCGTCGGGCGCGATCCCGAACAGCTCGACCGGGCGGGTGTCAGCCGTGCGGCGATCGAAAGCCTGGCGGAAAATTTTTCCGACGGCGTGGTGGCGCCAGCCTTCTGGTATGCCGTGTTCGGCCTGCCGGGACTGATCGTCTACAAGGCGATCAATACGGCCGATTCCATGATCGGCCACAAGTCCGAAAAGTACCTGGAATTCGGGCGTGTGGCGGCGCAGAGCGACGATCTGGCGAACTGGCTGCCGGCGCGGCTGTCGGCGCTGCTGATTGCGGCCGGTGCGTGGGCGCTTGCCGGCATGGCGGCGGCGCGGGCGGCGCTATCGGTGGCGGCGCGCGATGCCGGACTGCACCGCTCGCCCAATGCCGGCTGGCCGGAAGCCGCCTTTGCCGGGGCGCTCGGCATCGCGCTGGGCGGTCCGCGCATCTATGCCAACGAAGCCGTGCGGCAGTCCTGGCTCAACGCTTCGGGACGGCGCGATCCAGACGCCGGCGATATAGAGCGGGCGCTTGGCCTGTTCGCCCTTGCCTGCTTTGCACTTTGGGGGGCAGTGTTGGCCGTTTGGATCGTCGTCTGATCATTCCGGCGGGTGAAGCTCGATCGGTTCGGCGTATTGCGGGGCGGCGGCAAAGGCCTGATGAAAGGTCAGGCCATGCCAGGCCATCTGCACGGCGCGAATCGGACCGGCGTGGCAGACGATGGCCGTATCGGGTTCGGCGTCGGTGAGCGCTTCCAGCACACGGGCCTGCACCTCCCGGAAGCTTTCGCCGCCCGGTGTCGGCAGGTTGTAGGGGTCGGCGATCCAGGGTTCGCTCACCTCGCGCGGGATGTCGCGCCATGGGATGCCTTCCCACTCGCCCATGTTCATTTCCCACAATCTTTCGTCGAAGACCGGTTCGATTTCGTCGCGTGCGGCCAGTGTTTGCGCCAGCGCACGGCAGCGCAGCGCCGGACTTGCCAGCAACCGCGTTACTTTTGGTGTCAGTTCCAGCGCGCGATCAATCTGGGCATGGCCTTCAACGGCGATGTCGAGGTCGAGCTGACCGTAGCAGATACCCGGATCGACCCTGGGCGAAGGATGGCGCAGAAAGATCATGCGGGTTTCTCATTCATGACGACCAAAGTGCTGCAAGGGTGACCATTGCCGCGATTTCTGCCAGTTGCTGCATGGCGCCGAGCACGTCGCCGGTATAGCCGCCGATGCGCCGTTCCATGATGATCAGCACAATTGCCGCCGCGGCGAAGCCGGCAAGCCAGGCCAGGATGCCGGCTACGCCGCCAAGCAGAATGGCGATGGAAAGCGCGATACCGGCGGCGACAAGCCCCTGCTCCGTCGAGATGCCGTCGGCGACGAGACTGCCCGTGCCCTCGCGCCTGGCATAGGTGGAGAAGCGCAGGGCGATCGCGATCGCGGCACGCGAAACGGCATGCGCGATCACAAGCGCCAGCACGCCGGCGCCGGTCAGCAATGTGGCCAGCGCCGCCCAGCGCAGGCCGATCGAAAAGACGATCGCCGCCGCGCCATAGCTGCCGGTGCGGCTGTCGCGCATGATCTCCAGCACCTTTTCGCGCTCGCGTGCGCCAAGCCCGTCGGCGCAGTCGGCAAGGCCGTCCTCGTGCAAGCCTCCGGTCAGGATCACGCCGGCGGCGATGGCGAGGCCGGCAGCGACCATGGCCGGCGTCAGGCTTGCCGCGACGACCCAGAGAAAGGCGACGCAAATTCCGATGACGAGACCGACGAGCGGAAAGTAAGGCACGGCACGGTTGAGGCCGGCGTCATGATCGGCACGGCGTACAAGGGCGGCAGGCATTGGCAGGGCGACAAAGAATTGCAGCGCCGCCAGAAACCTGCCCGTCATGCGTTGCACCTTGTCCATGGCCGGGTCCCGTTCACCTCACTCCTTGCCGGAAATGCCGGCGCTTTCGAAGGTCGCCATTTCGGCAAGCATGGTGCAGGCATTGCGCAATAGCGGGAAGGCGAGCAGGGCGCCGGTGCCTTCGCCCAGCCTCAGATCGAGGTCGATCAGCGGTTCGGCACCAAGCGCCTCGAGGATCAGGCGATGGCCGGGCTCCTTCGAGCGGTGGGCGAAGACGGCATGGAGCAGGGCGTCGGGGCGCGCGCGCAGCGCGCAAAGTGCGGCGGCAGAGGCGATGAAGCCGTCGACGAGGACGACGGCATGAGCCGAAGCCGCGCCGATGAGCGCACCGGCCATCATGGCGATCTCCAGCCCACCGAAGGCGGCAAGCGCTTCAACCGGGGTGAGGCGGCCGGGTCTTCGTGCGGCGATGCGCCTGAGAATTTCCGCCTTGCGGGTAACGCCTTCGGCATCCAGGCCGGCGCCCGGCCCGGTGAGTGGCGTCAGATCAATGCCGTCGATGGCGTGGGCCAGCAGCGCGGCAGATGCGGTATTGCCGATGCCCATTTCGCCCAGCGCTATGACGCGCGCGCCGTCATTGACGGCCTTCACGGCGCATTGCGCGCCAAAGGCGAGCGCGGCCTCCGTCTCGGCCGGCGTGAGCGCGTCTTCATGGAGCGCGTTGCGCGTTCCCCTGCGGATGCCGGCACGGATGAGTTCGGGGTGATCAGGCAACTCCCCGGCGATGCCGGCATCGACAATGGTAATGGCCAGGCCGTTGGTGCGGGCAAAGACATTCGCCGCCGCGCCGCCGGCAAGGAAGTTGGCGACCATCTGGGTCGTGACCTCGCTCGGCCAGGCCGACACGCCTTCGGCCACCATGCCGTGATCGCCGGCAAACAGCAGCAGTCGGGCCGGATCGGCCGACGGCTTCGCCGTGTTCTGGGCGCCTGCCATCTGCAGCGCCAGGGCCTCGATGCGGCCAAGCGAGCCGGGCGGCTTGGTCTTGATGTCGATTTCGCGGCGCACCTGGTCCAGCAGGGCTTCGTCGAAGGTGGTAACGGCGTAGGTGTCGAGCAAAACGCTTCTCCGAAAACGGATGCGGGAAAAGGGCCTTGCTAGCAATGCGAAAGCGGAATGGCTAGCGGCAAATGCGACGCCTGCAGCCGATACCGGGGCAAGTGGGGCGGATCCAAAGAAGAACCCGCCGGCAGAACCGGCGGGCTGTGTGAGGTCAAATCCGTCCGCGCTTACTGGATGATGCGCATTTCGGAGATCTGGCTGGCGATCGCTTCCATGGCGGTGTCGAGGTTGGAAGCGCCGACATCGTAGTAGAAGGTGCCGGCCTTCATCACCAGCTTGTTGTTGACGATGCCCGAACCCGAGCATGCCTGTAGCATGTCCTTGACCGACGAGCCGTCATCGACGTCGAAGGCGATGGTGAAGATGGACACGCCGTCAGCCTTGGCGTTGTTGCAGGTCTGCACGGTATGGGCGTTCATCTTCTTTTCGAACGAGTTCAGGCTGGCGCCGACATAGGGCGTGTCGGCCAAATCGGACGCGGTCAGGCCTTCATCCATGCGGCCCTGCTTGTCGAAGCCCCACGACCCGTAATAGGAACCGTTCGGCGTATAGGACGAATTGTAGGTGTTGTTACCGTCCGTCAGCACGATCATGTATTTGCGGTTGGTCGTGTCGGAGGGATCGCGGCCGCCGGTGAACGGTTCGCCTGGCGAAAGCGAACGCCAACCCCAGGCAACACCCTGCTGGATGTTGGTCATGCCTTCGGCCTGCATCTTGTCGATCTCACTGTCGATGGTGGTCTGACTGGTGGTCAGTTCCGTGACCGGATTGGAATAGCAGCCGTCGTTCGGGCCGGAGTTCTTGCCGTCGTAGCTGCCATAGTAGTTGCTGCTGTTGAGCGCGGCAGCCTGATAGCGCCACACCCAATCCTGCCGCATGTTCTGGTTCGACTGGATCACGCCGTTGTTGTAGGGCGAATTGAACGAGGTGTCGTAGTAAATCTGCTGGAGCGAGTTGAGATTGCTCGGATCGGGGCGCACCCAGTCCATCAGATAGTCATTGCCGTAATTGTGCCAGTCATCGGAGTACTGGGTCGACGTGCCGCCGCTACCCCTGTGGCGGCGGCCGCCGCCAGAACGGCCTTGATAGGCGTATTTGGAATAAGGTTCGGCCGGTGCGAAAAACGGTACGAAGAGCTTGTCGAGAATATCGCTGCTGGAATCTTGATTGACGTAATCGGCCGTGGAACTGACGCCTGAGGTGATGGCGGCATCGTCCGTGGTGTTATACGGCCAGGGGCGCATCTCGACGCAGCCGCCCCAATCGACTCCCAGCATGTCGAAAACCGAATAGCGGCTCTTCCATTCCCAGTTGCCGTTCACCTTCTCACGATAACCAGCGCCCTTTTTTTCGAACGCGTTGGCGGTCAGATAGGTATTGGCCCAGTCGAGGTTTTCGTTGTGAATGGACGACCAGCCATTGGTGTCCATCCAGGCGGCATTGGCATTGTCGGAGCCGATATTGACCATGCCCGAGAAGGGTACGAGCGAAAAGGAGACCGGGTTCGGCTTATTGGAGTTGGAAGCAGCGTTGAAAATGGTCTCGACCAGATCCTTGGCCGTGGTTCTGGCCGAATCGATCTTGCTCTTCGAACCCATCGAACCGGAATTGTCCATGACCATTGCGACTTCGACGGTGATATTGCCGAGCGCGACCTGGGAGGAGATGCCGAGGTTGAACTTGTCGTAACCCAGCACCTGGGCGACGAAGGAATCATATTCCAGGGAGGCATCCAGCTTGACCGTCTTGACAGTGGCGGGATCGCCGTTGGTATCGATGATCTGCGTGTCAACAAGGGAGACGCCCAGATCGACGTTGCCGGCAGGGATGAAATTGGGCAGGTTGGCGTCGAAGAAATCCTTGGCATAGTCTTCGAGCGCCGTACCGGTAACCCCGCTGGAGAATTCCTTTGCGCTGGCGAGTGCCGCAGCATCGAGCGAATCCTGGACAGCACCACGGTAGCGCTGGATGTTGGTATAGTCGACCGCCAGGGCGACCCCGCCAAGGATCGGAAAGACGGTCAGACCGAACATGATGGCATAGTTGCCGGACTCGTTGCGCAGAAAACGTTTCAGGTTGCGCAATACCCCACGATTGGAAGACATATTTTCCTGGCTCCCGGGTTTTGTTGTCTTGGTACAACTCCTGGTTACCGGGAAAAGTTAACAGCCGCGCCTTTCAGTGCGTTTAGCCAGTTTGATAAAATTTTATCTAAAAGGCCTTTTTTTAAAATTCTCTGCTTTTTTTCTTCGAATATGGGCAAATTCCGGTAATTCCGGCCGGTGTGAACCGGCCGGTACGGGTCAGCGCATGATGCGCATTTCGGAAATCTGGCTGGCGATCGCTTCCATCGCGGTGTCAAGCTCGGAAGCGCCGACATCGTAGTAGAAGGTGCCGGCCTTCAGCACCAGCTTGTTGTTGACAATGCCGGAACCTGAGCATGCCTGAAGCATCTGCTTGACCGAAGAACCATCGGCAACGTCGAAGGCGATGGTGAAGATGGTCACGCCATCAGCCTTGGCGTTGTTGCAGGTCTGCACGGTATGAGCGTTCATCTTCTTTTCGAACGAATTCAGACTGACACCGACATAGGGCGTGCCGGCCAGATCGGACGAGGACAGCCCGTTT
>JAJDOK010000109.1 GCA_022340185.1 Salaquimonas sp. | reverse complement strand
AATTGTATTCGGGCATTCCGGCGGTAAAATAGGAGAGTTACAGTCAAATACTCATCAACAACTTGTTGGCTGCAGCAATCTCCAGCCTCGGTTGCCCCTCCCGAAATGTCAGTTGACGGTCCGCTCTTCCTGCGAGGCCGGATCGGGCGTCATGCCCTTCAGCAACTCCCGGTCCACCAGGCGCGCAACGACGGGATGCAGATTGATTTGGCCTTCGCCCGCCACCTGCCGGAAATTCGCCAGCACGGCTGTCGCCAGTTTTTGCGATGGTGCGATCACGTCGAGTAGCCACACGGTCTCGCCGCACGCCCACTCATCCGCCTTGAGCCGCGTGGGGAATACGCCGGCCTTCACCTGCTCGCGTATTTTCCTGTCGACCTCATCCGACACGCTGGCCCAGATCGCCACGCCGACCGTCGCCTCCGGTCCCTTCTGGTCTTCTCCGGCCGGTCTGGACATGGCAATCGCCATCCGGTCGTGCAGAATGGGATCGAGCACCATTGGTCCCAGATCGGCCAGCGTCTGATGGCGGTAGCGCGGCAGGTTCATCATCGAAAACGCTACCTGCGCGAAGGTGGAGTGAATTCGGGAACGCAGCGCCGCGAGCTTGGCCAGAGTCTCGGGATCGACAGGAGGCGATCCGGAAACCGCATCCTCGTTCGAAATGGTCTCCACGCTTTCCGTCACCGGTTTTGCGGTATTCTCCTTTGCCACGATCTGCAATCAGTCGCAATCGCCCGCAACATCTCGGATGAAATCGCCGGCCGCATGCCGTCCGCTGCCTTCAAGCCGGAACTGGTCTGTATCGTCGATACGCTCGATTCCGGCATTCTGGTCTACCGCAGCGAACGCTTCAATTTCGTACTGCCGCGCCTGAAGCTGTTCCACTGGCTGAAGCGCGCCTTCGAGACGCACTATCTCAAGGCCTATCGCACGCCATCCGGTCCGGCACGGATGATGGCGCAGAAGAAGGCAGCCTGAGGGTTTTCACGAACCGCCGATCGCGGTCCGCCACGTTCGTGTCGCATCGCCAGCGCTGTGAATTTCCGGTCACGCCGCCGTCTCCCGCAGAAGGAAGCGGCTTTAGCTGGTGGGATTGGCAATTTCGGCCTCGATCTCCTAAACCGTGACCGAGCGGATGAAATTCGGGTCTTCGTAGAATCCGCGCAGGATATCGCGATCGATGCTTCCGGGATTGCCGGACCCGCCACCCGCCTTCCAGGCCGAATCCCAGATCATTGCAAGGGTTCGCGCGCCCAGGGCCATGACTTCCGCCGTCTCGTCGCCCAGCGCTGCCCACAGCGCCTTGCTGCGCGGCGGGGAATCCGGATGAAACGTCTTTTCGTATTCATCGATGATGGTGCGCGGCGGCAGCTTTTCTGCAACGTCATGCATCAGGGTCAATGTCGCCACAGCTGCTTCCCGGCCTGTGTCAACAAGCGCCATGCCGTGATCGTCGTCGAGATCGTCGAATATCTTCGAGAACAGCCAGCCCTTGGACGCGGCCGAGTTGATCATGTTGGTCTCGTAAGCCGAATGGACACCCTCTCCGCGGATGGCCGGCGGATGGTTGCCATGGCTGTCCTTGTGCGAACTTGGCCGTGGAATGTCCGGTTCCTCGCCCTCGATGCCGTCAGCCATGACCGAGCCATGCAGCGGCTGCGAGGCATCGCCGACATAGTGGGAGAGGATACCCGCAGCAGCGAGGAACTTTTCGGGTTCGCTCGCCGCAAAATCCTTCATGCGCTCGAAGAACTGCCAGACCCGGAACGGCACAATGCCGCGATGCAGGACGTTCACGTGGGGCGTGAAGGTATCGAAATAGCGATTCCAGTCGGCCGCATTGATCAGTGACGGATCAGCGATACAGGCCTCGGTCAGGGTAGGATGGCCTTCAAACGGCATGTCGGCATCGCAATGATGGTTGGGGTGTTCCGGGCCGGTTGATCTAAAGCCCGCCACCTGCGTGTCGCGACCGCCCTTGATGCCGATATCCTCGTGCTTCCAGTTGAAGTGTGGCGACGGGTATTGTTTCCAGATGATGTCCGGAACGTCGGCAAGCGCCACGAAGCCCGAAGCGATCAGGTCCTTGTTCTTCGGCCTCTTCTTGAGATCGTCGAGTGGAATGCTGACCAGATCCGCATTGGCCTTCAGGAACTTCTTGAGGTCCGGGTCGGTCACCAATTCCATCGCGACCGTGCCGATCGAATAATGGCCGACGGCTCCCCATGTGCCCGAAACGCCTTCGTTCTGGCCGACAACCAGTTCGACGTCGAGCAGCTTGCAGACATTACTGAGGCTCGTTGCCACCGAATAGGTCGAGCGCTCGGATTTTTCCGCGAAGGTTTGTGCGCCCCACTCGATCGCGATCGGGCGCAGGTCGCGCTCTTCGAGCGGCCGCTTGTCTTCGTTCCCGTCGGGATCGGGCATCTGCAATTGCCAAAGGGCACCCGAATCGCCCGGCCGCGCGCCGGACTGTCCCTGCTCGGGGGCGATAAGAAAGTCGGAAACGTAATCGAAACCTCCGACCGAACGATAACGGTAGAACAATGCCTTGATGCGGCCCTGAAGCAGGCCTGAAGCAGCACCAACAGCGACGACCGGCGCATCGACCAGTCGACGCACCGAGAGGTTCTGTTCGTAGGTGTCGAACAGCGGCTTGATCGGCGGCAGTCCGTAGACATTGCAAGTCCATTCCCGTGCGTCATTGATCCGGACCAGACCGACATCAAGCCCCAGCCATGTCTGGCGCAGAGGCAGGCCCGGATAAACGTCGGAGAAGAGCTTCCGCGTGAGTTGCCGGTCGCTGCTCACGCCGGCAGGCGACAACCCGCCGCGCAGCATGACGCTGACCGGCGTGCCTTCCTCTCCGCAGGCATGCCGCGCCGTCAGCGCATAGATCGTGTGCCCGTCCGA
This sequence comes from Salaquimonas sp., assembly GCA_022340185.1. Classification (GTDB taxonomy): domain Bacteria; phylum Pseudomonadota; class Alphaproteobacteria; order Rhizobiales; family Rhizobiaceae; genus BOKV01. The sequence continues at coordinate 35,922 of JAJDOK010000109.1, read as the reverse complement.
AACCATGCAGCCAGCTGTGGCGCGATACAATTGTTGCTGCGATTCGACATAGACCGGCATTCCGCCGCCGAAGGTCTCGTTTGGCCAGGCAACGGGTACAGTCGCCGGCATGTCCTCTTCGGCGATCGGCGGTGCCTCGACAACGCATACGGGCACCACACGGCCATCCGGCAGGTAAAGCCGTTTCGGAACGACCTCCCACGGAGGTGGCCCGTCCTTGCGCCCGAATTCACTCTTGTCGATCCACTGGCGCACGAAAACGATCACGCATGGCCAGGAATAGTCGCGGACCTCCGAATTATCGAGGCGCCGCGGAAAGGCGAACTTGCGCTTGGGTTTGACGCCTTCACCTACGGCATTTGGCCAGTGTTCCTTCGTCCGGATCAGGTAAAGGCCGATGGCGGTGCCAACAACATTGATCTTGCTCATCAAATGAAAGTGGTAAAGATCGCGCGCTTCCATAAGATCAGTTAGCGACAGCGTAGAAAAATCGAAATCGTCAGTCACCTTTCCCATGACGCATCTCCAAAAGTGGCCTCCTGGAGGAAATATACGCCAATAATGAAATGAATCCATGACAGAATAATCTGTGGGCCGTGCATGAATAGGAAACAACACGGGAACGGTGGGCGAAAAGACAGGAATTGTTCTCTATCCAACCGGCATTCGAGACCGCGCCTGTCTGGCCACGATGTGTGGCATTCACCTCGCCATTAGGTAGAGTCCGGTTTCCGCAAGCGAATGGCAGGCAGGGAAACGGTGGGCGAAAGTGACAAAGAACGATGACCTCGCGGCCTGGCTGGTGCGGGCCGGGCTGCAGAACACCGCCATCGATGTACTGATCGCAGGCTTCGGGGAACGCCTTGTCGAACTCGATTTTCCGGTCAGCCGGCTGGTGCTCGGCATTTTTATCCTGCATCCGATTTATGAAGCGTTCGGCTATCGCTGGACGGCTGGCGGGAAGGTCGAAATTGAACCGGCCCGTGCCGAGGATCTCAAGACAGCCAGATTTCAGGAATCGCCGTTTTTCGATCTGGTCAAGAATAACGAGCGGTTTCGACGCCTGCGCCCGGCGGACGATGAATCCTCCGACATCCTGCACGACCTGGCGGAGGCGGGTGTGACCGATTACTGCCTGTTCCGCGAACCGTTCGAGACCCGCCGCGAAATTCCGATCTGGAATCGCCCCGAAGAGAGGGTGACCTTCAACGAGGGTATCATGGGCTCTATGGCGACACGCCACGATGCGGGCTTTACCGACGAACAGGTCGAGCGGCTGCGTTGGTATTTCTCGCTGCTGTGCCTTGCCATGCGGGTCAATGCCAATTTCAGCTTGGCCCGCGCCATCTTGGACACCTATCTGGGCGAGCGCAGCGGTGCACGCGTGCTGTCGGGTCAGATCAAGCGCGGCGGCGGCCAGATAATCCGCGCCGCGATAGCAATCACTGACCTTCGTGGCTCGACGAAAATGTCAGAGCGGCTGGAACTCGATACCTATCTGGAGACGATCAACCACTATTACGACTGCACCGCCGGTACCGTGATCGAGCATGGTGGCGAGGTGCTGAAATTCATGGGCGATGGCATGCTGGCGATATTCCCCTTCGAGGATACCGAGCCGCCGAGTATTGCCTGCGGGCGGGTCATCGAAGCTGCGCGCGCCATGCTGGCCCGGATCGACGAGCTCAACCGCTCCAAGGCTGGTAGCGAGAAGCTTGCCATCGGTATCGGACTGCATGTCGGCGAAATCGCTTATGGCAATGTCGGCACGAAGCAGCGCCTCGACTTCACGGCCATCGGCCGCACGGTCAACGAGGTCGCCAAGCTGGAAAATCTTTGCAAGACCGTCGGCAAACCTCTTCTGGCCACGGCGGAATTCAGGGAAATGGCCAACACCTCGAAGCTTGTTCCGGTCAAGGTCGATACCCGGGACGAACGGACGGTTTTCACACTTCGCGCTCTTCGGTCTGGTGACTGACTGCCGCGCAATGTAAATGATGGCGCGCCGGAGCCCGCGAACGACGGCCGCTCAGAAGACGATGCAGCGGCCCTTCTGCAGGATATAGGGGTTGTTGCAGGCCCAGTCATTGCCGGAATAGTCGATATGCGCATTGACCGGCAGAACAAAAGGTACGCATTTCTCTCCATCCGCCTGATAGCCGCGCTCGCATTTCCAGCCCGTTCCCGAAAAGGTTTCGGTAAGATAGCCGTTGGCGGGAACCTTGATCCCTATGCATCTATTTTCGGATTCACGATAGCCGCGGTTGCATTTCCAGCCGGGACCGAAAGACAATTCCTCCAGATAGCCATGCTCGGGTATTTCAATGGCCACACAATCGTCGGCACTTGCTCGAAAGCCACGCTCGCACTTCCAGCCCGTTCCGTATGCCGAATCCGTTAGATAGCCGTTTTGCGGCACCCTGATCGGTTCGCAGGCCTCATCCGTCTTTTTGAAGCCGCGATGACACTTCCAGCCATCGCCGGAAGTATCGAGGAAGGCGTTTTCCGGGACGACAACCGCAATGCAGTTCTGGTCGACCTTGAGAAACCCATAGTCGCAGAGCCATCCGCTGGCATAGCCCTTGGCATGTGCATTCTCCGGGATGGAATCTGCCGCAAGACTGGATACCGAACCGCCCAGGAAGGCCACAAAGGCGAACAGGGCGAGCCAAGACCGGAGTCTATACGTTGGCCGATATCTGGAGTTCATCTGGTGTTTCCCTTTTCGGCTCGACCTGTGTGAGAACATTGACCATGCACGCACAACTGACGCGTGTGGTCCGCGCTGGATAATTCAGGAACCTCTTCGAGCTCCTGGCCCGGTCGTCGGCCTTTTTTTCATCGGGATAAGACCCTCGCGCTGGGCAGCCTTTCTGGCCAATTTCTTGGCACGGCGTATCGCCTCGGATTTCTCCCGCACCCGCCTCTCGGACGGTTTTTCGTAGGCACGCCTGCGCTTCATTTCGCGGAACAAGCCCTCGCGCTGCAGTTTCTTCTTCAGAACGCGGAGCGCCTGATCGACATTGTTATCTCGGACAAGTACCTTCAAACGGTTTCCTTACTTGGAAATGAGGAATATCCGGCCGGCAAAGAATGCGGCCGCTTGTGAAGCGCCTGCACAATCAATCCCGTGAATGTGATGAAAACCACGGCTGGCGCACACAGGCGACACGAGATCGCGTCACCGGCCAGCCGCCCTTGGCTCCAAAGGGGCGCTTATAGATACGGATGGAAACGGCCTAACACTTATTTACCCTCACTGATAGAGGAAATTCTGTAAAATCCTGTTTTCGCTTGCGGCATGGAATTTTTCTGAAATGCCGTAGTCGTATTTCCTTGTTTTTTTGCCGAAAGGTACTATATAGGCAAAATCGATCTTGCTGTCGGAATTTGTTTTTAGCGCCCTTGCGCGCCAGCTAACGGTTTCTCCTTCAAAATCGACTTTAATTGCGCCGGACCGCCTGTTGCGATCCGGGCAAAAGACTATGACCGATTAAAAGGAAAAATCGTCATGACTACTGGTACTGTAAAATTCTTCAACTCCGCGCGCGGCTTCGGTTTCATCCAGCCCGACGACGGTTCGTCCGACATTTTCGTTCATGTCACCGCCGTAGAACGCGCGGGCATGACCGGCCTCGTCGAAGGCCAGAAGCTGACCTTCGAAATCGTCAAGGACAGCCGCTCGGGCAAGAGCGCCGCGGAAAACCTGCAAGCGGCATAAACTTCCCTGCCACGCGCGACCACGGATGTACTGGCGCGGTGGCGTCGGGAATGATCGGAAGCCGGGCGCAAGCCCGGCTTTTTGTCTATCAAAACTCCATTGAAAGGATGCATGGATGGCCAGAAAGATCACGACCAAGAACCTTTTCAAGCCGGCACCTTCCAAGGGTGAATCGAAGGCGCAAATAACCGACAGGGCAGTGAAGCAGATCACTGACATCGAAGTGGAAAAGCGCAACGCAAAGACGGAGCGGCTAAGAAAGGCCCGGCTGGCGCAGGAGGCGCCATCATCCGCCACCGTCTCTGGCGGGAAGCGCGCGGCGCGCTGATCCCGGAAACCTGGTCGCGCGGTGACCGGCAAGCATTCCGGCCCCGCACCTGGAGCCTAACCCTTGTCCCCCATCTTGCCGGGGTTCATGATGCCCCTGGGGTCAAGCGCGCGCTTGATGCGCTTCATCGCCTCGACTGCTTCGTCGCCATGTTCGGCGCGCATGAATTTCAGCTTTTCGATACCGATGCCGTGTTCGCCGGAAGCCGTGCCGCCGTCCGCGAGCGCGCGCTCCACCAGCCGCTTGGCCATGGTTTCTGCCTCTTCGATGTGTTGCCGGTTGCCCGGTTCCATCAGATAGGCGGTGTGGAAATTGCCGTCGCCGACATGGCCGATGATCTGGCCAGTCATTGACGAGGCGTCGATATCCTCGCGCGCGGCGACGATGTTCTCGGCCAGTTTCGAGATCGGTACGCAGATGTCTCCGGTGTAAAGGTCATAGCCCGGCTTGATCGCCTTGGTTGCCCAGAACGAGTCGTGTCGCGCCTGCCACAGCCGGTTACGTTCGTCGGCATCGGCCGACCAGTTGAAATCCAGGCCGCCATATTCGCGCGTGATTTCCTCGACGATCTTCGCCTGTTCGCCCACCCAGGCAGGCGTGCCGTGGAATTCGAAGAACACGGTGGGGGCGACCTTCAGGCCGAGTTTGGAATAATTGTTGACCGCGGCGATCGCCACCTCGTCCATGAATTCCACGCGCGCGACGGGAATGCCGTATTGGATTGTGGCGATGACTGCTTCGACCGCACCACGCACCGTTTCGAAGGCGCAGATCGCCGACGAGATCGCTTCGGGGATGGGGTGTAGCTTCACCGTGAGTTCGGTGATGACGCCGAGCGTGCCCTCCGCGCCGACAAAGAGGTGGGTGAGATCGTAGCCGGTCGAGGACTTTTTCGCCTGCGACCCGGTCTTGAGGACCGAGCCGTCGCCGGCGACAGCTCTGAGCGCCATGACATTGTCGCGCATCGTGCCGTAGCGAACGGCGGTCGTGCCGCTGCCGCGCGTCGACGCCATGCCGCCGAGCGAGGCGTCGGCGCCGGGATCGACCGAGAACATCAGGCCTGTCGCGCGCAGTTCGTTATTCAATTGCTTGCGGGTGACACCCGGCTGGACGATGGCGATGAAATCCTCCGGCCGGATTTCGATGATCTGGTTCATCTCGCGCGTGTCGAGCGAGATGCCGCCTTTGACCGGTATCGTGTGGCCTTCCATCGACGAGCCAACCCCGAAAGGCACGACCGGAACGCCATGTTCGGCGCAGGCTTTCACGATCGCCTGCACCTCTTCCTCGGTCTTGGGAAAGGCCACTGCGTCGGGCATGTGCGGCGCAAGCCGTGAGGTGTCGTGGGCGTGGTGCTCGCGCACGGACTGGCCGGTGACGAGTCGCTCGCCCAGGATCGATTTCAGGGCTTCGATGACGCTTGCCGCGGCTTCTGAAACCATGTCGTCAGATATAGTGTCCAATCTTCTTCGTCCCCTGCCGTGTCGAACCGACCGGCCATTTCGACGCCGCCAGTTCCTGGCTGGTGATGAATTCCAGCAGAACCGGCACGCCGTTTTTCGTCTGCTCGATGCCGCGCTTGATCGCCGGCACGATCTCGGCGGGATCGGTGATCCGTTCGCCATAACCGCCGAGCGCCTTGGCGAATTCGGCATAATTTCCCGAAATGTCGGTCGAGCGGTATTTGCGGGTCGATTCTGCCATGATCGGCAATTCCATCGCCATGGAAAAATTGTTCAAGAGGATCGACAGGATCGGGATACGTTCGCGTACCGCCGTTTCGAAGTCCATGCCGGTGAAACCGATCGCTGCATCGCCCCACACATTGATGCACAATTTGTCGGGCCGCGCGAGCTTGGCGCCCATGGCGAGCCCAAGGCCGTAGCCAAGCTGGGTCGTCTTGCCCCAGCCGATATAGGTCAGCGGCTCGGTCGAGACCCAGAAGGGCGAGAGCTGGTCGCGCGGACTGCCCGCGTCGTGCGTGATGATGGTATTGGCGACATCGACCGTGCGCTGCAGATCCCACAAGACGCGATAGGGTGTCATCGGCGTTTCGCTCGAGGTCAGTTTCGGCAGCCATTCGTTCAGCCATGCCGAGCGCACCTGCACGATCTCGTCGGCGGCATGCGTCCACGGGCGCTGCTTTTCGCCGCGCCGGTCGAGTTCGGCCAGAATGGCGTCGAGCGTCAGGCCGGCGTCACCGACCAATGCGACCTGTGCCTCGACATCCTTGTTGACGTGGTCGGGATCGAGCGTAGCGTGGATGATCGTCTTTTCCGGCGGCATCGCAACGCCGAAGGCTGTCTCGGTGAACGAGCAGCCGATGCCGAAGATGATGTCGGCCTCGTCGAGAAAATGGCGTACGGTCTTCGGGATTGCATTGCCGCCGGAACCGAGCGCCAGCGGGTGATCCTCTGGGAACGCACTCTTGCCCTCGAGACTCGTGCACACCGGAATGGCGAGTCGCTCGGCCAGCGCTTTGAGTTGCGGCCAGGCCTGCGCGTAATGAATGCCCTGACCAGCATAGATGACCCTGCGTTTGGTCGAAGTGAGCAGGTCGACCGCGGCTCTGACCGCTTCCGCTTCCGGTCCGTAGCGTGTCGACAGCACCGGCTTGTAGCCCGAGACGTCGACATCGGCGTTCCAGATGTCGTTCGGTATTTCGACGATCACCGGCCCGCCGCGACCGTTGCGCAGTTTCGAGAAGGCTCGGCGGAAGATGTTGGGGATCTCTTCGGGCAGCGTGATCGGTTCGGCCGACTTCGACACGTCGCGCATCGAGATCGATGCGTTGTAGTTCGGATCGACATGCATGAGTTTGCGCGCGTACCCGCCCGGTATGACAAGGACCGGCACCGATTCGGCATAGGCCTGGGCCACCGCGCCATAGGCGTTCTCCGTACCCGGGCCGAGTTGCATGGCGAAGGCGCCGAGCTTCTTGCCCGAGGAGAGCCGCGACATGGCATCGGCCATGTGCAGTCCTGTACGCTCCTGGCGCACGATGATCGTGCGGATATCGGCGATAGCTGCGTGCTCAAGAACATGGTTGACCGGATAGCCGATCAGCACCTCGATGCCTTCACGTTTCAGGATATCAGCAATTGCGTCGCCGACTTTCATTACGCCTGTACTCCTGCGTCCATGTTGCCCTGTTTTTAAGGACACCTGATGCAACGAAGCCGGTAAAGATTTCGACCCGCCGACCTGTCGAAATTCTCTCGATCGGGAAATATGGTTAGCGCTTCGCCATGTCGGGCCGTTTGCCTCTCGTACAAGGGCTGATTCGGGCCGTCCCCTCTCCCCAGACTGCAACCTTGGAATCCTTGCGGTCCCGACTGCTCCGTCCGCGGTCGGTTATAGTTTGTATGCACATGGCGGTCCACCGCCAAATTCTCAATGGGTTAAGAAGGTTGTCGCCAGACTGGCCGCATCGACCTGTCGCGGCATTCAGACATTGGTCAAATCCAGTAATCTCTTGTCCTTTGGACCGCATTGTGATGATACTAGCACGCCTGAACAATGTGCCGTCTGCCGCGAGGAAGGATTGCGGCATGCTACGAAAGGGAGGAACTATGTATACACGTACGCTTGCGGCGATTGCCGTTGTCTTTGGCCTTTCACAGGCGGCATCCGCCGCAGAGGTCGATCTTAGCCTGGCCCATTGGGTGCCGCCCACCCATCCGCTTCAGAAACTGGGTATGGAGCCCTGGGCCAAGTCCATCGAGGAAGCCTCGAACGGACGCATCCACATCACCATCTATCCGGCCCAGCAGCTGGGCGCCGCAAAGGACCATTACGACATGGCCCGCGACGGTATCGCCGATATCGGCTTCATCAATCCTGGCTATCAGCCTGGCCGTTTCCCGATCATGGCCGCTGCCGAACTGCCGTTCCTGTTCGCCAATGCCAAGGGCGGCGTCGCCGCGCTGACCGAATGGTACAAGAACTATGCCGACAAGGAGATGAGCGACGTCTATTTCTGCATGGCGATCAGCCATGACCCGGGCACGCTGCACGGCAAGTCGAAAATCCTTGTGCCGGCCGACATCAAGGGCAAGAATGTTCGCCCGGCCAACGGCACGGAAGCACGCTTTGTCAACTTGCTCGGCGGCGCTTCGGTACAGGTGCCGGCACCTGCCATGCGCGACGCGCTCGCCAAGGGTACCGCCGACGTCACCGAATCCCCCTGGGGTTCGCTCTATGTCTTCGGTGCGGACAACCTCGTCCATCACCATCTCGACATGCCTTTCTATGCCTCGATCAACGCCTTCGTGATCAACAAGGCGAAGCTCGCTTCGCTTTCGCCCGAAGATCGCAAGGTGGTCGAAGACCACTGCACGCCCGAATGGGCCGAGAAGATGTCTTCGGGTTGGGCGGATTTCGAGGCCGCCGGCCGTGACAAGATCGCCGCCGATCCCGAGCACCACATGTACAAGCCCAATGCCGAGCAGGTGAAGATGTGGCAGGACGCGGCCGCCCCGCTCACCACTGAGTGGAAGGCCAAGATGAAGGAGATGGGTGCAGACGGAGATGCGATCTATACCAGTCTCGTTGACGAACTGAAAAAATACGATTCCTATTATCCGGACAAGAACTAGATATCCGACCAAAGGGGAAGCCGGTTGCGTGGCGGGCAAGGAACGGGATCGTCTCCTTGCCGGTCGCCGGGTTCGCCAGACTGACCTGTGGAATAACCGGCTTTCCAGCGCGCGGGATTTCCCTCAATAATGGCGGGATGATCGATGTTCGGTGCAGCCTTGCCTGCCAGCCGGCAGTAGGCGCCGAACCAACCGCAACTCAAACTGCAAGTCCGCTCGCACCATGATTCGCTTCTTGGAACGCTATTGCCAGATCGTCGAAGTCGTAGCCGGTCTGCTACTCGGCGCCGTCACGATCCTGATCGTCGCCTCGACCATCGGACGGTACCTTTTCGCCCGGCCAATTCCTGACGCTTTCGATCTGTCGAGGCTGATGATCGGCGCATGCGTCATGTGGGGATTTGCTTCGGTCGGTTATCGCGGCGGTCACATCAAGATCGACCTGTTTGCGGAGATGATGCCGCTCAGGGTGCGTCGCTGGGTCGATGCCTTCGCCTGGTCCGTGCTGCTGTTCTTCGTCATCCTGCTCGCCTGGAAGATCCTGGTGCGGACGGAAAGCGCCTTTAACGGAAATGAATCGACCTTCGACCTGCAGATCAGGGTCTGGCCGATGTTTGCGCTGATCTGGGTTGGAGCAGCCTCGGCCGTCATCACCGTGGCCGTGCGCCTCATCCTCATCCTGCAGGGACGCGGCAGCCTGGAGCACAGCGAGGCGAGCGAATTCGCGGAGATCGAACATGGCGAACGGTGACTGGATCGCCCTCATCGGCTTCATCGTCCTGTTCGCGATATCGGCGCTGCGGGTGCCGATCGGTATTGCCATGGGCCTTGTCGGCGTCTTCGGCTTCGGTGCGGTGCGCGGCATGGGGCCGGCGCTCAACCTGCTGGCGGCTTCACCCATCAGCGTGATCACCGATTTCAACCTTTCGCTGGTGAGCTTCTTCATCCTCATGGGCGTGGTAGCGACCAATTCCGGCATGTCGCGTGAACTCTTCCGTGCCGGCAATGCGTGGCTCGGGCCGTTCCGGGGCGGGCTTGCACTGTCGACCATTGCCGCCTGTGCCGGCTTTGCCGCGATCTGCGGTTCGTCGGTGGCGACCGCGGCGACCATGACCAAGATCGCATTGCCGGAGATGCGGCGTTTCGGCTATCGCGAGGAAGTCGCCTCCGGCGTGGTCGCGGCTGGCGGAACTTTGGGCATTCTCATCCCGCCATCCGTCGTTCTGGTGGTCTATGGCTACATAACCGAAACCGATGTCGGCCAGTTGTTTATCGCCGGCATCATTCCGGGTCTGCTGGCCGTCGTGATGTACATGGCCACCGTTCTCATCGGTCATCGCAAGGGCCTTCCGGAAGGCATCAAATTCGATCTGAGGGAAGCGATTTTTTCGCTCTCCGGAATCTGGGCGGTGATCCTGCTTTTCGTGGCCGTGCTGGGCAGCATCTATTTCGGCGTCGCAACACCGACGGAAGCCTCGGCGGTGGGGGCGCTGCTGACCATCGTGATCGGCATCGTGCGCGGCCGGCTCAACATGCGCGGTATTATCGACAGTCTCGTGGAGGCGCTCAGGACCTCGGTCGCCGTCTACACGGTGCTGATCGGTGCTTCGCTGTTCAGCTATTTCCTTGCGATCACGCAGTCGCCGCAGAAGATCACCTCATTGCTGATCAACATGAATCTCGGCTCCTACGGAACGCTGTCGCTGATTTTGCTCTTCTTCGTCTTCACCGGCTGCATCCTCGATTCCATGGCGATGATCATCCTTCTGGTGCCGATCGTCTTCCCGGTAATCGTGGAACTGGGCTTCAACCCGGTGTGGTTCGGCATCATCATCGTCATGACCGCCGAACTGGGCCTGATCACACCGCCGGTCGGCATCAACGTCTTCGTCATCAACACGATCGCGAAAGAGGTGAAACTGACAACCATCTTTCGCGGTGTGGTGCCGTTCATTGTTTCCGACATCTTCCGGCTCATATTGCTGGTGGCCTTCCCGATTATCGTGATGTTGCTGCCGAACACGATGAAATAGGCCGATGAAGACGCCCGGCCTTGAACACCTGTGCACCATCCGCTCCGAGCTCGGCCAGCCGATGGAAAAGGGCGACCTGCCAGGCCGCCGGGTCAGGATCATTCCGATCAGGGGTGGCACCGTCACCGGCGAACGGCTGAAGGGCAGGGTGCTCGATTTCGGCGCGGACTGGCAGACCGTCTACGAGGACGGTTACGCCGAACTCGACACGCGCTATGTGATCGAGACCCATGACGGCGCACTGATCGACATCCGCAATTTCGGCTTTCGCCACGGTCCGCCCGAGGTGATGGCGCGCGTCGCCGCCGGCGAGGAGGTCGATCCGGCGCTGTATTACATGCGCACCACGCCGAAATTCGAGACCGGTGATGAACGCTACCAATGGCTCAACCGCATGCTGTTCATCGGCACCGGCGCACGTTTCGCCAATTCGGTCGTGATCGAGGTCTACGAGGTGCTTTGAAGTAATTCCAGGAAAAGTGGATGCCGGTTTTCCGTCCGGAATTGCGTAAAATCAACAGTCTGCCGTCGTCATGCTCGGGCCTGTCCCGGGCATCTAACGAACCACGATGACTCATTGGATCCTCGGCACAAGGCCGAGAATGACGATCCGCCAAACGAAAAAGGCCGCGGGGGTCACCCGCGGCCTTGTTGTTTGTCCGATAGTGGAGATTCAGTGGCCGCCGGCAGAGGCGATATGGATCGTCTTGGTCTCGATATAATTGTCGAGACCTTCCGGCCCGCCCTCGCGGCCCATGCCCGACTGCTTGTAGCCGCCGAAGGGGTGTTTGGGATCGACGATCATGCCGTTGACCGTGACGCTGCCGGTGCGCATGCGCCGCGCCACGGCATAGCCGCGTTCCGGATCGGAGGTGAACACCGCGCCGCTCAGCCCGTAATTGGAATCGTTGGCCTTGCGGATGGCGTCCTCTTCGTCGCGATAGCCGATGACGGAGACCACGGGACCGAAGATCTCTTCCTGGGCGATCTTCATGTCAGGCTGGACGTCGGTAAAGACGGTCGGTTCGATATAATAGCCCTTGTCGAAGCCGCGCGGCCGTCCGCCGCCGCAGGCGATGGTCGCCCCCTCTGCGCGGCCCGCCGCGATATAGCCCTGCACGCGCTCGAGTTGGCGCTGCATGGTGAGCGGGCCCATCTGCGTCTCGGGATCGAACGGGTCACCGACCTTGATGCCCGAGACCGCACCCAGATACATGTCGAGGAATTCCTGCTTGCGCGATTCCGGCACCAGAATGCGGGTGAGGGAGAAGCAGACCTGGCCGGTGATCGGCATGGAGAACATCATCAGGCTAGGCAGTGCCGCAGCGAAATCGGCGTCGTCGAGCAGAACGGCGGCCGACTTGCCGCCGAGTTCCAGACTGACGCGCGCCAGCCGTTCGGCGCACACCGCCGCGATGTGCTTGCCGGCGGCCGTCGAGCCGGTGAACGCCACCTTGTCGATTTCCTTGTGGCGGATCAGATGATCGCCGCTCTCGCGGCCGGCCGGCACCAGGTTGAACACGCCCTTGGGCAGGCCCGCCTTCTCGATGCATTCGGCCAGGATATAGGCTTCCAGCGGCGTTTCCGGTGACGGCTTGGCGACAAAGGTGCAGCCTGCCGCAAGGCCCGCGGCGATCTTGTAGGACAGCAGCACCAGCGGCGCGTTCCACGGCGTGATCGCCGCGCATACGCCGACCGGCTCCTTGACCACCTTCACCTTGCCGCCATCGTCGCGATAGCGTTCGTCGATGAAGGGATAACTCTCGATCAGATCGGCATAATAGTTGAACAGCGTCGGATTCTGGCCGACCAGATAGCGCGTCAGCGAGATCGGTGCGCCGACCTGCAACGTCCATGCCTGGGCGATGTCCTCCAGACGCTCGCTCAGATGATCGGCTACCTTGCGCATGTAGCGGGCCCGCTCGGCCGGGCTGAAGCGCGGCCACGGTCCCTTGTCGAAGGCTTCGCGCGCCGCGGCAACTGCACGGTCCATGTCCGCCTCGCTTGCTTCGGGATAGCTCATCACCAACTCTTCGGTCGACGGCGAGATGACGTCGAGCTTGCGATTGGAGATCGGTTCCACCCACGCGCCGTCGATGAAGAACTTCTCGGGCGCCTTGAGTGTGGAACTGTTGTTGACCATCAGGTTCATCTGCGTTTTCTCCTCTTCAAGGATAACTTCCAGCAAGCGGGGCCCCTTGCGTTCCAGCAGACCCCGCAATCGGCTCGGTAATTCTTCGCCATTCTTGATGCGCTCGGCCGGGCAGCCCTGTGCCGCGGCGATGGCGACGAAATCCAAGTGCCCTATATCGACGCCGTCTACCTTGCCGGCGCCGTTTTTGACGGCGATATCCTTCAGCACCTTGTAGCCGCCATTCGAAAGGATGATCACCAGCAGATCGGCATCGTTTTCGGCGGCCGACCAAAGTGCCTGGATCGAATAGAGCGCGGAGCCGTCGCCGATCAGTGCGATGACGGGCTGTTTCGGCCGCGTCAGCGCCGCGCCGACCGCCGCCGGCAGGCCGTAGCCAAGACCACCGCTGGCAGTGGCGAAGAAACTGCCCGGTCGTTCAATCGGAAAATGGCTGTGCAGCGCATCGCGCGCGCCTGGCGCTTCCTCGACCACGATGGAATCGGGTGAACGCAGTTCGTCAAGCGTCTGGTAGAGATATTCCGCCGTAATACCCTTGGCCGGTTCGTGCCGACGGACGGTTCTGAGCGGCAGATCGCGACGGGCCGGGCGCTGCACTACACGCTCGGTGAGGCCCTGGGCAGCGACGCGCAGATTGGACCGCATGGCAAAGCCGGTCATCGCCGCCGCGAGCTGGTTCGGATCGTCGTTGACGAGGCACAGTTCCGCCCCGCCCGGGATCGGGCCGCCCTTGCCGGGAAAATGATAGGTGAAGACCGGCGCGCCGAGCACCAGCACGAGGTCGGCGCCTTCCAGGCATTGCGAAAGCGCCGGCTGATGCGCCGGCAGGAAACCGGCGAACAGGTCGTGGCGTTCGGGAAAGCTGCAACGCGACGACATCGGACTGACCCAGACCTGGGCCTGCAGCTTTTCGGCGAGCCGCACCGTGTCGTCCCAGCCATTGTCGATGTCGATGCCGGGACCGGCCACGATCACCGGAGACTTGCAGCGGTTGATGCGTCGCGCCACTTCGTCGAGTGCCGTCGTGTCACAACCGGTCACCGGCTCGACATGGCGCGGCGCAAGCGGCAGGCAGGGGATGTCCCAGTCGCCGAGCGGGATCGAGACCATGACCGGTCCCGTGGGCGCCTGGGTCGCCATGAAATAGGCGCGCGCGATCGCCGCCGGTACGTCCTCCGGCCTGGCCGGCTCGCAGGCCCATTTGACGTAGGGCCTGGGGAATTCCGTGGGGCTTTCGGCGAACAGAAACGGATCACCCATCAGCAATTCGCGACTCTGTTGGCCGGTCGTGATAATCAGCGGCGTGCGGTTGCGGCAGGCGGTGTAGATGCTGCCCATTGCGTGGCCGAGGCCCGCCGCCGAATGCAGATTGACGAAGGCCGCGTGGCGCGAAACCTGGGCATAGGCGTCGGCCATGGCGACGGCAACCGCTTCCTGCAGGCCGAGCACATAGGAGAAGTCTTCCGGCAGATCGGTGAACAGCGGCAGTTCGGTCGAACCCGGATTGCCGAACACCCGGTCGATGCCCTGGCTGCGCAGGAAATCGAACACGGCCTCCTTGACCGTGGAAGCTCCGTCATTTCCCGACGAAGTGCGTTCGCGCGTCTTCGGCAGTTTGGGCAGGATGTCGCCCGACAGCTTGTTCATCTCTCCTCCCTTGGAAACGCAACGCAGAGACGCACCGTTCAAACTATCATTATGCCAGAAAAAGTCCTGTCTTGGAATTGCCGATTAAAGCTAAACTCATTACAATTAGTCATGACTCTGGATATCCGCTCTGCCACACTCCTTGTCGAATGCGCCCGCCTCGGCAGCCTCGGCCGCGCGGCGTCTGCCCTCGGCATGACGCAGCCGGCGGTCACCCGCATGCTGAAGCGACTGGAGGATTCCTACCGAGTTACCCTGTTCGAACGCACCACGCGCGGCGTCGTGCCGACGGTCTATGGCGAGGCACTGCTGCCCTATGCCAAGCTCATCGTCTCGGGGGTCGCGCAGGCCGGAAACGTGATCGAGGAGATGCGCGGCGCGAGCCGGGGCGTGGTGCGTGTCGGTGGCGTCGCCAGCGCCGTCGTGGGCTTCATCGTTGCGTCGATCGCCCGGATGCGCCGCGAATATCCCGACCTGCAGTTCCAAGTGGTCGAGGAGCTGGGGGACCGACTGCTCGATGCATTGAAGGTGGGTGAGATCGATCTGGCGATTCTGCCGGTGCTCTATGCCGATGACGAGATTACGCTTGCGACCCCGGACATCTTCCACGATTCCGTTGCAGCCTTCGCCCGTGCCGGCCATCCGATTCTGGCGAACCGCCGTGTCAGCCTGCGCGATGCCGCCAGGCAGGACTGGGCGCTGCCGCCTTCCGGCACGCCGGTGTCGCAGGAATGGTTGCGTCGCTTCCACGGCAAGGACATCGAACCGAGACCGCCTGCGATCGTCTCGCGTTCGGTGCAGATCCTCAAATCGGCCGTGCTGAACGAAAACATGCTTTGCTGGATGCCGGTGCCGCAAATGCGCGCCGAACTCGCAACTGGTAAACTGGTGCGTGTGCCATGCCCGGAACTCGACTGGCGACGGGATTTCAGGATCTATCGGCGCAAGCGGGGGTTGATGACGCCTTCGGCAGCCATTCTGGTCGAGAACATGCGCCAGATCGGACAAGAAAATGCCCATGAACTCGTTTGAGTCCATGGGCCAGTTGAAGACATCGCATATCGACTGCGATGCCGTGTGGAACCAGTAAAAAAGTCAGGCCGCCTTGACGGCTTCGATCTGCCGGTTCGCCCATTCCGCATTGGTGCGGATGCCGCCGAGCGGGAAGAAATGGACCTGGGAGATCAGGCTTTCGGGATGGCTGGCCTTGTAGTCGGCCAGATTGGTCAGCACATCCGTCGGTTCATAAGGCAGCATCAGCTTGGTGACGTCGGTGGCGCGCTTCTGCAGCACTTTCATCGACGGGCCGACGCCGCAGGCCATCGCGAACTTGATCAATGTCTGCAGTTTGGCGGGCCCCGCCGCGCCAACATGGATCGGCAGTGTGACGCCGTTCGCGGCGATGCGCTCGGCCCAGGCGATCACCGGCTTGACGTCGAAGGCGAACTGGGTGGCGATCGCCATTTCGATGCCGTTGCGCTCGGCAAAGGCCTGCTTCCAGGCGAGCGCGGCATCGACTTGTTTCGTCGAGCCGTCGGGGTCGATGTCCTTGTTGCCTTCCGGATGACCGCCGACATGCAGCCGCTTGAAACCGTATTTCTCGAAGATGCCGCTCTCCAGCAATTGCATGGAAGATTCGAAATCGCCGACCGGCTTGGCGACGCCGCCGGCCAGCACCAGCGCCTGCGCTATGCCCGCCTCGTCGCGGTAACGCCTGACCCAATCTTCCAGCGTCGCCTTGTCCTTGATGATGCGTGCGGGAAAATGCGGCATTACTTCGAAGCCGTCGCGGCTCAGCCGCTTGGCCGTCGCCACCATGTCATCGATGGGCGTTCCCTCGATATGGGCGACATAGATCCGTGTGCCGCCCGGCAGCAGCGTTCGGAAGTCTTCGATCTTCTCCGCCGTGCGCGGCATCACCTCGATCGAGTATCCCGAGACAAATCCGGCAAGTCTGGAATTGCCAGTTTCGTTTTTGCGGCGACCAATGAAACTGAGCATGCTCGGAATTCCTCCCAAAACAGTGGTTGAAATTGTATACATGGAAATCAGGACATGCCGCAATGATAGATTTCATGAATTTGCCAAGGTCTCCTAAAAGCACACAAAAACAATAAAATAACGCATATAAAGATGTGCGCATTTGTGCGTATTCAGGACTGGGAGCGGGCAGGTTGGAATGGCCTGCATACAATGGGAAGTGCTGATCCTTTCAGGCAGTACGGGACTCTCATCCTCAGGCGGGGCCCGATTTCAGCCTGGCCGAGAGGATGGCTGCAACCGTGCCCGACATGTCGCCGTCTGTGTCGGCCTGTGCCGGTGCATCCGCCGCAAGGCCACCCATCGCTTCCTGGATATTGGCGATTTCTCCGGCGAGCCGGCCATTGAGGCCGAGCGCCGCAACGGTTGCGGCGCTCTCACGCATTTCGGCGGCGCGGCGCTTGCCGTGTTTCAGGGTTCGCTCGAACTCGTAGGACGCGAATTGAGGCCAGCCCAGGCCGGGATAGCTTACTGAAAGCGAAGACAGGATTTCCTCGAAACAGCCCGAGGCCTGCGCCGCCAGCAGCGTTTCGACGGTGATGGCTTCCAGCCCCTTGACGAAAAGCGAGCGCACCATCTTGATCGCAGCCGCGCGACCCGGTTCGTCGCCGACGATGCGGTGGTCGAATTCGAGTCGGTCGATTTCATCGAGCATGCCGGGCGGCATTGCGCCGGCGAGCAACACCGGCGTGCGGTGGCCGCGCGGATGGCCATTTTGATAAACTGGCGCCATCACGGCCATGTCGAGATAGTGCCCTCCGGCTTTTTCGACGAGCGCCGCGCTCTCCCGCTTGCGGTCGGGCGACACCGAATTGATGTCGATGACCCATTGTCCTTGCGTCAGATGCGGCGCGAGGGATTGCAGGGCGACCAGGCTCTGGTCGGCCGTGACCGCCGAGATGATCCAGTCGGCTTCCGTCAGCCCCGCGCAATCCGCCGCGACGCCGACGCTGCGTTCTTCCATCGCAGCGCGCATAGCCGGTGCGGTCTGGCTGTCGTCCAGGAGGATGTCGTAGGCGGTGAAAGATAGCGAGGGGTCGAGTGTGCCCAGACTGTCGCGAATGGCCCGCGCCGCCTCGCCAAAGCCAACAAAGGCGATGTGCATGAATCACCTCCACCCATCATTCCGGATCATCCTGCGGTAAATCAGGCTCGGCGTCGAGGCTGCCCGGCATGCTTTCCGAATAAGCTCGTGGCCCGCTAGAGCACGATGCCGAAAAGTGGAAACCGGTTTTCGGATAACATCATGCTCAACTTATTAGAATCGATCGACTTTTCTGCGCTGGGGTGATTCCACCCAAGCGCAGGTTGATCTAGTGGCGGACCTCCAAACAATATCCGGACAGGATGACTTACCTAGCGGGCGCGCCAGCTATCCTCGGCGTAGCTCTCGCGCGCTTCGCGCGAATAGGGTGTCGGCGAGACGCGTACCCGTATATCCGCCTGCTTGTGCTTTTCCGTCGACGTCTTTTCGGTGTCGTCCGGCTCGCCCCATTTGAGCGTCAGCACGTCGCCTTCATTGACTGAAGGATCGACTACCCCGAGCGACAGGAAGCAGCGCTCGTTGAAGGAGTAGCCGTTGAACATGCTCATGCCGACCATTTTATCGCTGTCCATCACCATGTCGGCGCTGGACGAGGCGTAGTTGGGCTGCGGGAAGTCGATCCATTTGTAGGGCGTGCCGTCCTCGAGGCCCGACGCGATGACCTTCAGCACGTCATCCTTGTTCCATTCGAAGGTAACCTTCTTGCGGTTGTTGCCGCCCTTCATCTTCTCGAGCGCCGCCTTGCCGATGAAGTCGTCCTTCTTCCAGCTGATATAGAAGTCGTAGCCCAGTTCGAACGGGTTGACGTAATAGTCCTCGATATTGTCGGAGACGAAGCTGCCGCCGATCGATCCGACCGCCTCGTAGGCGTCGGCGCCGAGCCAGTCGCGATACTCGGCCAACATGCCGTCGCCGGTGTAGATGCCGGGAAGCGGCGAGGGGATCCAGCCCGATTCCAGCGTGTTGGTCGAATAGGCTCTCGATCCGCAGCGAACCAGATTGACGCCGGCCTCCTTCGCCGATTGCAGGATCACCGACTGGACATAGTGCTTGTCGGCGTAGGGGCCCCAGACTTCAAGCCCCGGCGCGCCCGACATGCCGTGGCGCAGCGCCTGCACCTTCTTCGAGCCGATATTGATCCAGTCGACATGGAAGAATTTGATGTCCGGCACCGGACCGCCATTCATCTTCTCGAAGATCTTCGGCGCGTCGGGGCCCTGGATCTGGAAGCGGTAATGGGTACGCAGCACGCGCTCGCCGTCGGGCCGGCTGTCGGAGCGCGGATCGTGGACGATGCGAACCGCCCATTTGCCGACCGCCGCGCAGAATTTCAGCCAGTTCGCGGTCGGCGCGCGGCCAACCAGGATGAACTTGTCCTCGCGCTCGCGGAAGATGATGTGGTCGCCGATGACATGGCCTGCCGGCGTCACCGGGACGTAGTGCTTTGCGCGGTTGAGGTCGAAATTCGAAAACGAGTTGATGGCGTGATGGGCGAGGAATTTCTCCGCATCCGGCCCTTCGACGATCAGTTCGTCCATATGGTGTGTCTGGTCGAACAGGACGGCGGATTCACGCCATGCCCGCTGTTCGTCGCGCCAGTTGGAAAATTCCGGCGCGACAACCGGGTATACATACATCCCGATCTTGGAGTTGCGCAGCAATTTGACTGGACTGCCGGATTCCTTGATTACTCCTGCAAGAGATGCCTTCGACATGTGGCTTCCTCCCATTCTCGTGAAGTCCATTTGTATACATTTACTGCCGGATATGAGGCGACGTTGCAAGCGATTTCGTTTGCATGCGCTTAGCCGTGCGCTCACCGCGACGCCACTGACAAGGCTGATCCCGTAAGGTGTACGGCTCTAGTCAACCACCAGCGCAAAGCCCGGCAACTGGTCGATCAGGCTGCGGTCCTCGCGCAGTACATATTCCAGATTGCGTCTTGCCGCTCTGGCATGTTCGCGGGCGAGCGCCTCTGCGCGGGAACCCTCGCGTGCGGCAATGGCCGAAACGATGGAGCGGTGCTGTTCCTGCGCCAGATTGAGCGAACGGCGGAACGCCGCGATATCGGCCAGATCCGGTGAAAAGGCCGATGGCGAGGCGAAGGGCAGGCGGGCCACGCGCGCGACTTCGCGACGGACGACCTCGCTGCCGGCAAGTCCGGCCAGTTCGATGTGGAAGGTCGCGTTCAGTTCCGAATAGGCGTCAAAATCGACGTCATCCGGTGCCTCGCCGAAACAGGCATCGAGGCCGCGCACGATCTCGCGCATTTTCGCCAGTGCCTCGGCGCTGACGCCACGTTCGGCCGCCAGCCTGGCAGCGGTCCCCTCGAGCACACCGCGCAATTCGATCGCGTCGACAACGTCCTCGAAACCGAAGGTACGTACAACAAAACCGCCGCTCTTGACCCGGTCCAGCAGTCCTTCTTCGGCGAGCCGTGACATCGCTTCGCGTACCGGTGTGCGCGAGATTTCCAGTTCCTCGGCAAGCGGCACCTCGAACAGGCGGGTCCCCCCCGCCAGTTCACCGTTCAAAATCTTTTTGCGCAATTCGATCAATGCACGGGTCGAATGGGTATTGCCCGATGGTTCGTTCAACTGATCCAAATCCAACCTCCAGTCGTTGCCTGATTGTATACACCACTGCGCACTCTCGCGCTATTTGGTTGAAGCAGGCTGGGGATAGCGTAATGTTTGCCGTGCCGATTATGGGAATTTGCACTGTGCCATGAGGCGCCACATGCGGGACAGGTACACATGCTTGAACTCTACCATCATGGCTCTTCGGCCTGCGCTGCCAAGGTCCGTTTTGCGTTTGGCGAGAAGAGGCTGGAATGGGTCGGTCACTATGTCGATCTGATGCGCGGCGAACAGTTCGCCCCCGCCTTTGTCGCGATCAACCCCAAGGCCGTCGTACCCGTTCTCATTCATGATGGGCGCATCATTCTGGAATCGACCGTGATCTGCGAATATGCCGAAGATGCATTTCCCGACACACCGCGCCTGTACCCTGAAGACCCCTACAACCGGGTGCGGGTGCGCATCTGGACCAAGGCGGTCGACGAGGAACTGCATCCGGCGTGCTCAGCGTTGACCTACGTCGTCTCGCATCGCCACACCATCCTGCGCAACGGTGTGGGGTCGTATGATGATTTCCTGAAATCGGCGGATCAGGAGGGGCTGGCCGCGCGTCAGCTCAAGTGGAACTGGATCCAGCAGGGTCTCGAAGCGCCCGGTGCGGCCGACAAGATCAGGCTCTACGACGGCTATCTGCACAAGATGGAGGCCGCGCTGAAGGACTCCGAATGGCTGGTTGGTGACCAGTTCACCATGGCCGACGTGGCGCTTGCCCCCTATGTCAACCGGCTGGCGGCGCTGAGCATGACACCGATGTGGCAGGACGGCCGTCTACCCAATGTCGAGCGGTGGTTCGAATTGGTGAAACAGCGTCCCGGCTTCTATTCCGGCTTTATCGAATGGATGCCGCGGGCGCTTGCCGACGAGATGCATGACAATGGCGCGAAGACCTGGCCGCAGATCGAAACCCTGCTCGCCGCCTGACACGTTCTAGATCCCGATCACACGCCCGCTGCCGGCATAGAGTTCCTCGACGAGATCGGCTCTGGTGCGCAGTACCGCGCGCTGGTTGAGCGAACCCTTGTCGGTCTGTTCGCCCGCGTCCATGGAAGGCGGTTCTGCGACAAGCAGGATGCGGCGGATCAGCGTCGACGATCCGGTCGCCTTGTCCGCCATCTCCTTGAGTAGGGCGGCGAACCGCTCGCGAATGGCGGGATCGGTGCACATCGCCGCCACATCCGTGCCGCCGGTCAATTCCTTCAGCATTTCGATATTCGGAAATACAAGTGCGGTGAGATAGGGTCGGTCCGCTCCGGCAATAGCCGCATCACGCACCAGATCACCAAAATGATCGACGAAAGCGGTGCGCAGCGCCCCGGTTGCAACCCAGGTTCCGGTATCGAGCTTGAAATTCTCCGCCGTGCGCCCGTCGAACATGAAGCCTGCTTCCGCCTTGCCGGGCTCGGCGAACTTGAGCGCATCGCCGAATTTGTAGAAGCCCTCTTCATCGAAGGCCCTCTGCGTCAATTCCGGCGCATGCCAGTAACCGGGTGTGATGTTGGGCCCCTTGACGCGGGCATCGTACTTTCCGTCCATTGGCACCAGCTTGAGCGTCACGCCATTGCCTGGCACACCGACATTGCCCGCCCTGTCCTGTGGCCATGTGCACATCAGCGTTGCCGGCGCGGTTTCGGTCGCGCCAAGCCCTGTAGCGATGATGATGCGCGTGCCGGTCTCGTCAACGGCGAGTCGCTCCAGCGCCTCCCAGGTGTGCTGGGTCAGGCTGGCGCCGGCATACCACAGCATCTTGAGATTGCTGAAAAACGCCTTGCGCAACGCCGCGTCCTTTTCCAGATGCGGAATCAACGCCTCGAACCCCTTTGGCACGTTGAAATACCAGTTTGGCTGCACATCGCGCAGATTGCGCACGGTTTTCACAATGTCGTGCGGCGTTGGCCTGCCGTCATCGATATAGAAGGTGCCGCCATTGAACATCGCCATGTAGAACAGCTTGTTTCCGCCGGCGGTGTGATGCCATGGCGCCCAGTCGAGCAGCACCGGCGGTTCCTGCTTGAAATAGGCGAACACTTCGCGAACCATGATCTGGTTGGACGAGATCATGCGATTGGTGTTGATCACCGCTTTGGGTGTGCCGGTCGACCCGGAAGTAAACAGGAACTTGGCGATCGTATCCGGCGTTACCGCATGATGGGCCCTGTCGACAGCGTCGGTCGGCTCGGTTGCAACCGCATGCGCAAAGGCTTGCTTTCCCATCGGCGCGTGCTTCGAAAACAGGCGAAGCGTGTCCTCGCCGGCAACCGCCTCGATTGCGGGAAGAAATATCTCCGCATCGTGGGCATAGACCATGCCCGGTCGGATCGTGGCGAAGACATCCTTCAGTCGCGTGAAATCGGCCGATACCAGCGAATAGGCCGGCGAGATGGCGGCGCAGGGAATGCCGACATGTACGGCGGCAAGGCTCAGCAGCGCATGATCGATGCTGTTGCCGGACAATATCGCGAGCGGCGCATCGGCTGACAGACCCATGTCGATCAGATACTGGCCAAGTCGACGCAGATTCTCGACCGCTTGCGCATAGGACAGTTTGCGCCATTCGCCGTCTTCGCCACGCTCGGCGAACAAGGTGCGATCTGGCGTGTATATCGCCTGTTCGACCAGCACGTCGGTGATCCGGTCGGGATAGGGCGGTAACGTCAGTTGCTGCTCGACATAAATCGTGCCGTCTGCCGTCTCCCGCGTCGTGATCCGGGGTTGCCAGAATGCCGCCTCGCGAAACGGCGCAGCCCGCCAATCACGCTGTTTTTCCTTGACGGCACTCATTGCGGATCCTCCCGTATTCTCTCTGTTCGGGCTCGGCCTTCCCTGCAGCGTCGCGGACGCGACCACTCGTCACCCCGCTATCGACAAGGAAACGGTTGACGGGAATATATTGTATACATTATCGCCTGCTCGTCCATGCGGGCTTTGCCCGCAGAACCCGCCATAGCTCCGGCTACACCATCATCCGCCTCTTGCACAAGTACGGAATTCATTTGGAATCGGAGCGCCGGTAAGCGTATGATTGCAATAGACTACTGCCGGGCCTGACGCGGCTTGTCGGTTGTCACTGTATACATTAGAAACGGACTGGTTGCCGTTTTCCCAATCGGCCCTCATTCCATAACAAACACTCGGGAGGAAGGTTCATGTTTGCACGAATAGCTGCAGTTTTGGCGCTGGGTGTCGGCCTTATGTGGTCGGCCCAGGCGAACGCGCAGGACACGATCAAGATCGGCCTCATCATGGCTTATTCGGGTCCGTTCGCGGACACTGCAAATCAGATGCAGGCCGGCATCGACCTTTACATGCAGCAGCATGGTGACGAGGTCGCCGGCAAGAAGATCGAGATCATCAAGAAGGATACCGGTGGTCCGAAGGCGGACGAAGCCAAGCGGCTCGCCCAGGAATTGATCGTGCGCGACGGGGTCGACATCCTCGCCGGCTTTACCCTGACGCCCGAGGCGCTCGGCGCCGCGGCGGTCGCCGACCAGGCCAAGAAGTTCATGGTCGTCATGAATGCCGCGACCTCGATCATCACCGAGAAGTCGCCCTATATCGTGCGCACCTCGATGACCATTCCCCAGCTCAACACCGCCTTCGGCAAATGGGCCTACGAGAAGGGCGGCGTGAAGCAGGCCTATACGCTGGTCGCCGACTACGCGCCCGGTGTTGATGCCTCGACAGCTTTCGCCAAGGGCTTCACCGATGCCGGCGGCACGATCGTCGGGGCAGACAAGAGCCCGATGGGACCGCCCGACTTCTCGGCTTTCGTCCAGCGTATCAAGGATGCCAGTCCGGAAGCCGTCTTTGTCTTTATCCCCGGTGGCGCGCAGCCTCCGGCACTCGGTAAGGCGCTCGCCGAACGCGGACTTACGCCGCCGAACACACAGATCTTCGCGCAGGGCGAATTGACCTTCCCCGAGGCGATCAAGAGCATGGGCGATACCGCCAAAGGCATCATCACCACGTTCAACTACACCATGGAGCGTGACGATCCCATCAACAACGCCTTCGTGAAAGCCTATCGCGATGCAAACAAGGGCCGCAGCCCGGACATCTATTCGGTCGGCGGCTACGACGGTATGCATCTCATCTATGAGGCGCTGAAAAAGACGGGTGGTTCGACTGACGCTGCTGCGCTGGTCAAGGCTTCAGAGGGCATGTCCTGGGAAAGCCCGCGTGGAAAGATGGTCATCGATCCGGAAACCCGTGATGTCATCCAGACGGTCTATATCCGCAAGGTTGAGGAAGTCGACGGCCAGCTGCAGAACGTTGTCATCGACGAAATCCCGGACGTCAAGGATCCGTTGCACGGCGCCAAATAAAGACTGGAGCCGGGACAAACCCGGCCGCAACAGATGGGCTAGGCCGTGATCGGAAATCTCGCGATCGTCCTGTTCGACGGGCTCGCCTTCGGGATGCTTCTGTTCGTCCTGTCGGTGGGCCTGTCGGTGACGCTGGGACTGATGAATTTCGTCAATCTGGCGCATGGGGCGTTCGCCATGCTCGGCGGCTACGCTACGGTGGTCGCCACGCGTGAACTCGGACTTCCCTTTCTCTGGTCGCTGCCTGTCGCCTTCATCGTCGCTGCGCTCGTCAGCGTCGCTTTCGAACGAACCCTGTTTCGCCGGCTCTACCGGGCCGGCGAGCTCAACCAGGTCCTTTTCACCATTGGCCTGGTCTTCGTCGCGGCCGCCAGTGCGGCTTATGTTTTCGGCACGGCGCAACAGCCGATCGAATTACCGGAATTCCTTCGTGGCGTCACCGAGTTTGCCGGTTTTCGCTTCGGCAGCTATCGCATCTTCCTGATTGTCGTCGCGCTCGTCATCACCGGCCTGCTGGTGCTCGGTCTTGAATATACCCGTTTTGGTGCGCAGGTTCGTGCCGCCGTCGACAATCAGCGTGCCGCCCAGGGCCTCGGCATCGACGTCGATTCTGTTTTCGCGATGACCTTCGCGCTCGGCAGCGGCCTTGCCGGGCTTGGTGGGGCGCTCGCCATCGAGATGGTCGGTCTCGATCCCTCCTTCGGCTTTCACTACCTGGTCTACATGATGATCGTGGTATCGGTCGGGGGGCTCGGCTCCATCGCCGGCTCTTTCGTCGCCGCCAGCCTGCTTGGGGTGGCCGACGTGGCCGGCAAGTATTTTGTGCCGGAACTCGGTGCCTTCATGATCTACCTGGTCATGGTCGTCATCTTGTTCATGCGTCCACAAGGCCTGATCGGAAAGCGGTAACCGGACATGTTGAACGCTCGCACCGCGGCCGATCCGCATGCCTGGCTGCGCCGGCAGGCCAGATGGTCTCCTTGGGAGGTCGTCTTCTGGCTCGCAACAATTATCCCTTTCTATTTCTTTCCGACCTATCTGACGCTTGCCAGCCAGGTCGCCGTCACTGCGCTTTTCGCAATCTCCGTTGACCTGGTGCTTGGCTATGCCGGCATCATTACGCTCGGCCACGCCATGTTCTTCGGCCTGGGCGCCTATTTCGCGGGCCTGTTGACCAAGACCGGCTGGGGCGAACCGCTGAGCGGCCTGGTGCTGGCCGGTCTGTTCGCCGCACTGATCGGCTTCCTGGTGAGCTTCATCATCGTGCGCGTTCAGCATCTGGCGCTGTTGATGATCACGCTCGGTCTCGGACTGCTGACGGCCGAACTTGCCAATTCGCTGGGCTGGCTGACCGGCGGCACCGACGGTCTCCAGGGCGTTGACGTCTGGCCGATCTTCAGCCGGTTCGAATTCGATCTGTGGGGCTACACCGCCTATGCCTACGCATTGATCGTGCTTTTCATCGGCGTTGTCGCGTCGCAGCGGATCGTTCATTCCTCCTTTGGGCTATCGCTTCGCGGCGTGCGCGAGAATCTCACCCGCATGCCTGCCATCGGCTCGCCCTATCGTCGGCATTTGCAGATCGCCTACACGATTTCGGCCGGTTTGGCCGGCATTGCCGGTGCGGTGCTGACCCAGACGACTGAGACCGTTTCGCTCGATTCGTTGAGCTTCCAGCGCTCGGCCGACGTCGTGGTCATGCTCATCCTTGGCGGCACCGGCAGGCTTTACGGCGCCATACTCGGTGCCGCGATCTTCATGATCGCGAGAGACCAGCTTTCCGGCATGAATCCGCAATATTGGTATTTCTGGATCGGCGTCCTTTTGATGGTGGTCGTCCTTGTCGTGCCGAACGGCATTCTCGGCGGACTGTCACGGCTGGTGCGGGGACGGGGCACATGAGCGAACCCGTCCTCAAAACAGAATCCCTGCACAAAAGCTTTGGTTCGCTGGAAGTGACGCGCAGCGTTTCGATCGAACTGCCGCGCGGCGCGCGCCATGCCCTGATCGGCCCGAACGGGGCCGGCAAGACCACCTTGATCAACCTGATCACCGGCCAGTTGACACCCGATAGCGGACGCATCCTGCTCGACGGCGCCGACATCACGGCCACACCGGTGGCTGCGCGCGTCCATCGCGGTCTGACCCGTACCTTTCAGATCAATACGCTGTTTCCCGACCTGACCCCGATCGAGGCGGTCACCATGGCGGTCTGCGAGCGTGAGGGAAAGGCCTCGCAGTTCTGGCGCCCCCTGACTGCGCATGCCGAAGCGATCGGCGAGGCCTTCGAAATCCTCACGCGTCTGCGCCTTGGTGACGATGCGATGCGAACGACGCGCCATCTGCCCTATGGCAAGCAGCGCCTGCTCGAAATGGCGCTGGCGCTCGCCACGAAGCCGAAGGTACTGTTGCTCGACGAGCCGGCAGCCGGCGTGCCCAAGGATGAGAGCGCCATGCTCTTTTCCGTTATCGCAGCGCTACCCGAAGACATGACGATCCTGTTCATCGAGCATGACATGTCCATCGTCTTCACCTTCGCGACGAGGATCGTCGTGCTGGTCTCCGGCGGCGTGCTGCTCGAAGACGAACCGGACGTGGTCAGGAGCGATCCGCGCGTGCGCGAAGTCTATCTGGGGCAAGCCCATGGCTGACGCGCTCCTCCAACTCGAAAATGTACGCGCCGGCTATGGCGAAGCCGTGGTGCTCGACGGCGTTTCGCTCACCGTGCCGCAAGGCGGCAGCCTTGCGGTGCTGGGCCGCAACGGCGTCGGCAAGACGACGCTGCTGCTCACCATCATGGGCTTTGTCGATCTCATGCAGGGTTCGGTCAGCTTCAGGGGCCAGGACATCTCGCGCCTTGCGCCGCACAGGCGCGCCCGCGCCGGCCTCGGCTGGGTGCCGCAGGAGCGCGACATCTTCGCTTCCCTGACCGTCGAGGAAAACCTGACGGCAACCGCACGCGCCGGCCGCTGGAACCTTGACGGCGTCTATTCCCTGTTCCCCCGCCTTAGAGAGCGCCGTTCCAACATGGGCAACCAGTTGTCGGGCGGCGAACAGCAGATGCTGGCGATCGCCCGCACGCTGATGACCAACCCTTCTATCCTGATCCTCGATGAGCCACTCGAAGGGCTCGCGCCCATCATCGTCGAGGAACTGATTGCCAAGATCGGCGCCATGGCCAGTGAGGAAGGCATGGCGCTGGTGCTCGTCGAACAGCATGCCGAAGTAGCGCTGGGCCTGACCGAGCAGGCCATCGTCATCGAGCGAGGCGTTGTCGCCCATGCCGCCCGCTCGGCCGATCTTCTGAATGACCAGGCAACGCTCGACCGATATGTCGGGCTCAACCTGGTGGAAAACTGATTTGCTCACAGACTATGACGGGAAACCGATTGAAACAATGAAGAGGACCGGATCATGACCGATCTGTGCAACGACATCGCCCACCTTGCCCATGTCGAGGTCTACACCGACCAATTCGACAAGAGCCTCGACTTCTTCACGCGCGTCTACGGCCTGACCGTCTCCGGCCAGGACGACAATTCTGCCTATCTGCGCGCCTGGGACGAATACGAGTTCCACTCGCTTAAGCTGACCCGCCATCACACCACCGGCGTCGGCCATATCGCCTATCGCACCACCTCGCCCGAGGCGCTGGAGCGGCGTGTAGCGGCGATCGAGGCGAGCCCCTACAAGAAGATCGGCTGGGTGGAGGGCGATCTCGGCCATGGCCGGGCCTATCGTTTCGAGGATCCCTTCGGCCATGTCTTCGAGATCTACTGGGACGCCGTCCACTTCAAGCCCGGCCCCGGCGAGGAGCCGGCGCTGAAGAACTACGCCTCGAAATTCCACTCCCAGGGTGCGTGTCCGCGCCGCATCGACCACGTCAATCTGCTCGGCGAGAACGCCGCCGAGTTCCGCGCCTGCATCGAGACCTGTCTCGGCAGCCGGGTCAGCGAATACATCCAGCTCGACAACGGCCGCATCGGTGGGGTCTGGTTCACCTGCAACAACAAGAGCTACGATCTTGTCTGCACCGAGGAACGCGGCGGCGGCCACGGGCGCCTTCACCACGTCACCTATGCGACCGACCAGCGCGAGGACATTCTGCGCGCCGCCGACATCTTCCTCAACAATGGCGTCTTCATCGAAACCGGACCGCACAAGCACGCTATCCAGGGCTCGTTCTTCCTCTATGTCTGGGAACCCGCCGGTAACCGCATCGAACTCGCCAATGCCGGCGCGAGACTGATCCTGCAGCCCGACTGGGAACCCGTGGCCTGGACAGAGGCCGACCGCAAGAAGGGCCAGGCCTGGGGCCTGAAGACCATCGAGAGCTTCCACACCCACGGCACGCCACCCGTTGCCGGCAAGCAATGACGTGAAACAGAAGGGCTGACCCCATGTCGAAGACGGCATTGATTATCTCGGCGCACTCGGCCGATTTCGTCTGGCGCTGTGGTGGCGCCATAGCGCTGCATCAGGAGAAGGGCTACGACGTCACTGTTGTGTGTCTGTCCTATGGCGAACGTGGCGAGAGCGCCAAACTGTGGAAGCTGGAAGGGATGTCACTCGAAAAGGTCAAGACCGAGCGCCGCAAGGAGGCAGAAAACGCTGCCGCCGCACTCGGCACCCACGACATTCAGTTCTTCGATGTAGGCGACTATCCGCTCGATCTTGGCCGCGAGACGCAGGATCGCATGGTCGACGTGATCCGCGCCGTGCAACCTTCCTTTATGATGAGCCACTCGAAATGGGACCCCTACAACACGGACCACATGTACACGACCGACTTTGCGCTGACCTGCCGGATGATCGCGCAGGCCTGGGGGCACAATCCCGGCCAGAAGGTGCTGGGCGCCCCGCAGCTCTATCTGTTCGAGCCGCATCAGACCGAGCAGATGGAATGGAAGCCTGATGTCTTTCTCGACATCACGCCGGTCTGGGACAAGAAGCGCGCGGCGATCGAGTGCATGCAGGGCCAGGAGCATCTGTGGGATTATTACACGCGCGTCGCGCAGAACCGCGCCAACCATTTCAAGCGCAATTCCGGTGGCCAGGCCGGTGGCAGGGACTGCAAATATGCGGAAGGATTCCAGTCGGTCTTCCCGCGTACGGTGGATGAACTCTAACTCTGAATAAGCTCGAGGAGGAACGGGCCATGCTGAAGGGTGGATGCTATTGCGGCGAGGTCCGCTACGAAATTTCGGCCGACCCGGTGATGTCGGCCGAGTGCCATTGCCGGCCCTGCCAGTACATCTCCGGCGGCGGCCCGAACTACTACATGCTGGTTAAGCCCGATGCCTTCGCCTTTACTGGGGGCGAGCCGAGACAATTCAGGCGCCCCGACCTTGAAAACCCGGTGACACGGCACTTCTGCCCGACCTGCGGCACGCATCTGATGACCCGGATGCCGGGTGTCGACTTCGTCATTCTCAAGGCTGGTTCGCTCGACGATCCCGCTGCCTACGGCCAGCCGAAAATGGCGATCTGTTGCGCCGAGATGGCGCCGTTCCATCTTGTCCCCGAGGGCATTGCGACCTTCGACGGACTGCCGCCGCGTCGCTGAGTTCGGACGTTGGAAGTGAGTTGCTGAACGAGTGAGGAAATCATGAACGTCGTCGTCCAAAACATCGAGCGTGCCGATCCCGCGATTGTCACAGGTCTTGGAGAATGTGGCGTTGCAACCGTGCACGAGGCGCAGGGCCGCAAGGGTCTGCTCGCCTCCTGCATGCGGCCGATCTATGCCGGCGCGCAGCTCGCCGCGTCCGCCGTCACCATTTCCGCTCCGCCGGGCGACAACTGGATGGTGCATGTGGCGATCGAGCAGGTCGGCGAAGGCGACATCCTGGTGCTCGCCCCGACCAGTCCTTGCGAAGACGGCTATTTCGGCGACCTGCTCGCCACCTCCATGCTGGCGCGTGGTGGCAGGGGGCTGATCATCGATGCCGGAGTGCGTGATGTGCGCGACCTGACCAGGATGCAGTTTCCCGTCTGGTCGAAGGCGATATTCGCGCAGGGCACCGTCAAGGAGACGCTGGGGTCGGTCAACGTGCCGGTTGTTTGCGCGGGCGCGTTGGTCAATCCGGGCGACGTGATCGTCGCCGATGATGACGGCGTATGCGTCGTCAAGCGTGAGGAAGCGGCCGAGGTGCTGAAGAAGGCGCAGGCGCGTGTCGCCAATGAGGAAGAGAAACGCAGGCGTCTCGCTTCCGGCGAACTTGGCCTTGACCTTTACAAGATGCGTGAACGACTCGCCGAGAAGGGTCTGAAATATGTCTGACGGCAACGTTCCGTCTGGCGGTGTACGCTGCATGTGGATGCGTGGCGGCACGTCGAAGGGCGGCTATTTCCTGGCTTCCGACCTGTCGGCGGACGAAGGCGCGCGCGATGCCTTTCTGCTCGGCGTCATGGGGTCGCCCGATCCGCGCCAGATCGACGGGATGGGCGGCGCCAACCCCCTGACTTCGAAGATCGCTGTGGTCCGGAAATCCGAGCGGCCTGACATCGATGTCGACTATCTTTTCCTGCAGGTCTTCGTCGACCAGCCCATCGTCACCGACAAGCAGAACTGCGGCAACATCCTCGCCGGCGTTGGCCCCTTCGCCATCGAGCGCGGCCTCGTCGCGGCAAAGGACGGGCGCACTGAAGTGCGCATCTTCATGGAGAACACCAACCAGACGGCGATCGCCACGATCGAGACTCCGGGGGGCGTCGTGCACTATGAAGGCGACGCGCGCATCGACGGCGTGCCTGGCACCGCCGCGCCCATTGCGATCGCGTTCAAGGACACGGCCGGCTCGACCTGCGGCGCACTGCTGCCGACGGGAAATCCGGTCGACGTCATCGACGGGATCGAGGTGACGCTGATCGACAACGGCATGCCGTGCGTCGTCCTGCGCGCCTCCGACATGGGCATTTCCGGCGGCGAAACCGTTGCCGAACTGGAGGCCAACGAGGCACTGCGGGCCCATCTCGAGACGATCCGGCTAAAGGCCGGCCCGATGATGAATCTTGGCGATGTTGCCAAACAGTCCGTGCCGAAGATGACCATGGTCTCGCCCGCGAAATCCGGCGGCGCCATTTCGACGCGCAGCTTCATTCCGCATCGCGTGCATGATGCCATCGGCGTTTTTGCTGCCGTCAGCGTTGCTACTGCCTGTCTGATCGATGGCGCGCCGGTCGCCGCCATCGCGACGATACCCGACGGCAGCGAAAAGACGCTTTCGATCGAGCATCCGACTGGCGAGATGACGATTGTCGCGAATGTCGCCGACAATGGCGAGGTCGAGCGCGCGGCAATCCTTCGTACCGCGCGCAAGCTGTTCGACGGCATGGTCTTCGCTGGCTGACACCCGGACCGTCGCAGCAATTCCACGACGCCGGTGCCGGTATCAGGCCAAATTGCCATGTTATAATAACGCGCAGTTACATTCTGTGTCCTGTGTGCATCGCAACAGGCACAATTTGCGCCGCAGTACTGGTCTTGATCTTGACCAACCCCATCTTTTGGCTCGAAGGGGCGCTTGTCGGATTTCCGCGCCCAACCGAATATTTCGAGGTCGAGGCCTAGCTTGTCATGATCCTGCGCTTTGCCATTGCTGTCATTCTCCTTGCGCTGGTCGCAGGCGGGCTGGTCGGCTTCAACATGTTCCGCGACAAGGCGATCAAGCAGTTCTTCGCCACGCGCTCTGCACCGCCGGCGGCGGTCTCCACGGTTGATATCGAAACAACGACCTGGACGCCGACCATCCAGGCGATCGGTACGGCCAACGCCTTTCGCGGTGTCGATCTGGCCGTGGAGACGACAGGCATCGTGCGCGAAATCGCCTTCAACGCGAACGAAACGGTCGCGGCAAACCAGGTGCTGGTGCAGCTTGAAGACGATGTGCAGCAGGCCGATCTCGCAGCCGAAAAGGCGCAGGCCGAACTGGCACACCGCGCGCTCAAACGTGCAAACGAATTGTCCGAGCGCGGTGTCGGCTCACAGGTAACCCTGCAGGCGGCCGAAGCGGCTGCCTCGGCCGCCGAGGCGCAGGTCGCCCGTCTTGAGGCGGTACTGCAGCAGAAGCAGTTGCGTGCGCCTTTTCGCGGTGTGATCGGCATTCCGCGCATTGAGATCGGCCAGTATCTGACCCCGGGTACCGTCGTGGCGACCTTGCAGGATCTCGACAGCATTCGGGCTGATTTCACCGTGCCGGAACAGCAATTGCCCAATATCAGCATGGGGCAGCGAGTTCGCCTGCAACCCGGCGACACCGGCAAGGTATTGACCGGCGAGATCATCGGCATCGACCCGAAGGTCGATCCGGCGAGCAGGCTGGTCTCGGTGCGCGCTCGTATCGATGGCGCGAAAGGCCGCGTCACGCCCGGTCAGTTCGTGCAACTGGAAATC
The DNA here is from genome assembly GCA_022340185.1 of Salaquimonas sp. GTDB lineage: Bacteria > Pseudomonadota > Alphaproteobacteria > Rhizobiales > Rhizobiaceae > BOKV01. Next base: position 3,005 of record JAJDOK010000109.1, on the reverse strand, counting down.
GAATTGCCCCGGCAGCCCAACGTGATCGCGGTGCCGCAGACCGCGTTGCTGACGAGCCTTTATGGCGACAATGTCTATGTGGTGCGGGAAGCCGAGGGCGCGTCCGGACAGGCGGCTGACGGAAAATCCGCCGAAAGCGGCAAGAAACTTGTGGCGCGGCAGGTATTCGTCACCGTCGGCCGCCGTTCAGGCGGACTGGTCGAGATTACCGGCGGGCTGAAGCAGGGCGATATCGTGGTGACCGCTGGGCAGAACCGGTTGTCCAACGGCGCTACGGTCAAGATAGACAACACGATCAATCCCGCCGACAAGACCGAGGGTCAGGCCGTCCAATGAACGTCTCCGCGCTGTTCATTCGCCGTCCCGTTCTGTCGACGGTCTTCTCGCTCCTCATCCTGCTCCTGGGCTTCCAGGGTCTCTTCAACCTGAAGGTCCGCCAGTATCCGGAAATCGAGGAAACCGTCATCACGGTGACAACCGTCTACGCTGGAGCGTCGGCGGACCTGATCCAGGGTTTCGTCACCTCGCCGATCGCCGCCGCCGTCGCAACGACGGAGAATGTCGATTACGTCACCTCGCAGAGCCGCACCTCGACATCCGTCGTCACGGTGCATATGCGGCTCGGTTCGGACCCCGATACGGCGCTGACCGAGGTCATGTCCAAGGTCCAGCAGGTGCGCTCCAAGCTGCCCACCGACGCCAAGGATCCGACCATCGTCAAGGGTACCGGCATGCAGTTTGCCATGATGTATCTGGCGCTGCAGAACCCCAACATGACGGCCGAACAGGTCACCGAATACATCAAGCGCGTGATCAAGCCGCGCATGTCGACCATTCCCGGCGTTGCGGAGGTTCAAACGATCGGCGCGGCGGAATTTTCGATGCGCGTCTGGATCGATCCGATCCGGCTTGCAGCGCGCTCGATTACCGCGGCTGAAGTGCTTGCGGCGATCAACAGGGCCAATTTCCTGTCTGCTCCGGGCAAGACGCAGAACGAATACGTGACCTACCCGATCAGCTTGCAGTCGACGCTGCAGACCCCGCAGGCCTTCGCCGATCTGCCGATCAAGGCTTCCGGCGACGAGGTCGTGCGCATGCGCGATGTCGCCAAGGTCGAACTGGCTTCCGCAAGCAACGACACGATCGTCAGCTTCAACGGGCAGCGCGGCACCTTCATCGGCATCTTCCCGAGCCCGGCCGCCAACCCGCTCGATACGGCGGCAGCGGTGCTCGACGAACTGCCGAAGATTCAGGCGACCCTGCCCGAGGGGATGAAGATCAGCTTGATGTTCGACTCCACCGAGCAGATCAGCGCCTCGATCGAGGAGGTGTTCAAGACCATCGGCGAGGCCGTCACCATCGTCGTCGTGATCATTCTGCTGTTCCTCGGCTCCTTCCGCTCGGTCCTAATGCCGATCGTCACGATCCCGCTGTCTCTAATCGGCGCCTGCTTCCTGCTTTTCTTGGCCGGCTATTCCATCAATCTTCTGTCGCTGCTTGCCATGGTGCTGGCCATTGGTCTGGTCGTGGACGACGCCATTGTGGTGGTCGAGAACATCCACCGTCACATCGAGGAAGGCCTGTCGCCCAAGCAGGCCGCGTTGACCGGCATGCAGGAAATCTCGGGCGCGGTCATTGCCATGACGATCACGCTGGCGGCCGTGTTCGCACCGCTCGCCTTCACCGGCGGCCTTACCGGTTCGCTGTTTCGCGAATTCGCGCTGACGCTTGCGGGCGCGGTGGCACTGTCGGGTGTCATTGCATTGACGGTTACGCCGATGATGTCGTCGCTTCTCCTCAAGGGCGGCCAGCACAGCCGGTTCCAGCATATCGTCGACAGTTCTTTCGAGCGCGTTTCCGGCATTTACGAGAAGCTGGTCAGGGGATCGCTCAAATACCGCCCGGTAACCCTCCTGGTCGTCATCACCCTGATGACGCTGACCGGTTATCTGTTCATGAAAACATCGAGTGAACTGGCTCCGGAAGAGGATCAGGGCGCGCTGTTCGCGCTCGTCAACGGGCCGTCCTACGCGACGGCGGAATATACCAGCACCTACGCGACCCAGATCCGCCAGCTCACCGAGGACTTGCCCGAACTGAAGGCGAATTTTTCGATTGTCGGTTTCGGCGGTCAAACCAATTCGGGCATCGCGCTTTGGTCCTTCAAGGACTGGTCGGAGCGCAATCGCTCGCAAAAGCAGATCCAGCAGGATTTGCAGGCACGTCTTTCCAAAATCGCCGGCGTGCAAGTGCTTGTCTTCGCACCGCCCACCTTGCCCGGTTCCGGTGGTGGCTTGCCGATCTCCCTGGTGATCCAGTCGACGGCTGATGCAAGCCGCGTCTACGAGGTCGCCGAGCAGATCAAGAACGAGGCGGAGGCAAGCGGTCGCTTCATTATCGTGCAGAACTCGCTGCACTACGATGCCCAGCAGGTGCGCATAACGATCGATCGCGAGCGCGCGGCCGCACTCAATCTGCCGGTAAGCGACATCGGCACCACGATCGGCCTGCTGGTCGGCGGCGCATCGATCGCGCAATTCGACCGCGATTCCAACAGCTACGACATCATCATGCAGGTGCCGCAGGAATACCGCAACAATCCCTCGAAACTGGGCGATTTCTACGTGCGCAGCTCGACCGGGCTGATGGTGCCGCTTTCGGCGGTCATCAAGGTCGATACCAAAGTGGCGCCGGTCGCCATCGAGCAGTTCAACCAGCTCAATTCGGCGACGATCTCGGCGCTGCCGCTGCCGGGCGTGACCACCGGCGACGGCCTCAAGGTCGTCGAGGAGATCGCCCGCTCGTTGCTGCCTGAGGGCTTTTTCATCGACTATTCCGGCCAGTCGCGGCTTGAGGCGGAAGCCGGCAACACGATCATGATCGCCTTCATCCTCGCTGTGGTAGTGATCTATCTGGTGCTGGCGGCCCAGTTCGAGAGCTTCCGTGATCCCTTCATCATCATGATGTCGGTGCCGTTGTCGATCTTCGGCGCGATCGTTCCGCTC
>JAJDOK010000102.1 GCA_022340185.1 Salaquimonas sp. | reverse complement strand
GATTTCATGGAGAAGCCGGCTAATTATCTCGATGTGCCGCCGGTTCATCGCAAGGTCGTTGCGTCACCGGAACAATCCGCTGCATGCAAGGGACATCTCGCCTTTGACACGCGCCAGATCGGCCTTGCCGTGATCGAACTGGGCGGCGGCCGAACACGTCCGCAGGATGACATCGACCACGCCGTCGGCCTGACCAATATCGCTCGGCGCGACTGGGACGGCGAGGCGCCGATCTGTGAGATCTGGGCGCGTGACGAAGCTTCTGCCGACCGCGCAGAGAAGCGCATCCTCGCCGCCGTGAAACCCGGCCATGAAGCCCCGCTGGCAGTCCTCGAAAGGATCGGGTGAGACGGTTTGTCAGTTTTCACTCCCGCTCCGCGTGAGCGAGCGTTCACGGGCCGGTGGTTTGGCTGGTCGCCAAACCTTGCCCTGCCACGTAGGGAGGGAGGTGACCTTGCTCCGTCTGTTGCTGGGATGCCTCCCCTGCAAGCGAAGAGCGAGCCGGGCCGTAGGCCCGCGCAGGCCAGGCGCGAAGCGCCAGTACGGCCGTGAGCGAAATTACTGCGTCAGCACCAGGGTGGAGCCGTCGACCTCGAACTTCTTCAGCTTGTTGAGAAAGCTCATGCCGAGCAGCACGGTCGACAGGGATTGGTCGCGGGCGATGGTCGCCTTCACGCGGCGTACTTCGACATCGCCGATCTCGATGCGGTCGATGGTTGCCTTGGCTGCAAGGGTGACGCCGTTGGCGGTGCGCACCTGATAGCGGAAATCATGCGGGCGCAGATTGATGCCGAGGCGCTTTGCCGTCGTTTCGTTGATTGCCACCATGGTAGCGCCCGTGTCGACCAGGACGTCGAGGCTGCGCCCGTTCATCCGCGCCTTGGCTAGATAATGGCCTGACCGGTCGCGCCGGACATAGGCCTTGCGGCCGCCTGAAGGCGATCTCCGCTCTTCCACACTGGCCCCGCTCTCGACACTGGCCGCGCTTTCGACACTGGCATTGCGCACCGTCTGCGAAGCGCTGTCCGAGCTGGTGTCGGACTGATTGATCTGCTTTTGCAGATAGCCTGGCGCCTGCGTCGCAAATGCGATCAGTACACTTCCGATGAACACGTAACGCCACATGGCGGCCCTCGTCGCTCCCTCGCTGCGGTAATGGCAGTAAACTAGATTCCAAGGGTTAGAAATGGGCTGACGCGGCGTGCGATGCGGCGTGAAATTGGCGAACGGGTTAACGAAGGCTTACCGCCCTCCCGGAAAAAACGCTATTTTGTACCGTACATGCGGTCGCCTGCGTCGCCCAGTCCCGGCACGATATAGCCCTTTTCGTTGAGATGGTCGTCGATCGCGGCGGTGTAGACCGGTACGTCGGGATGGGTCTCCGTGAATGCCTTGATGCCTTCCGGCGCGGCAAGCAGGCACAGGAAGCGCAGATGGTTGGCGCCGCGTTCTTTCAGCCGCTGCACCGCGGCAATCGAGGAATTGGCGGTCGCCAGCATCGGGTCGACGACGATCACCAGCCGATCGGCGATGTCCTGCGGCGCCTTGAAATAATATTCGACCGGCTCAAGCGTTTCGTGGTCGCGATAAATGCCGATATGGGCGACGCGCGCGGCCGGCACCAGGTCGAGCATGCCTTCCAGCAGCCCGTTACCGGCTCGCAGAATGGAAGCGAATACCAGCTTCTTGCCTTCGAGAATCGGCGCTTCCATGGTCTCAAGCGGGGTTTCGATCATGGTGGTTGTCAGTTCCAGTTCGCGTGTCACCTCGTAGGCCAGCAGCAGAGAGATCTCGCGCAGCAGCCGCCGGAAGCTGGCGGTCGAGGTGTCCTTGTTGCGCATGATGGTGAGCTTGTGCTTGACCAGCGGGTGATCGACGACCGTTACATTGCCCATTGAATCCGTGTCCCTGCCCTTTTTCCTGTCTGAAACAACAATGCCAAGCGGCAAACCCGGAATCCAAGTCGAAAATCATGCCGGACGACCTTGTTCACCGACTATTTAGGGGGCAAAGTCCGCCGCAAACGGGCAATTGGTCGTAAAATGCACAGGAAAGAAACGAAATCATGGATCTGACGGGAGAATATGTCATCGCCGCCGACCGGCAGGCTGTGTGGGAAGCGCTCAACGATCCGGACGTGTTGCGCGAATGCATCCCCGGCTGCGAGGCCCTCGAGATGACCTCGCCCACCGAGATGACGGCGACCGTGGTCACCAAGATCGGCCCGGTCAAGGCGAAGTTCTCGGGCGAGGTGACCCTGTCCAACATCGACGCGCCGGTCGGCTACACGATCTCCGGAGAGGGCAAGGGCGGCATTGCCGGCTTCGCAAAGGGCGGCGCCGATGTGCGCCTTGATGAAGTGCCCGAAGGCACCAAGCTTTCCTATGTGGTCAAGGCCCAGGTCGGCGGCAAGCTTGCACAGCTTGGGTCGCGGCTGATCGATTCGACCGCAAAGAAACTGGCCGAGCAGTTTTTTACAAGCTTCGCCGAGAAACTCGGCGGCGCGCCCGCCGCCTGAAAATTCTGCCTGAATTCAACAGTTTGGCCGACCCGTCCGGGCCTTATGCCGCCTTGTCGTTGTTCGACGGTGCCGGCAAGCCGACGCCGCTCGACTGACTTGCCGAGAGACTGGCGGCGAGTTCGTCGGCGCGTTTGCGGCTGGCTTCGGCTTCGTCGCGCCATTTGTGCGCTTCGCCACGTTCGCGCCTGGCCGCCTTGCGATGCTTGCTCTGGCCGAGCCACACCGCCACGGCACCGATGATCATGCCGATAAGCAATGCAGCGAACAGGAAGGCGAAAAAGGGCAGGCTGACGGACAGCGCAGGATTGATGTCGTTGAAGGGATCGAGCCGCAAGATCACAGGCTGGCGGTTGGCGACCGACAACACGATCAGCGCGATGCCGATCGGAACAGCCAAGACGATGTAGACAATGCGTTTCACCGAGCCATCCGTCGGTTGACAATTGCGATGTCGAAAACTCCGCAGGGCGGCCGGCTTAGCCGTCGTTCAGTCTTTCGCGCAATTCCTTGCCCGTCTTGAAGAAAGGCACCCATTTTTCCTCGACATGCACCTTGGCCCCGGTGCGTGGATTGCGGCCCATGCGCGGTGGCCGGTTCTTTACCGAAAACGCACCGAACCCACGCAGCTCGACACGGTCACCGCGCGCTAGCGCATCGGTGATCTCTCCCAGTATGGCGTTGACGATATTTTCGACATCGCGCTGGTACAGATGCGGGTTACGCTCGGCAATCGCCTGAACGAGCTCGGATTTTATCATTGCCGCAATTCCCCCTCAGAACTCGGGAATTCAATTTGCATTAGCGACATCAAACCGTCAAGAAAGAGTCGCCGTTCGATTGTTTCCCACAACTTGTAGTTGTTGAATGCTTGCGTGTCGATGCCGAAAAACCGTGCCAGCGCGGTGAGTGAGACCGGATTGGAGATACCATCGGAGCGATCCGGCTTCCATTCGACGATTTTCAGGTCCTTGGAGATGCCGCGCTCATCGACAAGCCATTGTTTTGCCGTCTCTTCATCGCCGATTTCGTCGACCAGTCCGTTTTTCAGCCCCTGAGCGCCGGTGAATATGGCGCCATTGGCGAGTTCGTGCGCCTTCGCCTGACCGAAATTGCGCCGTTTGGCGACCAGATCGATGAACCATTCATAGGAATCGTCGACAACCCGCCCCAGCATCTGTTTCGCTTCCTCGGTGGCCGGATGGAAGGGAGAGGGCTCGGCTTTCAACGGCGAGGATTTGACCGCATCGACCTTGACGCCAAGCTTGTCGAGCAGGCCGGAGACATCGCCATATTGCACCAGCACGCCGATCGAGCCGACCATGGACGAACGATGCGACACGATATGGTCGGAAGCACACGCGATCATGTAGCCGGCGGATGCCGCCAGCGTACCCACGCTTGTCGCGACCGGCTTTTCCTTGGCCAGATCGCGGATTGCGTCGTAGATCGTCTCGCCACCGACGGTCGAGCCGCCCGGCGAGGAAATGTCGAGGATGACGGCCTTGACGTGCTTCTTCTTTTTCAGTTCCGCAATCAGTTCCAGCATCGGACGGTCATTGGTGATCAGGCCTGTGATCTCCAGCCGCGCGATATGATCGGAACCTTTCTTCGTCAGCCTTTCGCCAAGGCCGCTTGCCGAAAACAGGGCGATCAGGAAGGCGGCGAGAACGACAAGGCTCGCCGCCCGCCAGAAGGTGAGCTTCCGCCTCAGCCGGCGCCGGTCGATGATCTCGTCAACGTTCTGGGCCATGTCCGTTCCTCGCTAGGCAGTGCATCGCACATACCAGAAGCTTCAATGGGGTTAGCAGCATGGCGCGTCGGCGGCAAGCCGGCCATTTGCCCCACCTTTGTGCATTGCCGTCATGGTGATGCGGTGGTTAAGGAACAAGAAAAAGGCCCGCGCATGGCGCGGGCCTTTCGTTTTTCCAAGCACGGGAAATTACTTGTCTTCGCTCTTTTCCTTCAGCGCGGCGCCGAGAATGTCGCCCAGCGAGGCACCCGAATCGGTGGAACCGTATTGCGCGACGGCTTCCTTCTCCTCGGCGATCTCCAGCGCCTTGATCGAAACGGAGACCTTGCGGGTCTTCTTGTCGAACTGGGTAACGCGCGCGTCCACCTTCTGGCCGACGGAGAAGCGCTCGGGACGCTGCTCGTCGCGGTCGCGCGAGAGATCCGAACGCCTGATGAAGGCAGTGATGTCGGTGTCGGCGATCTTCACCTCCAGGCCATTGTCCTTGACCTCGATGACTTCGCAGGTAACGACGGCGTTGCGGCGCAGCGTGCCGGAATCGGCGGCCGAGGCGATCGGATCGCCGCCGAGCTGCTTGACGCCCAGCGAGATGCGCTCTTTCTCGACATCGACGTCGAGAACCTTGGCCTTGACCATGTCGCCCTTGTTGAACTCCTCGATCACTTCCTCGCCCGGACGGTTCCAGTCGAGGTCGGACAGGTGCACCATGCCGTCGACATCGCCGTCGAGACCGATGAACAGGCCGAATTCGGTCTTGTTCTTGACTTCGCCCTCGACCTCGGAGCCGACCGGATGGTTGGCTGCGAACGCCTCCCACGGATTTTCCAGCGTCTGCTTGAGGCCAAGCGAAATGCGCCGCTTGACCGGATCGACCTCGAGCACCTGTACCTCGACTTCCTGGCTGGTGGAGACGATCTTGCCCGGATGGACGTTCTTCTTCGTCCAGCTCATTTCCGAGACGTGGATCAGGCCCTCGATACCCGGCTCGATTTCGACGAAGGCGCCGTAATCGGTGATGTTGGTGACGCGGCCCTTGATGCGCGCGCCGATCGGGTATTTCGATTCGATCGACTCCCAGGGATCGCTCTCGAGCTGCTTCATGCCGAGCGAGATGCGGTGCGTTTCCTGGTTGACGCGGATGATCTGGACCTTGACCGTCTGGCCGATCGTCAGGATCTCGGACGGATGGTTGACGCGGCGCCACGCCATGTCGGTGACATGCAGCAGGCCGTCAATGCCGCCCAGGTCGACGAACGCGCCATAATCGGTGACGTTCTTGACCACGCCCTCGACGACCTGACCCTCTTCGAGGTTCTGGACGATTTCGGAACGCTGCTCGGCACGGCTTTCTTCCAGGATGGTGCGCCGCGATACGACGATATTGCCGCGCCGGCGGTCCATCTTGAGGATCTGGAAGGGCTGCGGTGTATTCATCAGCGGGGTGACGTCGCGCACCGGGCGGATATCGACCTGGCTGCGCGGCAGAAAGGCCACCGCACCATCGAGGTCGACGGTGAAACCGCCCTTGACCTGCTGGAAGATGATGCCCTCGACCTTCTCGTTGGCCTCGAATTTCTTTTCCAGACGCTGCCAGCTTTCCTCTCGGCGCGCCTTTTCGCGCGACAGGACTGCTTCGCCCATCGCGTTCTCGACACGGTCGACATAGATCTCGACTTCGTCGCCGACCTTCATCGAACCGTCCTTGGCCTTGGCGCCGAATTCCTTCAGCGGCACGCGGCCCTCGACCTTCAGGCCGACATCGATGACGGCGAGGTCTTTTTCGATGGCTGTGATAACGCCCTTGACCACCGATCCCTCGACGACGTCATGGGTGACGAAGCTCTCTTCGAGAAGTGCGGCAAAATCTTCGGTGCTCGGGTTCATAGCCGTTTGAGTGGATGTCATGAATACTCCTGAACGGGAACCGCCTGTACTGCTCTCGAGGCCGGTTCCGATGCGCCCGGTTGGTGTTGATCTCGACCGAACCGGTGCCCGGCCCGTTCGGGCCTCCTCGGCAATGCCGGTTGGCGCAAGAAGCGCCGGTTCGATCCGTTTAGTCCGGTTTCGGAAAGCCTCCCGGTCTTCACTGCCCTGGCAGATCGACCGAAACGACAAAAGGCGCCGCCGCTGTTTCCAGCCGCCGCACTTTCCTGCTTTCCGTATTCTTGTTCAGCCGGCCCTTGCCGCTTCCGCGATCTTCAGGGCCGTTTTGAACGCGGTCTCTATATCCATTGCCGACGTATCAATCAAGTGCGCGTCGGCCGCCGGCTTCAATGGCGAATCGGCCCGGCCCATGTCGCGCGCGTCGCGTTTGACGATGTCGGCGAGGATTTCCTCGTAACTTGCGCTACCGCCCTTGCCCGCCATTTCCAGATGGCGGCGCTTCGCACGTTCCTCCGCCGAGGCGGTGACGTAGAGCTTCACCGGTGCGTCCGGGCAGACCACCGTTCCGATGTCGCGCCCGTCCAGCACCGCGCCCGGCTCGCGCGTGGCGAAGTCGCGCTGCTTGTCGACCAGGATTTGCCGAACCTTCGTCATGACGGCGACCTTTGATGCCGCCTCGCCGATGGCGTGATCCGACAGGATGTCGCGGTCGAGCTTGCCAAGGTCGATGTTCTCGGCGGCTGCGGCGGCCAGTTCCTCGTTGTCGAGCGGCAGGCCGACCTGCATCAACGCCTGCGCCACCGCGCGATAGGACAGCCCCGTGTCGAGATGGTGGAAGCCGAAATGGGCAGCGAGCCGGCGCGCCAAAGTTCCCTTGCCCGACGCCGCCGGTCCGTCGATGGCGATGGTGAAACTCATGCCTTGTCCGTTTCCCCCGGGTCGCCGGCGATCTCGGTCAGCGACAGCACATTGCCGTCCGGGTCCCTGAACCATGCGATGCGCGCGCCGGAGGGCGACTGCCAGATGCCGTCTTCGTCCTGCTGCAGAAAACCATACCGTACGGTAACAACGCCTTTCGCAGCGAGCTCGCGCACTATTTTCGTGACCGAATCCACTTGCCAGCCGAGGCTGGTATAGGGCGGCACAACCACCCGATCCACCTTCTGCAGCCTGAGTTCGACACCATTGGCATCGAGCACCAGCGCGAATTCGCTTTCTTCCCTTGCCGGCAGACCGAGGAGTCCGCAATAGAAATCGCGGGCGCGCCCAGCATCGGTGATCGCGGCGAAAACGATCAGCTTGCTGTTGGCAAGCATCTGCTCCTCCCTTTGCCCGTCAGCTTTCGTCGATGCGCGCGCCCAGGCCGGCCATCAGATCGGTGAACTGCGGGAAACTTGTCGCGATCGGCGAGGCGTCGTCCACCGTCACCGGTTTTTCGCTGGCAAGCCCCATGACGAGGAAGCTCATGGCGATGCGGTGGTCGAGCAGGGTCGCCACCGTGCCGCCGCCGAAATTTCCCTTCGGATCGCCCGTCACCTTCAGCCAGTCGGAACCTTCCTCATGTGCCACACCGTTCGCGGTGAGCCCGGCGGCCGTCGCCGCGAGCCGGTCGCTCTCCTTGACCCGCAATTCGTGCACGCCGGCCATCAGCGTGTCGCCCTCGGCAAACGCGGCGGCGACGGCAAGCACAGGATATTCATCGATCATCGAGGCGGCGCGGCTTGCTGGCACGCTGACGCCCTTCAACTCGCTCGAACGAACGGTGAGATCGGCGATCTCCTCGCCGCCGGAAAGCCGCCGGTTTTCGATCGCGATGTCGCCGCCCATTTCGATCAGCGTGGCGATCAGGCCGGTGCGCGTCGGGTTCATCATCACGCCGGGCACGTTGACTTGCGATCCCGGCACGATCAGCGCCGCGACGATGGCGAACGCCGCCGAGGACGGATCGGCCGGCACGGCGATGTCGCAGCCGGTCAGCTTCTGCTGCCCGGTGACCGAGATGTGCCGCGCGCCTTTTCCATCCGTCTCGATTGCGACCGGCACACCGAAGCCTTCGAGCATCTTTTCGGTATGGTCGCGCGTCGCCACCGGCTCGATGACGGTGGTGATCCCCGGCGCGTTGAGCCCGGCGAGCAGCACCGCCGATTTGACCTGCGCGGAGGCGACCGGCAGGCGGTAGCTGATCGGGTTCGCCACGCGCGGGCCGTGGATGGTGATCGGCAGCCGCCCTCCGTCCTGTTCCTCAAACACTTGCATGCCCATCAACTTCAGCGGTTCGAGCACCCGGCCCATCGGACGCGACGACAGCGAGGCATCGCCGGTGAAGGTGGTGGCGAAATCATAGGAGCCCGTCAGCCCCATGAACAGGCGGCAGGCGGTGCCGGAATTGCCGAAATCGAGCGGGTCTTCCGGCGCCAGCAGTGCGCCATTGCCGGTGCCGTCGATGACCCAGCATTCGCCATCCTTCACGATGCGTGCGCCGAGCGCCCGCATGGCGTCAATGGCGTGCAGCACGTCCTCGCCTTCGAGCAGGCCGGTAACGCGGCTGCGCCCGCAAGCAAGGCCGCCGAAGATGATCGAACGGTGCGAGATGGATTTGTCGCCGGGAATGGCGGCGGTGTCGGCGAGCGCGCCGGATCTCACTGCGCGAAGCGGGCTGGGGTTTTCTGAAATGTGCGAAGTCATGCCGGTCTTTTCCCCGGTCTTTTACAAGATCGGTTGCATGGTTTTGCCTGTTTTGTCTGTGGCGTCTTTACGGCATGAGCCGGCGACCGCGCTTTAGCACAGTGACGCGAAACCGTCACCATCCCCGCTCGGCCGGTGTGCGCTTAAAGGAAAGGCCCTGAAAGAAAGGCCCTAGAAGAATGGATTGGGACGGCAATAGAGCAGCGGGCATTTCGGCGTGTCGGTCGTCGGAACCCGTCGTGTCGCGGTTTCCTCATCGGGACCGCACAGGCCCCGGTTGTCTACGAAGCGGTTGTAGAGATTTTGCCCGTAGGTCATCACGACAGCGCCCGAACCGCGCACCATACCCTGCGCCTGCGCGCAGCTCATCCGCCGCGTGTCGGGCCGCGCTTCGGCTTCACCCGAATGTGCCACAACGAATATCGCCACCATCAAGGCCAGCACAGCCAGCCCCCGCGCCATCGGCGAACGCCTTGCAGCGTCGAGATCGGGACTCAGCCGGACCTGTTGCGGGAAGATGGCAGCTAGGACGGAAAAAGGGGGGCGCATGGGAGGAATCTAGCCCCGTCGAAACGATTTGCAATGCACATGATCGGGAAGAACAACCTGCGGCTTGGGACGGATCGCCCTCGACCTTCGTGACGGCCAACCGGTAGTCTGCTCACCTGCCCGGTGATATCGGCGGAAAGATCACCACCGGGCGGCAATGGAGCAGCCGACAGCGCGGCGTGTCCTCGGCCGGCACCACCCGAATCGCGGTTTCCTCGTAATACTGGCAATAGCGCCGGTCGGCGACGAACCGGTCATAGACATATTGCCCGTAGGACAGCACCACCGCACCCGACTGCTGCACGAGATTCTGCGCCTGCACGCAGCTCATCCTGCGCGTATCGGGCCGTGCCGCGGCCGGGTCGTAGAATGCTGCAAGGAAAACTGCTGCAATCACGGCCGCCACAACCAAGCCCATCGCCATACGCACCCTGGCGCCAAAGTCCGGTCCAGGCAGAAAGATGGCGAAGAGGGAGCGGATGGTGAGCATGAAGTGAAATTAGTACGGGCGTACCGATTTGCAATGCGTACGACAAGAACCGACTAATTGCCGGGTGACGGCGAACTGTAAGCTACCCCCACCTCTCCTCCTGCCACATCTTCTTCAGCGCGGTGCGGAAGTCGGGATAAGCGTAGGTCATGCCAAGATCGCGCTTCGATTTCGCATTGGAGACGCGCTTGTTCTCACCATAAAAGCTGCGCGCCATCGGTGAAAGCTCCGCCGTGGCGAAATCGGTCTCCGGCGGCGGTTCCACGCCGGCGAGTTCGCAGGCATAGGCTACCACATCCTGTGGCGGTGCCGGTTCGTCATCGGTGATGTTGAAAATGCCGTCGGCCTCTTTATTCGCGGCGGCGACAAAGGCAGCAGCGATATCGTCGCGATGGATGCGGTTGAACACCTGGCCGGGCTTGATCAGGCGGCGCGCCGTGCCGTTCTTAATGTTGACGAAAGCGTTGCGGCCCGGTCCGTAAATGCCCGACAGGCGGAGAATCGCGAGTGGAATGCCCTTCTGCTGCGCGGATTCCTGCCATGCCCGCTCGGCGGCGAGGCGCTGGATCGAGCGTGGCTGGCCCGGCCGACATTCACTTGTCTCGTCCACCCAGGCGCCGTTATGGTCGCCATAGACGCCGACGGTGGAAAGATAGCAGACCCATTTCAGCTCCGGCGCGGCGACAAGCGCCGGCTTTAACGAGTTGAGCACCGGATCGCCCTTTTCATTGGGCGCGATCGAGACCAGCAGATGATTGGCTGTGGCGATCGCCTTTTCGATTCGCGGATTTGGAGTCCCGTCGAACAGGCGCGGATGGATTCCGGCCGAAGCCAGCGTGTCGAGCCGGTCCGCCGTGCGTGTCGTGCCGAGGATCCGCGAATAGAAATCCCTTGTCCGTTTCGCGCATTGAAGCGCCGAATAGCCGGCGCCCAGGACGACGAGAGAGGGTTTCAGCACGTCGCGCACTCCGCTGCTTCGGCGAGCGCCAGCCGCCATTCCTCGCGCACCATCTCGTCGGTTTCGCCTGGCAGGCCGCGTTGCAGCCGCCGCAAATGTTCTGCCGGCAGCAGGCGCGACAGCGCCCACACCGCCGCGCCGCGCACGGTGGCGTCGGGTTCGGCAAGATGGGCCTCCGCTGCGTCTGCCAGTTCCGGCATTCCACTGTTGCCGATCGCGATCAGCACGTTGCGGATAAACCGATTGCGTCCGATCCGCTTGATCGGCGAACCGGAAAAGAAAGCGCGGAAACCGGTATCGTCGAGCGTCGAAAGAAAGGCGAGATCGGACGCTTCGAGGACGGCGCGCGCGGCGAGTTTCGCCTCGCGGCCTGCCGCCGCGAACTTGTTCCACGGGCACACCGCCAGGCAGTCGTCGCAGCCATAGATGCGGTTGCCCATGAGTGGACGCAGGTTTCGCGCGACGGGCCCGGCATGTTCGATGGTCAGATAGGATATGCAGCGCCGCGCATCGAGGCGATACGGGGCGGGGAAGGCATCGGTCGGGCAGATGTCGAGACAGGCGCGGCACGAGCCGCAATGGTCGGTCTCGGACCGGGCGGGCGTGATTTCCGACGTCGTCAGTATGACGCCCAGAAACAGCCAGGAGCCGAATTCGCGCGACACCAGATTGGTGTGCTTGCCCTGCCAGCCGATGCCGGCCTTTTCGGCGAGCGGTTTTTCCATCAGCGGTGCGGTGTCGACGAAGACCTTCACGTCCGCGCCTGTCTTCGCGGCGATCTTGCCGGCGAGTGTCTTCAGCCGCCCCTTGATGATGTCGTGATAATCGCGATTGCGGGCATAGACCGAAATGGTCGCCTTTTCACGTTCGGCAAGCGTTGCGAGCGGATCGGAAGTGGGCGCGTAATTGAGGCCGAGCACGATCGCGCTTCTTGCCTTCTCCCACATCTTCTGCGGGGATTTGCGGCGTTGAAGCGTCTCGGCGAGCCAAGCCATGGTGGCGTGATGGTCCTCGGCGATAGCCTGCTCCAGCCGATTGCCCGTCTCGGGCGGCAGGTGGGCCGGCGTGAAGCCGCAGGCATCGAAGCCGAGCGCTGTCGCCTCCTGAGCGATCCATCTCTTCAGTTTCGTTTCGGCCATGTTTGTCTCCGAAGGACAAAGTGGCGCTTCCGCTTCAGAAGTCGAGATCGACATAATGCGAGGCCGGCGGCAAGCTGGGCAAGCGGTCGGCCAACAGCGGGCGGAAGGCGGGCCGCGATTTCACCCGCGCATACCAGTCATGCGCCGCCGGTTCGCCGTTCCAGTCGATCTCGCCCAGATAGTCGATCACCGACAGCGCCGCCGCCGCCGCCATGTCGGCGTGCGACAGCCTCGAGCCGGCAAGCCAGTTGCGCGAGGCGGCGAGCCAGCCGACATATTTCAGATGGTTCTTAAGATTGGCCCGGCCGGCGCGGATCAGCGTTGCCTCGGGCGAGCCGCCGCCTTCATTCCCGCTCATCAGCGTCTTGAACACGCGCTCGCCGACAAGATAGCGCGCCACTTCCTCCTCGAACTTGACGAGGAACCATTCGGTCAGCCGCCGCACTTCGGCGCGCGCCTGCGGGTTTTCGGGCATCAGCCGCTTTTCGCGCATCATCGCGCCGCAGGTCTCGTCGAGATATTCGCCCGCGATCACGGCACCGCATACCGGATCGCTCTCGCCATCGAGCAGCACCGGCAGCGCGCCGGCAGGATTGATCGCCAGGAATTCGCGCCGCCGCTGCCACGGTTTTTCCTCGGAAAAACTCGCCGACAGGCCGTATTCGCCGAGCAGCAGCCGGACATAGCGCGATGGCCCGGACATCGGATGGTGGAACAGTCTGAGCATGTGTGAACCGTCTTTTTGGGACGGCAGTTAAAGCGTTTTGCCCTTCAAGCGCAATCGCAAGACGTCAGGAAATGATGGTGACGCGGCAAGGGCGTCACCGGCCTGTATTACGCCGGCTGCACCGGTGCCCAGCCGAAGCCGTAGATCAGCACCAGCAGCAAAATGCCGAGCGCCACCCGGTAGACGATGAACGGCATGTAGCTGGCATGACGCAGCCAGCGCATCATCAGCGCAATGGCAGTGAGCGCGGAGACGAACGACAGCACGCCGCCAACCAGTGCATCGGCGGTCAGATGCGCGTCGCCTGCCTCGTAGAGGTCGAATACGACGAGCATTCCCGCCGCCGCAATCGTCGGCACCGACAGGAGCAGTGCAAAGCGCGCCGACAGCGGCCGGTCGAAGCCAAGATAGCGCCCCGCCGTCATGGTGATTCCCGACCGGCTGACGCCCGGCACGATCGCCAGGCACTGCATGAACCCGACGATAAGCGCACCGCCGAGCGTGATGTCGCTGGTCGTCTCGCGCGTCGGCTCGACGCGGTCGGCCGCCCACAGCACGAAGGCGAAGATGAGCGTCATCCAGGCGATGATCTCGGTCGAGCGCAGCATGTGGGTGACAAGGTCCTTGGCCAGAAAGCCGATGATGACGATCGGGATGGTGGCGACGATGACCATGACGAGCAGGTGGAAGCGCTGCCCGCCCTTGCCGGTGATGCCGTCGAAGAAGCCGAGGATCATCTCGGCGATATCTCTCCAGAAATAGACGATGACCGCGAAAAGCGTGCCGACATGCAGTGAAATGTCGAAGGCAAGCTGATCGGCCGCCGTGCCTTGCGAGGCGGCAAGTCCCAGCGCCTCCATCAGGTCGCGGCCGAGGATCAGATGCGCCGAAGAGGAAATCGGCAGGAATTCGGTAATGCCCTGCACGATGGCAAGGAACAGGATGTAGATGAAGCTCATGACGGGATGGGTCCTCGGAGCAATTCCGCAAAAGACAGATACCGGTTTTCCGTCCGGAATTGCGTGAAAACGGTTAGCAGGAGACGTTCATCGGTTCCACGACATGTTGAATGTCTCCGGCGGCAGGTGAGGCATAGCACGATTCGTGCGTGTGGAAGCGGCGACCGCATGTCGCTGCCGCGACGGCAATATCCGAACGCCGATTGGCCTTAGAGATTGGTCCTGGTGAAGATCTGGATCATCGCCGGACCCATGATCACCGCGAACAGCACGGGCAGGAAGAAGATGATCATCGGCACGGTCAGTTTCGGCGGCAGCGCTGCGGCCTTCTTCTCGGCCTCGGACATGCGCATATCGCGGTTTTCCTGGGCCAGCACGCGCAACGCATGCGCGATCGGCGTACCGTATCGCTCGGCCTGGATGAGCGCCATCGACACAGCCTTCACGCCATCGAGGCCGGTGCGTTGCGCCAGATTCTCGAAGGCCGCACGTCTTTCCTGCAGATAGGACAGCTCCGCATTGGTAAGCACGAGTTCTTCTGCGAGCGGCGGCGACTGGACGCCGATTTCCATGGCCACTTTCTTGAAGGCGGCTTCCAGCGACATGCCCGATTCCACGCAGATCAGCAGCAGGTCGAGCGCGTCCGGCCATGCGCGCCGGATCGACAGTTGGCGCTTGGAAATCTGGTTTTTGACGAACAGGTTCGGCGCATAGAACCCGGCATAGGCGACGAAGAGTGAAATCGTCAGCTTGACCATGACGGGCCGCTGCATGTCGATCACGACGAAGATGTAGAAAAGTGCTGCCAGGAACATGATGAATGGCAGCACGAGGCGGAAGAACAGGAACACATAGATGTGCGACTGTTTGCGGTAGCCGGCCATCTTCAGATTGGAGAAGGTGTTTTCGTCGGCCAGCGCCTTGCGCAGATTGAGCCGCTCCACCAGATCGTGCATGAAGCCGGAAGTGTCCTGCTTGAGCGAACCGCGCGTATTGTTTTTTTGCTCAGCAGCAAGACGCGCACGTTCACGGGCGCGTATCTTGTCGCGCTCCAGCGCCGCCGTCTTCATGCGCGAACTCAATTCGTCGCGCTGCAGCACGGGCATCGCAACCGTGATGATCGTGGCGAACACGGCAACTGCGCTCAATATGGCCAGCATGGTTGCCGGTTCGAGGATCGTATAGGCCAGACTCAGCATGATACGCGCGGTTCCCGCAAACGGTTCCTAGAAGTCGAAATTGATCATCTTCTTCATGACCAGGATGCCAATGGTCATCCAGATGCCGGCGCAGATCAGCACGATGTTGCCGGTCCTGTCGATGAAGAGGATTTTGATGTAGTCGGGCGTGGTCAGGTAGACGAGTGTCATGACGAGGAAAGGCAGGGCGCCGATGATCATCCCGGATGCCTTCGCTTCCGCCGACATTGCCTGGATTTTGGCCTTCATCTTCTTGCGGTCGCGCAACACATTGGCGAGGTTGCCGAGCGCTTCGGACAGATTGCCGCCCGCCGATTGCTGGATGGCGATGACGATGGCGAAAAAGTTGGATTCAGCCAGCGGCATGTTTTCGTAAAGCCTCGTGACCGCCTGCGCCAGCGGCAGGCCCATTTGCTGGGCTTCGATGATATGGCGGAATTCGCTGCGCACCGGATCCTTGGATTCCTTGGCGATGATGGCCATGCAGTCATTGACCGGCAGGCCTGCCTTGACGCCGCGCACCAGCACGTCGACGGCATTGGGAAATTCTTCGAGAAATTTGTTCATGCGTCGCCGGCGCAGGCGCGAAACCATCCAGCGCGGAAAGCCGAGCGCGCCGACAGGCCCCGCCGCTGCTGAAACCGCCAGGGGAGCGCCGGCCAGATAGGCGGCTGCGGTGAACACCAGGCCGCTCAAAATCGAGATCAGCACGAACTGGCGCATGGAAAGGTTCAGACCGGCCTGCTGAATCTGCTTTTTCAGTCCTACCGACCGGTTCGACTTTTCCCTCTGCCGTTCTTCAAGCTCCTTGAGCGATTCCTGAACGGTCTTCTTGCGCTTGGCGGCATCGGCAATGCGTGCGGCGACGTGGATCCGGTCGATCTCGTTGCGTTCGCTGATCGTTTTGAGGCGTTCCTCCTGCCGCGCCTCGTTCGAGATGCGGTCGAACATCACGAAATAGATGACGCCGCCCATGGCAAGCGCGGCCAGACCGGCAATTGCGATAACGTTGATGTCTATCCCGAACATATGACGCTCAATCTGCTGACACTTCCGAGGCATCCAGCGCTGCGGCAAGGCGGTTTTCCTCGTTGAAGTAGCGCGCACGATCCCAGAAATGCGGCCTGCCGATGCCTGTTGCCATGTGCTGGCCGATGATCCGGCCGTTCGCATCCTCGCCCTGCATCTTGTAGATGAACAGATCCTGGGTGGTGATGACGTCGCCTTCCAGACCCACGACCTCGGTGATATGCGTGATGCGCCGCGAGCCGTCGCGCAGGCGCGCGGCCTGGATGATCACGTCGACGGAGCCGACAATGATCTCGCGAACGGTCTTGGCAGGCAGGTTGTAGCCGCCCATCGCGATCATCGATTCGATACGGTTGAGACATTCGCGCGGCGAGTTGGAGTGGATCGTGCCCATCGAGCCGTCATGGCCCGTGTTCATCGCCTGCAGCAGGTCGAAGACCTCGGGTCCGCGCACCTCGCCCACGATGATCCGCTCAGGCCGCATACGCAGGCAGTTCCTGACGAGATCGCGCATGGTGATCTCGCCTTCGCCTTCCAGATTGGGCGGACGTGTCTCGAGCCGCACCACATGTGGCTGCTGGAGCTGCAGTTCCGCCGAGTCCTCGCAGGTGATGATGCGCTCGGTCTCGTCGATATAGCGCGTCAGACAGTTGAGCAGGGTCGTCTTGCCCGAGCCGGTACCACCCGAGATGATGACATTGCAGCGCACCCTGCCGATGATCTGCAGGATGGTGGCGCCTTCCGGCGTGATCGAGCCGAACTTGACGAGCTGGTCGAGCGTCAGCTTGTCGCGCTTGAACTTACGAATGGTGAGTGCCGGCCCGTCGATGGCCAGCGGCGGCGCGATGACGTTGACGCGGGAGCCGTCCGGCAGGCGCGCATCGCATATCGGGCTCGATTCGTCGACACGACGGCCGACCTGGCTGACGATGCGCTGGCAGATATTCATCAGCTGCGCATTGTCGCGGAAGCGCACACCGGCCTTCTCCACCCTACCGTCGACTTCGATGTAGGACTGGCGTGCGCCATTGATCATGATGTCGGCGATGTCGTCGCGCGCCAGCAGCGGTTCGAGCGGACCATAGCCCAGAACATCGTTGCAGATGTCCTCGAGCAGATCTTCCTGCTCGGAGATCGACATCGCCAGGTTCTTGAGCTGGATGATGTCGGAGACGATATCGCGGATTTCCTCGCGCGCCGCCTCGCTGTCCATCCTGGCGAGCTGGCCGAGATCGATCGTGTCGATGAGCGCGGAAAATACGCTCGACTTGGTGTCGTAGTATTCTTCGGTCTTTTCCCGCATCGCCGGGGGCGGCGTGGTGATCTTCGGCGCCGGATCGAAACGCGCCATGCCGTGATTGGCTGCTTCGCCCGGTGACGGCGGCAGGTCGGGAATGCTTTCGGTTGGCAATTCGTTGGCTGACGCGGGTTTCGACGCCTTTGCCAGATCGAACTCTGCGCCGGATCCGCCTCTTTTGCCAAACATTCTTACCTCGATACTATTCGTCGTTTATTTGCGACACGACTGCTCAGGTCTTCTTCCCACGCAACTTGGAAATAAGATCGGTTAGCGAGCCCTTCTTGTCGTTTCTGAGTTCCGCCTTGCCGGTCAGGATGCGCGACAACTGGTCGAAACTTTCCGCGATGGCGTGCTTGGGATCGGCTTCGCTGATCATCTGGCCGTTATTGGCTGCGGTGCCAAACAGTGCCGGTTCGAAAGGCAATACTGCCACCGCCTCGGTGTCGAGCGCGCCTGTAAAGTCCGCCACGCTGATTTCGGGGCGCTTGGGCATGCCCACCTTGTTCATCAACAGCCGCGGCGGCACGTCGTTGGGCCGCAGGTCGCGCAGATTGTCGAGCAGGTTCTTGGTATTGCGCAGATTGGCCAGTTCCGGCTCGGCAGTGATGACGACCTCGTCAGCCGCCGCCAGCACCTGGCGACTCCAGCCGCTCCACATATGCGGCACATCGGCTACGACATAGGGCGCGCCGCGCTGTGCCAGTTCCAGAATGCTGTTGAAGGCGTCCTTGTCGAAATCGTAGGTGCGCTCAAGCGTCGAGGGCGCGGCGAGCAGGCTCAGATGCTCGGCGCATTTGGCGAGCAGCCGGTCGAGCAGGATGTCATCGATCCGCTCCGGCGAGAACACGGCTTCCGCCACGCCTTGGGGCGGATCCTGGTCGAGATTGATGTTGGCTGTGCCGAAGGCGAGATCGAGGTCGGTCAGCACCACGTCGTTCTCGTAATGCGCCGCTACCGACCACGCCACATTGTGGCACATCGTAGAGGAACCACAGCCGCCCTTTGCTCCGATGAACGCCACCAGCTTGCCAAGCGGCCCGGTCTCCGGATTGACGAAAATATCAGAGATCGCCCCCATGACGTCGGCCATGGATATCGGCGCAACAAGGTATTCCGATACGCCGTTCGATACCAGTTCGCGGTAGAGGCCGATATCATTGAAATGGCCGATGACGACGACCTTGGTTTCGCCGTCGCAGACCTCGGCCAGCCGTGCCAGATCGCCCAGCAAGTCGCTGGCTGTTTTGCGCGATTCCACGATGACAAGGTTCGGCGTCGGCGCCGACTGGTAGAAATCGACTGCCGCGGGAATGCCGCCCATATGCACTTTGACATGCGCCCGCGCCATGCGCCGGTCGCGTGCCGCGCTCTCGAGCGTCTGAGCGACCACCTCGCTTTCGCAGAAGGCCTGTATGGTGATTCGCGGAACCGGTCGTATCTCCTGGACCTGGCCCTGCTGGACATCTTCCTCGCGCATGTCGCGCTCGTCGACATCCACCGCCACTGCCTCGCCTTGCATCAAGTTGGACATTGCTGTTTCCCGTGGTCCGTTTGACTTGCCCTCGGCCTCGGCCGGATCGCGTATTTCATCAATAGCCGAAGAGTATCGGCAACGGGCGGTTACCGTTCTCTTGCCAGTCGCTGATTACATTCGTGCGCCGTGTCGAATCGATCGGCGTTTCGCCGCGCGGTCCGAGCAGATCGGCCGGATTGGCGACGATGGCCGCCAGGTTCTTCTGCGTGGCGCAGCCGAAATTGTAGTAGTTGTCGTTTTGCGTGTTATCGACAAGGTTGGTCCCCCACTGGCCGCATTCGCTGGGGACCGATGCCTTGAGGTCGCCGTACACCAGGCGCAGAGTTGCCGCATCGCCGAGACCGGCCGCCTTGTAGTGGTGGATGTATATCTGACGCTCGTCGACACCGGTTTTCTGCAGCACTCGGGTGACCTGCAACGCGATCCGCTTGGCCGCCGCTTCGTTGCGCGAGCCCGACGGGATCATCACGGCCATCGATTTGGTGCCGGAGCGTTTGAAGCGTTTGGCGAAATCGACTGCCACACCGCGATCACGCGGTGACAGCGAGGCGGCGTCGAATGGTACGATGATATCTTCGGTAATCTCGGACTGCGCCACCACGATCGGATGGCGGGTGCGATAATCATTGCTCACCGTTCCGGTGACGATGGCGTCGTTGTTTTCGGCACAGGCCGAGACAAGTCCGCTCGTGGCGATCAACATGGCGGCGAACAATCTGCGGGACCTGCGCGACAGGCCCGCACGGTTCGCCACGGGCGGCCATGCGGCCGCGGAGCGCGGGTCGGTAATGTTCTTAACTACGGACATGGTGTTTGCTCCAGTTCGACCCGTTTGCTCATTTGTAGATAAAACCGGGATTGCCGTTGTATTGACCGGGCGGAAGGGCGCCATCCGCGGTTCCGTAGATACGGTTGACCTGACCCAGGAAAATCGCGGATGCGTCACTTGCCGGCATGAAATTGTCGTCGGGGCGCGCCAGGTTCTGTCGTGCCGTCGGGCGCACCAGATAGGGTGTAACGATGACGACGAGCTCGGTCTCGTAGCGTTCGAATTCGCGGCTGCGGAACAGCGTGCCGAGTACCGGAATCTTGCGCAGGCCGGGGAAACCCGAAACGGTCTGGCGCACATCGTCCTTGAGCAGGCCGGCGATCACCATCGACCCGCCGGAGGGCAGTTCGACCGTCGTTTCCGCCCTGCGCCGGCGAACACCCGGATAGGGCGCGGCAGGTGCGCTGGCCCTGGGGATGACAAAGGTGCCTTCCGAAGTGGGTTCGGAGACCTCGGTGCGCAATTTCAGGCTGATGCGACCCGGCGAAAGCACGACCGGCGTGAACGAAAGCCCGATGCCGTATTCAACCGTCTTGACCTCGTAGACGACGCCGTCCTGATTGTCGGTCTTGCCGGCAGAGATATTGTACTCGCCACCGACCTTGAACGATGCCGTTTCACCGGAGATCGCCGTCAGCGACGGTTCCGCAAGCGTGCGCATCACGCCGGCGCTGTCGAGAGCGTGCAGGATGGCGTCGATGGAATTGCCGCCATGCGCATAGTCGATGCTGGCGCCCGATGACGAGAAATTCTTGTTGAGCAGGAAGGGGTTATCGGACAACAGGGAAAATGCGACACCGCCGATATCGGCCAGTCCGCTCAAATCGATGCCAAGCTGCTTGACCACGGTACGCTGGATCTCGGCGACGGTGACTTTCAGGTGTACCTGGTCCTCGCCGTCGATCTGCAGCAGGTTGACGATCTGGCTCTGCTGGCGGCTTTCGTCGGTGCCGAACACGATTGTCGTGCCCGAACCGCTCGTTGATACGTTCGAATTGTTGTAGGCGTTGGTCGTCGCCTCGCCGCCGGTCACGTAGATTTGCGCAAGCTGGACGGCGCGCGAGGCAGCCTGCGGCGTGGGCACCGTGCCGGTCAGGATGACGTTGTCATTGACCATTTCAGCGGTGACGTCGGAACCCGGCACGTATTTCTCGATATACTGCTCCAGGCCCTTGATATCGCGTTCGACCACCAGATCGAGACTCAATAATTGCCGGCCGGCGGCATCGAAGATGAAGATGTTGGTTTGGCCGATCTGCTTGGCGAAGATGTAGATGCGGCGCGAGGTGCGCGTGACGGCGTCCGCGACATCCGGATTGGCAACCAGGATATCGTGGGCGTCGCCCGGCAGATCGACGACAAGCGACTTGTTGAGACCGACCTTGATTTCTCTCGTGGTTCCGATGGCGCTCGCGGAGATCTTGAGATGGTCCCCGACGTATTCGGACGCTCCGGCAGGCGTTGCCGTAACTGCCTGGCTGAATCCTGTGGCAACAATTGTAAGGGCAAGGGCGGTGGCAGCCGTCATCAAACGCATCGCTTTAAGACCTTTTTTCTTGCCTCTGGGCGGATGGATATTCATTTCAGTTTTTCTTGACGGCATCGCCGGTACCCGTTGGAATGTCTTTGACTGAACCGTAGCGAATCAGACGCACCGTTCCCTCGCCACGCTCGCCCGTAAGCAGGTGATAGGCGGCGGTCGTCACGTCGCTCTTGCTGTCTTCCAGAGAGCGCAGCGACAGGGAGAGTCTGTCGGCCATCTGCTGGGCGACGATAAGCACCTCGGCCTGCTTGGGCGTCAGCTGCAGCGTTGCCGTCTCGCCGACCTTGACCGATTCGCCATCCTTTTCCTCGATCGTCTGATCGATCGCGAGAACGCGCACATTGCCCAGGATCGTCTCGGTAACGAATTCGTCGGCGTTGCCGTTATTGACGCGGCGCGTCATGATCACGTCGACACGGTCATTCGGCAGGATAAAGCCGCCGGCCGAAGTTTCCGTCGAAATGGTTGTGGCGATCGCGCGCTGACCCGAGGGGAGGATCGCCGACATGTAGCCGCGGTCCGAACGCACGAGCTTGCTTTCGCGAATGGGCTCACCGGCGAAGAAGGCGCTGCGGGCGATTGCGCCCTTGATATCTTCCCTGGCCTTGGCATCGGAGGAATGGATCAGGAATCCCTTGCCAAGCGCGTCGTGCGGCCATTCCTGCCAGCGCAGCATGTCCGGCTTCATGTTGGTGCCCAGCGGGATGTCCTGATTGGCAACGAGCACCTGGTCGAGCTGGATCGTCGGATTGGTTACTTCGACGATCTGCTTCTCCGGTTGGCGGTTTATCAGGTTGAGGGCGAGGAAGCCCGCTCCACCTGCCGCCGCCAGAGCGGTGCCCATCACTATTAAACGCGCTGCCTTCATTTTCATCACCTCAGGCGAATCGGTTCTCTCCGACCCTCAATGTGAAAATGAATCGGCAAAGGTGTAATTATGGTTAATAAGCCGGTTAGAATTGCCGGTTGATGATGTTCGAGGCCATATTTTCGCTGTTTTGATTAACGAGCCCGCGCCATGACGGGTGCGCTCGGGCGAATCATTAATAATTGCCGTACAACCTCGTCATTTCAGCCGAATGGATTTACCGAAGTAAAAACGTGCTGCATCCACGGCGTCTGCGGGTAAACCATGATCGCGGCGGCCGCCAGAGCGATGCCATAGGGAATGCCTTCGTCGGCCCGGTACAGACGGGCAATCCAGCCGACATTGGAAACACTGTCAGGTAGTGGGATCGAGCGCAGCCTGAGGATGATAAGTGTCAGCACGCCGCCTAGAAATGCGGCGATGACAAAATAGCTCATCGAATGTTCCCACCCCAGCCATAGCGCCGTGCAGGCGGCAAGTTTGGCGTCGCCGCCGCCGATCGCTCCGAAGGCGAAAAGCGCGAATCCCGCCACCAGAACCACCGCGAAGATCGCCCAGTGCCATGAAATCTCGACAAGCGGCATGCCGATGAGCCAGGCGAAGACCATGAAGCCGGCCATCAGAACGAGCGAGATCTTGTTGGAAATCGTCATCGAGACGAGATCCGAAGCGCCCGCAAAGGCCATGAAAAACGGAAAGAACAAAATCAGCGCGGTATTCAGCATCCGGCAGCCTCGATTCCCTGTCAGGTCAGGCTAGCGCTGACGCGTTCAAAATTGGTTAAAAGCTGGTGTCATGCCGACGCCGCCGATGGGCCGCCAATGGAGAGCGTGCCTGTTGCAGGTATGGAAGCCGGACTCATCGCCTGGCGTCACTCGGCGCGGCGAAATGGCCGTCCTTTTTCAGATGGCGTATCCTTCAAAAAGCAAACGGCCACCCGCATCGCCTGCGGGTGGCCGCCAATCTGGCTTGCTGACTTCGGCTGCGATTACGAGCCGGGCAGCTGCGACTTGATGTTGGTGAAGGTGTTGTTGACACCGGTACCAACTGCCGTGGCGCCGCCGATGATGGCGACCGAGATCAGCGCGGCGATCAGGCCATATTCGATGGCGGTTGCGCCGGATTCGTTCTTGAAGAAACGGGCTACGAGTTTCATTGGATGTGCTCCTTGCTCTACTGCTTGTCTAATTGCATCTGCCCCGGGTCGGCCCCCGGAAGACATGCGCCACGATAGGGCTAACCGCTTTCGAACAGGTTAACCGGATCGTACACACCGGGCCGGACAAACGCTTCGTTGCAACGTGGTAAACAAGGGGTGACCGGTATTGGCCGCTGCCGTCAGGCCGGCCCGATCACTGGCCCAACCGACCACTGATCCAGTCTCCATCCTGGTCACTGGCCTGGTCACTGGCCTTTCGTTTGTTCCGGCGAGGCAGACCACTGTGTCGGGTCAAAAGGAAAGGCCGCCCACCTCCCGGTGGACGGCCTGTCGTGTTCGGATTCTTCCGATGATTCGGATTAGGAACCCGGCAGCTGCGACTTGATGTTGGTGAAGGTGTTGTTGACACCGGTACCAACTGCCGTGGCGCCGCCGATGATGGCGACCGAGATCAGCGCTGCGATCAGGCCATACTCGATGGCGGTTGCGCCGGATTCGTTCTTGAAGAAACGGGCTACGAGTTTCATTTCAATGCTCCTTGATGCCGTTTTTGGCTTTGTTACGGACCGGCTTTGTTGCCGATCGTGAGACGCAATCTAACGACACCAAATTTAAGCCTTCTTAACAGGCAGGGTTGCTCAATAATTAATAGAAACAAGTTTAACTATTCATTCCGATATCAATCTGTTTCTTTATTACTATAGGGGCATTCGCAGATGCGTTGAATTTGGCGGTTTATGCGATCTTGAGCCCATGACTGGCGATTGCTGCAAACCTTTCGCCGTTTACAATTCCTTCACCAAGCTCCGCGATTATCGCAGCAATGCAAGGCCATGCATCATGTTGCGGAGAACGTCATGAACGGATTGAAAGCCCTGGGTATCGCGCTGGCGCTGACGCTGCCCTTTGATGTGGCTTGGGCGGCCGAGCCCGCCATGCCTGAATCTGATATGTCGGCAGAAAAACCGGTTGCGGCACAAGAGATGTCCCAAACGCCTGCCCCCGAAACACCCGCCGAGGATGTCGGCTCCGGCGTGGTCGCTACCGAATCCAATGAACCGGTCATTGTCACGGTCGACAGGGCTCGTGTCTTTCGCATCTCGCGCCCGGCCGCGACGGTCATCATCGGCAATCCGTCGATCGCCGATGCCACAATCGAGGACGAGCAGACACTTGTTCTGACCGGCCGCTCCTTCGGCGTGACCAATCTGATCATCATGGATGCGGCCGGCAATCCGATCGTCGATCAGACACTGGTCGTGCGTGGCCATGAAACGAATACGGTGCGCATCTATCGCCGCTCGAGCCGAGAGACGCTTGCCTGCGCTCCGATTTGCGAACCGACGCTGACCATCGGCGACGATGCCGAGAACTTTGCCTATGCCAATGAGCAGATCAGGGCGCGTAACGACCTTTCCGCTGCCGGTGCGCAATAACGGGGTCTATGCCCTTTGACAGACAGGAAAACCGTTCGCCATGCCGCATCCCAAGTGCGGCATGGTTAACGTTTGGCAAACACAGCCGTTCCAGTTTTAGCCAAACACAAAACGGAGCCTAAATCGGCTTCTGCTAGAACTTGCTTCCATGCGAAGTGACTCGCTTGGGTGGAAGCCATGACAAAGTCAGAAATGAACGGAAAAACAGGGCTGTTGCGCTTCTTGCGCCCGCCCAGGATCGTTCGCCGCTTCAAGGGCGACCGGCAAGGCACGACCGCCGTCGAATTCGCCATGCTGGCCTTTCCCTTTTTCCTTTTGCTGTTTGGCATTATCGAATGCTCGCTGCTGTTCTTCGCCGGTCAGATGCTGGAAAGCGCGGTCGACGATGTTGGCCGCAAGATCCGCACCGGCCAGCTCGACGACACCATGACCGAAGGCGAATTCAAGAACGAGATCTGTAACGCCACCGCGCTTTTGTTCTCCTGCCAGAAGCTTCTGGTGGACCTGAAGATTGCGGCGACCTTCGATGAGCTCGACGAACCGCCGGAGCCGCAAAACGGTGTCATCGATACCTCGGACTACAGCTTCACCGCACCCTGCCCGGAACAGATCGCCATGGTGACCGTCACCTATGAATGGCCGGTCTTCACCAATTACGTGATCTCGCAGGTATCCAGGCTGAACAGCCACAACGCGCTTCTGAACGCCATGGCGGTGTTCCGCACCGAGCCGTACCCGTCTCATAGCGGCACCTGCAGCTAGATCGATGACGCGAGGAAAAAGACCCATGAAAGCCGAAACCTTGCTGAAATCACTGCGACTGCGCACCGGGATGGCCGTCTCGCTGTTCAGGCGCGATCAGGGCGGTGTCGCCGCCGTCGAATTCGCCTTCATCGCGCCAATCATGATCCTGCTCTTCGTCGGCACGATCGAGTTGTCCGCCGGCATCTCGACCGACCGCAAGCTGGCGCGTGTGGCAAGTGCGATCGGCGATCTGGTCACCCAGAGCCAGGTGCTGACCAGCAACGACATCGAGAACATCATGAATATCTCGGCGAAGATCATGTACCCCTATGACGAGTCTGTGGATATCACCATTACCGGCATGGATATCGAAAGCGGCCAGGCCAAGTCGCAATGGGCCTGCAACATCACGACCGGCTGCACCGATCTCAACGGCACCGATTACACCGTGCCGGCCAAGATCAAGAAGGATGGCAGCTTCCTCGTTTCGGCCGTGGTCAGCACGACCTATACGCCTTCCTTCGGCTGGGCGCATTACGACCCCAAGAAAGGCGTCTATTTCTCGCGCACGCCGATCCAGATGCGCGACGAGATTTTCCTGCGTCCGCGCATCGGCTCGTCGATCGAATTGCAGTAAGACGGAAAAATCGGGTGGTCGGAATCGGCCGCCCGATACTTTTGCTGCCGCCGCTTGCAGCCATCTTCACCGGATAATCCGGCTTTTCACCGTAACTATCCCGATCCCTCGTCGGATTCTCCGTTGGGTGCCGGTCCGCCGGTCACCGGTTGTTCGATAACCGGCTCGCCAGACGTGTCTTCGCCGGAATTGCCATCGGCTTCAGGGGTCGTCGCGGCATCGGCGGTCTTCAACAGCGCGGCGAGTGGTGCAAACTGGTCCTGGCTCGCGGGCACAAGGCCGCCGCCATAAACCGGTTCGATGGCGTCATAGGCGACTGGATCGTCGTCAAACAGGGTCGACAGCAAGTCGCCCAGCGCCTGGCGGGCTTCTGCGGGCAGGCTCTTGCGCACTGCATGGACACGATGCGGGATCGCCACCGATTGCCAGATGATTCGGTATTTGGCGATGTCTCCGCCCAGCCTGCCGATCTGCCGCAGCGTACCCCGGCTGTAGCCCTCGCCCGGTTCCCCGTTCATCGAGCTCCAGCCGACCAGCCCCTCCGCTTCTCGGTCGCGCAGGGCCGCGATCGCGAGATCGGACCGCTTCACCGGTTTAAACTGCGCGTCGCCATCGGCCGCGTCGAAGCCTTCCCGGCGCATTTGCCTGAGTGCGATGTCGAGACCGCCGAACGCGTTTGCTTCGGTAGCGGTGATGTGCTTGCCCTTCAGTTCGGGCAGTGAGGCTGCGCCATCCTGCCTCGTGATGACCACTTCGTGGAAAGCACTCGTTCCGTCGCCCGAGCGCGCGACGGCCAGCGGTTCGACGCATTGGCAGCGGTTCGATGCAAGCGCGTAGGCCGTGGCCGACATGACCGCATATTCGATGTGGGCCGAGGCGGTGGCGTCGACCAGCGCGGCAAAATCACGGGCTGGAAAAATCTCAACGGCGATACCGAGCCTGTCGGCGACGGCGAGACGGAATGGCTCGGCCCGGGTGACGGCCTTGCGTGGATCGCCATGCGCCAGAATGCCGATGCGAAGAACGCTCAAATCCTCGCGCCAGTCGGCATGGGCAGTGCCTGCGGCTGCGATCAGGGCTGCGACGGCACCGATCAGGCATATGGCGGAGCGGAAGGATTTCATGCGCGCGGCGGTCTCCGAAACAGTGATTCGCACCATAGACAATTCACCCGTGCTCCCCTAGAGCCGGTTCTGCTATGTTGCGCGGCTCTATGTCGAAAAGACGGACAAACCATGCCAAGAGCATTCATCATCGTTCTTGATTCCTTCGGCATCGGCGGTGCGCCCGATGCCACCGACTATGGCGATGAAGGTGCGGCCACGCTCGGCCACATCGCCGAAGCCTGTTTTGCTGGCGCCGGCGATCGTGATGGTCTGCGCGCCGGTCCGCTGCGCCTCCCCAACATGGAGCATCTCGGTCTCGGTCTTGCTGCACGGGGAGCGACGGGCACGCTGCCGGCCGGTTTCGATCCAGATCCGTTGCTGGAAGGCCTTTGCGCCCACGCCGTGGAGACTTCACAGGGCAAGGATACGCCTTCCGGCCATTGGGAGATCGCCGGCGTGCCGGTCAGGTTCGACTGGGGTTATTTCCCCGATACCGAGCCGGCCTTTCCGCCCGAATTGACCGAGGCGATCATCCGCGAGGGAAAGCTTCCCGGCATTCTCGGCAATAAGCATGAATCGGGCACGGTGGTGATCGAGCAGTTCGGCGAGGAGAGCGTACGTACGGGCAAGCCGATCTGCTACACCTCGGCCGATTCAGTCCTTCAGATCGCCGCCCATGAGGCCCATTTCGGGCTTGAGCGGCTTTACGATCTGTGTGTGATCGTGCGTCGGCTGGTCGATCCCTACAGGATTGGTCGCGTCATCGCCCGGCCCTTCCTCGGCGAGACTGCCGCCGATTTCGAGCGCACCGGCAACCGCAAGGACTATGCCGTGCAACCTCCGGAGCCGACCCTGCTCGACCGGTTGAAAGACGCTGGCCGCGAAGTCATCGCCATCGGCAAGATCGACGACATCTTCGCCCATTGCGGCACGACGCAGATCGTCAAGGCGCATGGCAATGAGGCGCTGTTCGCCGAGACGCTCAGCGCTGCCGATTCGGCACCGGATGGCAGCCTGACATTCGCCAATCTGGTCGATTTCGACCAGCTCTTCGGCCATCGCCGCGACGTCCCGGGCTATGCCGATGCGCTGGAACGTTTCGACCGCACACTGCCGCAATTGCAGGCGCGGCTGAAAGCCGGCGACATGGTGGTGATCACCGCCGACCATGGCAACGATCCGACCTGGAAAGGCACCGACCACACCCGCGAACAGGTGCCGGTCTTGATCTTCGGTCCCTCGGTCGAACCGCGTTTCGCCGGCCGCCGCGACACCTTCACCGATATCGGCGAGACAGTCGCCGAGCATCTGGGTCTTGAACCCGGCCGCTACGGCAAATCCTTCCTGAAAGCCTGATCATGTCCGAGAATGCAACTGGCGTGAACCTTCCCAAGGCGGAGATTCACTGCCACATCGAGGGCGCGGCCGATCCCGCGCTCGTCGAACGCCAAGCCGAAAAGTACGGCGCCGATGTTTCGCAATGCATCCGGGGCGGGGCCTATGTCTGGCACGACTTCACCTCCTTCCTGAAAGCCTATGACATGGCCGCCTCGCTGTTCCGCACCAGCGAGGACTACGCCCTGCTTGCCGAGCACTATCTGACCTCGTTGGCGCGGGACGGCGCCATCTATTCGGAATTCTTCATTTCCACCGACCACGCGAACAGCGCCGGCCTCGACCCGCTTGCCTATGTCGACGGCCTTGCCGCAGGCATGGCGCGGGCGAAGGCGGCAACCGGCATCGAATCGCGCATGATCGCGATCGGCCTGCGCCACGAGGGACCTGAAGCGGTCCGCGCCACGGCCGAATGGGTCGCCGCCAATCCCCACCCGATGATTACCGGCTTCGGCATGGCAGGCGACGAACGCATGTTCGAACTGAAGGATTTCGAGCACGCCTTCGGTATTGCGCGCGACGCGGGCCTCGGCATTACCGTCCATGCCGGCGAACTTGCCGGAGCTGAGAGCGTGCGCGACGCGCTCGACTACATCCGTCCTTTGCGTATCGGCCATGGCGTGCGCGCCATCGAGGATCCTGCCCTGGTCGAACGACTGGTAGCGGAAAAAATCGTGCTTGAAGCCTGTCCCAGTTCCAATATCGCGATGGAGGTCTATGCCGATTTCGAATCGCACCCGTTTTCGCTGCTGGAGAAGGCCGGATGCCGAATGACGCTCAGTTCCGACGACCCGCCGCATTTCCACACCTCGCTGAAGCGCGAATACGAGGTCGCGCGCACCGTGTGGGGCTATGACGATGCCGCGCTGCTTGGCTTCACCCGCACCGCGATCGAGGCGGCCTTTGTCGATGACGAGACCGGAGCAAAGCTGCTGGAGCGGTGCGCCGCATAACAAGTTTCGCTTGCGTCGAAGCCAATCTTTTTGCGAAGCCTTGCCGTGATGAACCAATCGGCACGCAAACAGCCTGAACTGCCCGAGCGCCGCCCGCCGGCATCGGGTCGCCTGCCGGGCACTGCGCCGCTCATTCTCGAGACACTGGCCGATGACGACTATGCGCTGATCGACAGCGGCAACGGGCAAAAACTCGAGCGTTATGGCCCGCTCACCATCGTGCGCCCGGAAGGCCAGGCGATCTGGCAGCCCGCGCTCGATGAAAAGATCTGGCGACAGGCCGATGCGGTTTTCACCGGCGATACCGACGAAGACGGGGTTGGCAGGTGGCGCTTCCCGAAACAGCCGCTTGGCGAGAACTGGCCGCTCGCATGGCGGGGCCTCGCCTATCTCGGCCGCTTCACCTCGTTCCGCCATGTCGGCGTCTTCCCCGAGCAGGCCGCTCATTGGCGCTTCATCGAGGATCAGATCGGTGCGGCGGCGAAATCCGGTCGTCAGCCCAGATTGCTGAACCTGTTCGGCTATACCGGGCTGGCGAGCCTCGTCGCAGCCCGTGCCGGCGCCCATGTCACCCATGTCGACGCCTCGAAAAAGGCGATCGGCTGGGCGCGCGAGAACCAGGAAATGGCGAAGCTCGGCGACAGACCGGTCCGCTGGATCTGCGACGACGCGGTGAAGTTCTGCGAACGCGAGGTCAGGCGGGGCAATTCCTACGACGCCATCATCCTCGACCCGCCAAAATATGGCCGCGGGCCCAAGGGCGAGGTCTGGCAATTGTTCGAGCAATTGCCGCACTTAATCGACGTGGTGCGCGAACTTGTCAGCGACAAGCCACTCTTCGTCGTGCTCACCGCCTATTCGATCCGCGCCTCCTTCTTCGCCCTCGACGAATTGATGCAGGAAGTCTTCGGCGATGCCGGCGGCAGGATCGAATCGGGCGAGCTGGTGATCCGCACTTTAGACAGCGACCGCACGCTTTCGACTTCGCTTTTCAGCCGCTGGGTGGCGCAATGAATAGTGAGGATGAAATCAGGCCGGGACAGGTGCGCGAGATCACGGCGGTCTCCAATCCGGTGATCAAGCACATGCGCGCGCTTTCGATGAAGAAGGTGCGCGACGAGACCGGCCATTTCCTCGCCGAGGGCTTGAAGCTCATCACCGACGCGCTCGACGGCGACTGGCCGGTCCACATACTCGCCTTTTCCAAGAACGCCGCCGGTAACGCCCATCTGCAATCGGTCGCGGCGCGGGCGAGGGCGCGCGGCGCCATGATCATCGAGGCGAGCGAGAAGGTGCTCTCTGCGGTGACAAGGCGCGACAACCCGCAGATGGCGGTCGGCGTGTTCTCGCAGAAATGGCTCAAGCGCGAAGCGATCAAAGCGCAGG
The DNA here is from genome assembly GCA_022340185.1 of Salaquimonas sp. GTDB lineage: Bacteria > Pseudomonadota > Alphaproteobacteria > Rhizobiales > Rhizobiaceae > BOKV01. The sequence goes on along the minus strand of JAJDOK010000102.1, from coordinate 1,679 downwards.
ATATCCAGTTGTGGATCGCGCTCGACCGGGTGCGCGACCCCGGCAATCTCGGCACCATCATCCGCACCGCCGACGCGGTCGGCGCTTCCGGTGTCATCCTCGTCGGCGAGTCGACCGATCCCTTTTCGCTCGAAGCCGTGCGCGCCACCATGGGTTCGCTCTTCCACATGCCGCTCACGAGGATGAGCGCGGAAGAATTCCTCGACTGGCGCAGAGGATGGCCGGGCATGGTTGTCGGCACGCATCTGGAGGGCGCCGTCGACTATCGCAGCGTCGATTACGCGCCCGGCCCAGTGCTGCTTCTGATGGGCAACGAGCAGCAGGGCCTGCCCGATTCACTCGCCGCCGCCTGCGATCATCTCTGCCTGATCCCGATGGCGGGACAGGCCGATTCGCTCAACCTTGCGGTCTCGACCGGCATCATGGCCTTCGAGATCCGCCGCGCCGCGCTCGCCATGCCGCAGCCTGAGGCAGGCGCATGAGTACCCGGCCATGAATGCCCGACTTGGCGCATTGCTCGTCGTGTTGCTGCTCGCCGCCGATCAGGCGTCGAAGGCGGCGGTCGACGTCTTTCTTCCATTCCAGGAACCGGTCACGCTGCTGCCTTTCCTGTCGATCTTCCGAACCTACAATCAGGGCATAGCCTTTTCCTTTTTCTCCGGCTTTTCCGACCGGGTGTTGATCGGGCTGACGCTCGCCATCATGATCTTTGTCATCTGGCTATGGCGTCAGGCGCACCCGAGCCGCATCTGGGCGCGTCTCGGCTTCGCGCTCGTCTTCGGCGGCGCGCTCGGCAATCTGTGCGACCGTTTCGTCCATGGTCATGTCATCGATTTCGTTTTGTTCCATGTGGGCAATTGGTCGTTTGCCGTTTTCAATCTGGCCGATTCCTTTATCACGATCGGTGCCGTGCTGATCGCCTTCGACGAATTGCTCGAATTGCGCCGCGCCACCGGCGAAACGGAAACCGGAGAAAACACCGATGAGTGAAAGCTCGCGCACCGTTTACGCGTAACGCAGACGTGTTTTGACCGTGTTCGGGACGATGAATAGCCAAGACTGGCTACCCGGCCGTCACAAGTGGTCAAAACCAGGCGGTCAAAGCAAAGGGACCGAAGCATGCGCCATCTCGCCCACCTCATCCTCGCGACGCTTTTCTTCCTGATCGCCGGATTTCCGGGCGCACACGCGCTCGATCTTTCCGCCGTCGATCTTTCCGATTGGCAGTCGATCGAGAAGGCCGCACGCGGCCAGACCGTTTATTTCAACGCCTGGGGCGGGGCGGGCAACATCAACGACTACATCGCCTGGGCAGGCGCCGAAGTCGAAAAGCGCTATGGCGTGCGCGTCGTCCACGTCAAGCTTGACGACACCGCCAATGCGGTCGCCAAGGTGGTGGCCGAAAAGGCCGCCGGACACGACGATGGCGGTTCGATCGATCTTATCTGGATCAATGGCGAGAACTTCGCCGCGATGAAACGCCAGGGTCTGCTGCTCTCTCCGGGCTGGGCCGACAAGCTGCCGAACTGGCGCTATGTCGACTGGAAGACCAAACCGACCGTACGCACCGATTTCACCGTGCCGACCGACGGCCAGGAAGCGCCCTGGGGCATGGCCAAGCTGGTCTTCTACAACGACACCGCACGCGACGAAGAGACGGGTGAAATGCCCGATTCCTT
>JAJDOK010000101.1 GCA_022340185.1 Salaquimonas sp. | reverse complement strand
TCCATTCCTCGCCCGAAGGCAGCACGTAGCACAGCTTCACAAGGCCGTTGCGCACGATCCTGATATCGTTCAGCCGGTCGCCGGCGGCGAAAATGGTTGCGCCGGCGGGATAGGTCCGCAGCACAACGCGCTTTGTCAGCGCCTCGAGACCTGCCAGCGGTCCAGGCGCCAGCGCGGCGAACAGCTTTTCGGTTGCAGACGTCATCGGCTTAACCCGGGTTAATGCCGCACCGGACGATCCGCGCGACAAGCGTTCATCTTTTCCAAACATGAGATGGACCGATGCAAAACAAACGCATTCTGATCACCGGGGCAAGTTCCGGCATCGGCCGCGCGCTGGCATTGAAGCTCGCCGCAAGCGGCAACGAAATCGTCGCGCTGGCGCGCAACCCGCAAAAGCTCAAGGCGCTCGTCGCCGAAAACCCGGCGATCGAAACGATCGCACTCGACCTCGCCGACCCGCAGGCGCTCCGCGATTTCGCCGACAATGGCTGGAACGGCCGCCTAGACGTACTGATCAACAATGCCGGCGTACAGGATCAGCACCGCTTCGACGACCCGGCCTGCAGCGCCGAGGTGATGATCGAGGAGGCCACGACCAATCTGGTCGCGCCGATAGTGTTGACCAGGGCGCTGCTGCCGCAATTGCTCGAAGGCAAGACGGGCACCGTGGTCAACATCGTCTCCGCCCTCGCCTTCGCGCCGAAGGACAATGCTGCCTGCTATTCCGCCACCAAGGCAGGGCTGAAAATGTTCTCGGCCGCGCTGCGCGCGCAGTTCCCCCCTGACAGGTTGCGCGTGCTCGACATCTTCCCGCCGCTCGTCGCCACCGCCATGACCAAGGGCCGTGGCAAAGGCAAGATTACGCCGGAAGCCGCCGCAGACGCGATCATCGCCGCTCTGGACGGCAGCGGCGAACGCGCCCTCATCGGTTCCGCGCGGGTCATCGCCGTGCTGTCGGCCATGGTGCCTGGCCTGGCGACAAAATTGATGAGCAGATGACCCGTCATCAAAACTCCGCTCCGTAACCTGGCCCGACGCCTGCCTCGACACCCCGCTCCGTTGCGCCTAAATTCGCGGCGAACAGGGAGTTGTCATGTCCTTTCTCAAAAAACTATTCGGCGGCGGTTCGCACGGTAGCGGTACGAAAGCCGAACCGATCGAACATGAAGGCTATCTGATCGAGGCCGCACCGATTGCCGAGGGCGGGCAATACCGTATCTGCGCCACGATCACCAAGGAGATCGGCGGCGAGACGAAGGCGCACCGCATGATCCGCGCCGATCTGCTGCCCAGCGCCGAGGACGCGATCGACGCCACGCTGCGCAAGGCCCGCCAGCTCATCAAGGAACAGGGCGACTCCATCTTTTCCTGATCTGATCCAACCGCCCTTATGCACAACGGCTTGACATGCGATAAAATAACTGTAAAACTAGTTATATGGATACATTGATCATGGAACTCTCCATCGAGGAAGCCGCGCAGGGCTTTGCCGCCATTGGTTCGGAAGCGCGCCTGCAGATCCTGCTCATCCTGGTCCGGGCAGGCGTGAAAGGGCTGACCGTCGGCGAAATTCAGGAAAGATCGGGCATGGCCGCCTCGACGCTTGCCCATCATCTTCGCTTCCTCACCTCCGCCGGTCTGGTCGACCAGAAGAAATACGGGCGCACGGTCTGCAACCGAGCCGTCTACGGCCGTCTGGAGATTCTGGCCGGCTACATCCTGAAGGAATGCTGCGCCGACATTACCGAAGGCAAGGAAGGCTGACATGACGCAGACCGTCGACCACACTGAACCGCGCATCGAGTGGCCGGCCCGCCTGCGCAACGCGCTGCTTTCGCCGTGGAGCATTGTCGTCGCCGCACCGCTTGCCGTACTTGTTCTCGATCCGGCCAACGCTTCCGCCGTGGTGACCGCCGCGCTCCATTCGCTTGGCGGCACGCTCCCCTACATCGTCCTCGCCGTCCTCACCATCTCGTGGCTGAAGGCAGCCGGCGCGGAAGCCTCGATTGCGCGCGCTTTCGAAGGCCGCGAAACGCAAATGATCATCGCCGCGGCTTTGTTCGGCGGACTTGCCCCCTTCTGCTCCTGCGAAGTCATACCCTTTGTCGCCGGTCTGCTCGCCGTCGGCGCGCCATTGCCGGCGATCATGGCCTTCTGGCTGTCCTCGCCGCTGATCGATCCGCCGACGGTTTTCATCACCGCCGCCGCGCTCGGCTGGCCGTTTGCGCTCGCCAAGGTGCTCAGCGCCGTCGGCCTCGGCTTGTTCGGCGGCTTTGCGACGAAGGCACTTTCCACGTTCGGCCTATTCGCCAATCCGGGAAGAGGTATCGCCGTGTCGAGCTGTGGCTGCGGACCTTCGCCCTTCACCGGCCGTCCCGCATGGCGCTTCTGGCGTGAACCGAACAGGCGCGAAACCTTCCGCGCGCAGGCGATCGAGAACGCTCGCTTCCTGATCAAGTGGCTGGCACTCGCCTATGTGCTGGAGGCGCTGCTGATCACCTATGTACCCGCTTCGATGATCGCCAGTGTCGTTGGTGGCGAAGGCGTCGGCCCGATTGCGCTCGCCGCCGCCGTCGGCATGCCCGCCTATCTCAATTCCTATGTCGCCCCGCCGCTCGTCGCCGGTCTGGTATCGCAGGGCATGAGCCCGGGCGCCGGCCTGGCCTTCATGGTCGCTGGCGCCGTTTCCTCCGTACCGGCGATGGCCGGCGTGTGGGCGCTGGTCCGCCGCGAGGTTTTCGCCACCTATCTCGCGCTCGGTTTCCTCGGCGCGGTCATTGCCGGCCTCCTCTTCCGGCTTGCGGTCTAGCCAACCTCCCGGCTTGCCCGCGCATCGGGGCGGCATCATACTGCCGCCCCGTCTTTTCAACGCGCGCCAAGCCTAGCAATGCAAACAACGATCACCATCGAAACGACCGGTCCGGGCCTATACGAATTCACCGACAAGGTCATCGGTTTCACCGAAGAAACCGGCGTCGTCACCGGCCTGCTGACCCTGTTCGTGCGCCACACATCCTGCTCCCTGCTCGTTCAGGAAAATGCCGACCCCGATGTGAAACGCGATCTCAATGCCTTCTTTTCACGTCTGGTGCCGCGTGCCGACGATCCGTCCATGGACTATCTCGTTCATCGCCTGGAAGGGCCCGACGACATGCCCGCCCACATCAAGGCCGCGCTCACCCAGATCTCGCTTTCGATACCTCTCGCCGGAGGCCGCCCGGTACTCGGCACCTGGCAGGGGATCTATCTGTTCGAGCATCGCGACCGGCCGCACCGAAGGCAGGTGGTCGCGCATATCAGCGGCTGAGCGAAGACTGCGCGCGCGCAATTCGAAGCATTTGATTCTGCGTGGAAAGCCGTCGGACAAGCCGTGAAACGCGGTATTTGTTCATGACGTTGCTTATGCGCCGGGCAAACGATCTTCCTGCAGACACCAAACTTTCGCTTGTCAATACCGTCAAAACCAAGCACTCTTTATGCCGTTCGGGCATTTTGCGAACTCGAATGAAAGACCGCATAAGCCCGTTGCCGTGGCAGATGGTACCGTTGAAAGGTGGTTTCGTTCCGACGGGGTAGTGGGGATTCATGGGCAAATTGCCCATCGTCTGCTGACGGAGGCGGGAATGGCGTGCCGGGAGCGCCAATGGATTTCCCGGGTGCCGCTTGGGCTTGCAACAGGCGGGGGTCCTGTGTGGGATTGCCGCTCAATGGCGTGTCCTGTGCAAGGGCTGCACGGTAATAGGGCTCTTTCCACGAATGTCAAAATGCACCTGTTTGCCGGACTCCCATTGACGGGAGGACGGACGGCCACCTTTCCCGGCGGAATGGTTTTGTCCGGTCGGCGGGAAATTTAAATCGATTGGAAAGATGCCGGCCAACCGTGCACCAGGGCCGGAGCGACATGAAGGAAAGCGAACCATGAGCCAGAGCGGCGTCGTGAAGTTCTTCAACACCGACAAGGGGTACGGTTTCATCAAGCCCGATGACGGCGGTCCCGACATCTTCGTTCACATCACCGCCGTGCAGGCATCCGGGCTGACTGGCCTCGCCGAAAACCAGAAGGTGAGCTACGAAACCGAGCCGGACCGCCGCGGCAAGGGGCCGAAAGCGGTCAACCTGCAGGTCCTCTGAAGCAATTCCAGGCGTAAGGTCGGACTTGAGGAACCGGCTTTCCGCCCGCAATTGCCTGGGCTGTATCGACGGCCTGAATCAAATATCTGCCGATCGCCTTGAAAAATGCGCACCGTCGGCGGAGCGT
>JAJDOK010000087.1 GCA_022340185.1 Salaquimonas sp. | reverse complement strand
ATATCGACTTGCTTTCCGCCGGGACCTTCGTCCCGGCGTCCGTTCGCGGGCTGGCGCTTTGGTTTGACACCAAAGCTTGCCCTGCCACGGAGAGGTGTCAGGCTCGCATGCGCTCGATATTGACTTGCTTTCCGCCGGGACCTCCGTCCCGGCGTCCGTTCGCGGGCTGGCGCTTTGGTTTGACACCAAAGCTTGCCCTGCCACGGAGAGGTGTCAGGCTCGCATGCGCTCGCCTGAGGGATCGAAGGGCGGTTCGACCAGGATTTTCGCCGGGCGGCGGTGGCCGAGGATCTCGATCTGGAACAGGCCTTCACCGGTTTCATCGGCGAGCGCGGCCGGTATATAACCCTGCGCCATCGACAGTTTGACGTGGTGCGCATAGCCGCCCGAGGTCACCCAGCCGACGACGCGCCAGTCCCCGTCCCTCGTACCGAGAATGGAAGCGTCACCCTCCTCGGCCGCCGATGGCCCGGCGACATTGCCAGCAGCGTCAACGCGCTTCGGGCCGTGGCCGTGCGGCACCTCAACCGTGCCATAATCAGTGTCGCCGACCTTCGCCCAGATCGGCTCATCGCCCATCACGTCGGCATCAATCGCGTCGATGGCAAAGGAGACGCGCCTCAGCGCCGGTCCGTCGGCCTTTTCCCTTGCAGCGGCCTCGCGGCCAATGAAGTCGTTCTTGTCGAGCTTGATGAAGCGGTCCATCGAGGCCTCGAACGGACCGTAGATCGGGCGAAGTTCGCGAAACCAGGTCGGGAAATTCTTTTCAAGACGCATCGACAGCAGCGCGCGCATGCCGAAATCGGCAATGCCGAACGCTTCGCCGGCCTGCCTGATCGCAGCATAGACCTTGCGCTCGTAGGCCGGCGCCATCCAGATCTCGTAACCCAGATCACCGGTATAGGAGAGCCGGTTGACCATGCAGGGCGCGCCGCCGACCGCCATTTGGCGGAAATCCATGAACCGGAAGGCCTCACCCGAAACATCGTCGTCGCAAAGCTTCGCCAGTACATCCCGCGCCTTCGGCCCGGCGATCGACAGGCCGACCAGCGCCTGGTCGAAACGATGGATCGAAACCGAACCGTCTTTGGGCATGTGCTGCTCGAACCAGCGCATGTGGTAGATTTGCGCGGCCGACGAACCCCAGACCATGAAACGGTCGTCACCCGCTTTTGCGATGGTGAAATCGCCGATCAGCTTGCCGAATTCGTTCAGCATCGGGGTGAGCACGATGCGGCCCTTTTTCGGCATGCGATTGGTCATCAGGTAATTGAGGAAGGCTTCAGCACCCGGTCCCTTGACCTCGTATTTGGCGAAATTGGCGATCTCGGTGACGCCGATTTGCTCGCGAACTGCTTTAACTTCTTCCTCTATATATTTGAAATCATTGGAACGATGGAAGGAAAGAATATCCCTTGCCTCTTCCTTCGACGGTGCGAACCAGAGTGGCGTCTCCAGGCCCCACGAATCGCCCATCACCGCGTTCTGGCCGACCATGATGTCGTAGAGCGGCGTGGTCTGGGCCGGGCGGGCAGCCGGCAATTCCTCGTTGGGGAAGCGGATCGAGAAGCGGCGCGAATAGTTCTCGCGCACCTTGGCGTTGGTGTATCTCAGCGTCGCCCATTCGCCGAAGCGCGAAACGTCCATGCCCCACACGTCGAAGCCCGGATCGCCGTTGATCATCCAGTTCGACAGGGCGAGACCGACGCCGCCACCCTGGCTGAAACCGGCCATCACGGCGCAGGCCGACCAGAAATTGGTCAGTCCCTGGACCGGGCCGACCAACGGATTGCCGTCGGGCGCGAAGGTGAACGGGCCGTTGATGATCTGCTTGATGCCGGCGCGCTCGATTGGCGGGAAGTGACGGAAACCGACTTCGAGCGACGGCGCGATGCGGTCGATGTCGGGCTGCAGCAATTCGTGGCCGAAATCCCATGGCGTGGTGACCGGCGACCACGGCTTGCAGGCCTTCTCATAAGTGCCGAGCAGCATGCCCTGGCGTTCCTGGCGTGTGTAGATTTCTCCTCTGAAATCAATGACATGGCTCAGTTCCCGGCCGCTCGACTGGTTGTATTCGATGACTTCGGGCATGTCCTCGGTCAACAGATACATGTGCTCCATGGCGAGCACCGGCAGTTCGAGGCCGACCATGCGGCCGATCTCGCGCGCCCACAGGCCGCCGGCATTGACGACGTGTTCGGCCTTCACGGTGCCTTGTTCGGTGACGACGTTCCAGGTGCCGTCCGCTTCCTGCGTCAATTCCTTCACCGGGTTGCGCAGCACGATCTCGGCGCCGAGCTGGCGCGCCGCCTTGGCGTAGGCGTGGGTCGTGCCGGAAGGATCGAGATGGCCCTCGACCGGGTCCCACAGCGCGCCGACGAAGTTCTTCTCGTCCATGATCGGGAACATCGCCTTGGCCTCCGACGGCGTGACGAGTTCGGTATCCATGCCGAGATAGCGGCATTTGGCGTGAACGAGGCGCAGGAAATCCATGCGTTCGGGCGAATCGGCCATCTGGAAGCCGCCGACGAGATGCAAGGAGCAGGACTGGCCGGTCAGTTCCTCCAGTTCCCTGTAGAGCGAGATGGTGTAGGCCTGCAGCTTGGCGACGTTCGGGTCGCCATTGAGCGTGTGGAAACCGCCGGCAGCATGCCAGGTCGACCCCGATGTCAATTCGGAGCGTTCGATCAGTATCACATCGGTCCAGCCGGCGCGCGCGAGATGGTACAAAACCGAGCATCCTACGACCCCGCCACCGATGACGGCGACCCTGACATTGCTCTTCATGGGACCTCCCCAAATTGTGAAAGGCATTCGACCGGATTAGAGGCTATCTTGCCCGCCGTCGAAATACCTAGCTGAATTGCGGCGTTGAATCGTCATTTTCGACCAATGTGGCGACAAATCGCGCGCCCTGTGATGAAGGACACAGCGTCCAATTGGCGGCGCAGCCATATTAGCGATGCACAACCGCTTCGCACGGCAAGGTGAATGCGTGAATGGTTGCGCACCGCAACTGCCTGAAAACAAGTACCGATACAGCATTTCGAATATCTGTATTGTTACGGGTGTAAACTTGCCGAAACAGCCCCGGTCGAGTAGCCTTTACGCAAGGACATCCGGGGAGTGAAACAGGGAAACGAGACAATGACGGCATTCGCATTGAGAATCGTCGGCCGCCCCGGGCTGAGAATGCTTCTCGCGGCGGCGACTGCCTTCCTCACCACCATCGCCCTGATGACGGCGGGCGCGCAGGCGTCGACCGGCAAGCGTGTGGCGATGGTCATCGGCAACAGCGCGTATGAGCACGCGCCGCAACTCGCCAATCCCTCCAATGACGCCGCGGACATCGCCAATGCGCTCAGATCACTCGGCTTTATCGTTGTCGAGGGACAGGACCTGACCAATCGCGGCATGCGCAACAAGATCAGGGAATTCGCAAGCGACCTGCGCGGCGCGGATGTCGGCATGCTGTTTTATGCCGGCCACGGCCTGCAGGTGAACGGCCGCAACTATCTGGCACCCATCGATGCCAAGCTCGATTTCGAGAGCGATCTCGATTTCGAGACGATTCCGCTCGATTTCATCCAGCGGCAGATGGAGCGCGAGGTTTCGACCATCCTGCTTTTCCTCGACGCCTGCCGCGACAATCCGCTGACACGTTCGTTCAAGGCAGCATCGCGCTCGGGCGGGGCCGGCAAGGGCCTTGCCGAAGTGAAATCGGCACCGGGCACGCTGATCGCATTCTCCACCGATCCGAACAATGTCGCGCTTGACGGCAAGGGCCGCAACAGCCCGTTCACCCAGGCGCTGCTCGACAATATCGGCCGCGAGAATGTCGAGATCCAGACGATGATGACCGATGTGCGCCAGCAGGTCTACCAGGAGACCGACGAACAGCAGACACCGTGGATCAACTCCTCACTGCTCGGCCGGTTCTATTTCGCTCCGAAGGACGATGAGACAGACGGCACGTCGCAATCTGCGACGGATTCCGGGACGGCGAAGGCGACCGGCAAGAACTCGTCCGTCGACAGGGCCCAGATCGAGAAACTTGCCTGGGATGCGGTCAAGGATACCGACAATCCGGACGAATTGCAGGCGTTCATCTCGACCTTCGGCTCCAGTTTCTACGGCAAGCTCGCCCGCCTGAAACTGCAGCGCCTGCGTGAAAACGAGAAGGCTGGCGAGGCGACGGCACAGACCGACAAGCCAAGCCAGCCCGCGCCGGAACAGCAGCTTGCAAGCCTCGAGCAGCCGAAGCCCGAGGAAGAGACGACGCGCAAGCTGGATGTACCCAGCGACCCGCGCGAGATCGTGCAGGGCATCCAGCAGGAACTCGTCAGGCTTTCGTGCAATCCCGGCCGCCCCGACGGCATCTGGGGCAGGCGCAGCCAGGGTGCGCTCGACAGGTTCAAGCGCGGCGCCAAGGTCGAGCTAGCCTCTGCCGATCCGGACGCCGAATTGCTCGATCAGCTCAAGAACTACAAGGGCAATGGCTGCCCGGTGGTCAGAAGCTGCCCGTCCGGCCAGCGCATGAACTCGCGTGGCCAGTGCTTCACGCCGCAACGTCAGGCCAGCACGACGCCGACCGTCCAGACGCGTTCGGCACGCCAGCCGCCACCCCAACAGCCGCCGCAGCAAGTAATCGACAATCGCCCGCCGCCGGTCGTCTCGTCGCCGCAAACGGTGGTGGTGGGGCAGCCACAGCAGGTTATCGTGCCCCAGCAGCAGCCGGTGATCGTTCAGCAACGCCCGAACCCGCTCGGTCAGATCATCGGCGGCGCGATCGGCGGTGCGATCGGCGTGTGCATCATGGGCGGTTGCAACTGACCTTGCCGCCGGCCTGGCAACCTGCCTGACAACAATCGAACCCCCGGTGCTTCATGGTGCCGGGGGTTTTTCTTTGTCCCAACCCTTCCGGCCACGACTGGCCGTGACGATTGCTGCCAGGCATGATGGAACATCCCGTCGGCGGCCACGCAGATGCGCCAACGCAGTTGGCGCGCTGACGCGGGGCTTTCCCTTGTTGCACGACGCAGCATGGTGCGGGCATCCGCAGGACCGGAATTGAATCGGCGGCGCGCTACCGGACAAGACGAACACCAAAGCACGCACAAAAAAGAACCCCCGGCGAACCGCCAGGGGTTTCTTTGCAGCAATGGCAATTCGTCAATCAGTTGCAGACGGGAACGCGAACCTTCACCCTGCCCTGCGCCGTTTGCTGGTACTGGTAGATATAAGAGCAGCGTACGCCGTCGATGAAGGTGGCAGTGGAATTGGGGGCGGCGCCGGCAATGGCGCGGGACTGGCGAAGCTGGGTGCCATCGGGAACCCAGGGATTGACCCAATCTGCATAGGCGGCGGAAGCGGCAGTTGCCGAAACGACCGTCGCCAGGGCTATTTTCGTGATCATGCGTTTCATGGTTGGTCTCCTGTTTCGGTCAAAAGGCCAACGGCCTTTCCCTTATCTGGAGTTAGTTCGGCAGACGGCAACCGCCTGTGACAAATCACACAGTGATCCTGATATAGTGGATCGCTCCGCCGGCTTCAAATCGGCCGGACAAACCGGGATCAATCGCCATTGGTGTAGGATTCGATGTTGGCGAAGGCGTCGCGCAACGCTTCCGACCACCCCATGGAGAGCGAACGGAAGTACGGATCATCGGCCTCGATGCGGCTCTGCTCCCCGACAAAGAAGGTGTCGGTGCGATAGATCAGCATGTCGATCGGCATGCCGACCGACAGGTTCGAGCGCAGGGTTGAATCGAACGAGATCAGCAGCAGCTTGGCCGCATCGCCCATGCGCATCTCGGGCACCGCGACGCGATCGAGGATCGGCTTGCCGTATTTGTGCTCGCCGATCTGGAAGAAGGGCGTATCGGTGGTTGCCTCGATGAAATTGCCTTCATTGTAGATCTGAAACAGGCGCGGCGCCTCGCCCTTGATCTGGCCACCCAGCACGAAAGAAGCCTGGAAGGCGGCGGCATTGGGACCGAGGGTTTCGCCATTGGTCATGTGGACCTCGCGCAGCGCCTCGCCGACGATCCGGGCGGCCTGGAACATGGTGCCGGCATTCAACAGGTTGCGGCCGTCCTCGTCATGACCGGGATCGGCGATATCCTCGGTGAGGAGGCTGACCACCGATTGGGAGACGGACAAATTGCCGGCACCGAGCAGCACCAGCACGCGATCGCCCTTTTCCTCCCACACATGCATCTTGCGGAAAGAGGCGATGTTGTCGAAACCTGCATTGGTGCGGGTGTCGGACGCAAAGATGATGCCGCGGTCGAGACGGAGGCCGACACAATATGTCATGGGCGGCGATCTTATCGAGATTCCCGGTCCGCTCAAGCGGCAAGATCGTCACGAGGAGCCGGTGCCTGCAACTATTGCTGGGTCTGTTTGAGAACAGAGACGCTGACCGACAGGGTATCGGTGCCGGAGCCGCGGCGTATGCCGCGAATGGGCGCTGCATCGGCGGCATCGAGGCCGCAGGCGAGCCGCACATAGTGGTCATCCGGGCATATGCCATTGGCCGGATCAAACCCGACCCAGCCGAGGCCGGCGACATCAGCTTCCACCCAGGCGTGCTGCGCCTCGGCGCCGACATCGCCCTCGCGCACGACGAGATAACCCGTGACATAGCGCGCCGGCAGATCGAGCCGGCGGCAGACAGACAGGAAGATGTGGGCGAAGTCCTGGCACACGCCATGGCCGGACTTGAGCGCATCGGCCGCGCTGGTGGTCATATCGGTCTGGCCGGCATCGAATTCCACGCGCTCGCGGATGGCTTCCATCAGCGCATGATAAAGCGCGATCTGGTCGCGGTGCTTGCCTTCCAGCGAGGCGGCGATCGCGCTCAATGACCGGTCGGCGCGCGTCAGCGGCGTTTCGCGCACGAAGATGCGCGGCGTCGGCGAATTGGGCAACTCGCCGATGATGCCGTCGGCGTCGGATGTCCCGACCAGGCCGGTCACGCGAATTTCAAGATCGCTGTGCTCACGGGTCTGGTTCACCAGATGGACGAGATTGCCCCAGGCGTCGAACCATTTGGCCGCACCTTCGATGCCGGGCATTTCGATACGCCAGTCGAGCACTTGCTGGCTGGGGGTATTGGGCGGTGTCAGACGCAGTTCCTGAACACCGTAGCGCACCGGATGTTCATAAATATGGACCGTCGAGTGCTCGATCGCGATTTCCATGCCGTGTCCGGTACGTTCGTCTCAAAAGAAATTGTAGTTTTCGGCGATCGAGGCGCCGAGAGCGTTGTTGGAGGAAATGAAGCCGCCAAGGAATTCGTGCAGGCCTTTCTGGAAGACGACTTCCATGTCGCCGTTTTTCAACTCGTCGTGAATCGCCTGGCCGATGTCATGGCATTGGTAGCGGGCGCCATAGAAATTTTCCAGATCGCGAAGGGTCGTGTCGATCCACCGGTAGCAATGCGCCAGCGAGCGCGGCATTTCCGAACGCAGGATCAGGAAGTCGGCAATGTTCCACGCCTTGTAGCGGTCGCGGTAGACATGGCGGTAGGAGCGATGCGCCGAGGCCGCGCGCAGGATCATCGACCATTGGCGATTGTCGAATTCGGAACCGACAAACTCGTTACGCGGCAACAGCACGTAATATTTGACGTCGAGGATACGCGCGGTGTTGTCCGCCCTCTCGTTGAACGTGCCAAGCTGACAGAAGGAATAGCCGTCATTGCGCAGGATGGTGTTCAGCATGGCGCCGCGGAACTGCGCGGTATTGCGCTTGATCCAGTCCAGCAGGGTCGGCAGATCGTTGACGGAAATGGAAGACGGGCGGATGCGCGAGAATTCCAGCCAGGTCGTGTTGATGCTCTCCCACATCTCTGTGGTGATCGCGGTACGCACCGAGCGGGCATTCGAGCGCGCCTGTGTCAGGCAGGAGCGCACCGAGGAGGAGTTGGTTTCGTCGAACAGCATGAAGTCGCGGATCTGCGGGAGCGCCACGCTGTCGTGGCGCTCGAAGAAGGCGGACGCCATTGCCGCGGCCTGCAGCGTCGAATCCCATTGTTCGCGCTCACTGCCATCAAGCACCGGCTCCAGCGACATGCGGTAACCGACATCGAGCAGCCGCGCCAGGTTTTCCGCCCGCTCCATGTGGCGGCACAACCAGTAGAGGCTGGAGGCAGTGCGACCGAGCATGTGTCAGCGTCCCCGGGTCATGGCGTCAGTCTTCCAATATCCAGGTGTCCTTGGTACCGCCGCCCTGGGAGGAATTGACCACCAGCGAACCCTTCTTGAGCGCGACACGGGTCAGTCCACCCGGCGTTATGCGAATGCGGTCGCCAACGAGCACGAAGGGCCTGAGATCGACATGGCGCGGCGCAATGCCCTTTTCGATGAAGGTCGGACAGGTCGACAGCGCCAGGGTCGGCTGGACGATGTAGTTGTTCGGTCTGGCCTTGATGCGCTTGGCGAATTCGGCGCGCATTTTCCTGGTCGATGTCGGTCCGACCATCATGCCGTAACCGCCCGATCCGTGCACCTCCTTGACGACCAGTTCCTCCAGATGGTCGAGAACGTAGTTCCTTTCCTCGTCATTGGCGCAATTATAGGTCGGCACATTGTTCAGGATGGGTTTTTCGCCGGTGTAGAATTCGATGATCTGCGGCACATAGGTGTAAACCGCCTTGTCGTCGGCGATACCGGTGCCAGGTGCGTTTACGATGGTGACATTGCCGGCGCGATAGGCAGCGAACAGGCCAGGCACGCCAAGGGTCGAATCGGGACGGAAGGTCAGCGGATCGAGGAAATCGTCATCGATGCGGCGGTAGATGACATCGACACGCTTGGGCTTTTGCGTCGTGCGCATGTAAACGCAGCCATCATCGACGTAGAGATCGTCGCCCTGGCATAGTTCGACGCCCATCTCGTCGGCAAGGAAGGAATGTTCGAAGAAGGCCGAATTGTAGATGCCGGGGGTCAGCACCACGATGGTCGGATCGCCGGCGCAATTGGGCGGGGCGACCGATTGCAGCGTGCGACGCAGATTCTCGGGATAGTGCTCGACGGGGGCGACGCGATAGCGCGCGAAGAGTTCGGGCACCAGGCGCATCATCGCCTCGCGGTCCTCGATCATGTAGGATACGCCCGACGGCGTGCGCAGATTGTCTTCGAGTACGTAGAACTCGTTTTCGGCAACGCGCACCAGATCGACGCCGATAATGTGCGAATAGACGCCGAGCGCCGGATCCTGGTCGATCATTTGCGGGCAGAAGGCCGAATTCTGGAGGATCAGCGCCTCGGGCACACGGCCGGCACGGATGATCTCCTGGCGATGATAGATATCATGCAGGAAGGCGTTCATGGCACGCACGCGCTGCTCGATGCCGCGCTCGAGTTTGCGCCACTCGGCGGCCGAGATGATGCGCGGAACGATGTCGAAGGGGATCAGGCGTTCATTGGCTTCGTTGGAGCCATAAACGGCAAAGGTAATGCCCAGGCGGCGAAAGATCGCTTCGGCATCCCTCGCCTTCTGCTTCAGGCCACCCTTTGGCTGCGAAACGAGCCAGTCGGCAATCTCACGATAGCTCGTCCGGATATCGCCATTGGCGGCGACCATTTCATCAAAATACCTGTCCGGTATGGAACCGTACAAACCGACCCTCATACAAGCGGCGCCCAACTGAACCAAATTAACACCCGGTTCTCGAAACGGACAACCATACCTTATGCCTAAAAATAAGGCAGCCTCGTTTCCGATCTCGCCGAAAGCGGGGGAGTTGCATTCAGTCCAAATCCTGCAAAACTGTCGCCGAAGCGCGCAGACAATACGCGTCAACCAGAGAGATCGTCATGAATTACCGCATGCCGTCGCCATTTCGTCCACTCACAGCGGCAATTCTTTTCGCAGCCCTTGGCAGCCAGGCTTTCGCGGCCAGGCCCGATACGCGGACCATGACCTGCGCGCAGGCGCGCGGAACCATTGCCCAAAACGGTTCCCTGGTGATGACAACTGGTGAACACACCTATACCCGCGTCGTCCACAATCGCGGCTTTTGCAGTCCCAGCCAGGATGTCGTGCGCGAGATCGCGCCGACGCAGGACGACCCGCGGTGCCGTGTCGGCTACACCTGCAATGAACGCCTGGTCGTCGGTGGCAAATAAAGGCTGAGCGCTACTCTTCCAGGATTTTTCGGAGGTTGCATGAAAGGTCAAAACCTCGCCGGCGCCCTGAAATCGGCCTGCGTGATGCTCATGCTTTGGGCATCGCCATTGGCGCATGAATCGGCAGCGCAGGAAGCGAGCGATCTGGTAGCGCCGGAATCGGGAAGCGGTCTTCAGCCCCGGTCCGTCCAGCCCGTCACCGCAAGCCGCTACATGGTGGTGAGCGCCAATCCACTGGCGAGCGATGCCGGCCTCACCATCCTCGAAAACGGCGGCAACGCGATCGATGCCATGATCGCGGTCCAGGCCGTGCTCGGCCTTGTCGAACCGCAATCCTCCGGTCTCGGCGGCGGCGCCTTTCTCGTCTACTGGGATGAAGCGAACGGCAAATTGACCACGCTCGACGGACGCGAGACGGCGCCGGGCGAGGCAACGCCGGACCTGTTTCTCGATGCGGAAGGCAAACCGCTGCAATTCTTCGATGCGGTGATTGGCGGACGCTCGGTCGGCACGCCTGGGACCGTGGCTCTGATGGAGGCCGCACACCGCAAATATGGCAGGCTTGGCTGGGCAAGCCTGTTCGAGCCTGCGATCGAACTTGCCGAAAACGGATTCGAGGTCTCGCCGCGTCTCAATGCCTCGATCGCCTATGCGGCGGAAAGCCTGCATCGCTACGAGGCGACACGCGACTATTTCCTCAGCGAGGAAGGCGTGCCGCTGCCGGTGGGCACGGTCCTGAGGAACCCGGCCTATGCGGCAACGCTGCGTGCGATAGCGACTGGTCGCGCAAAAGCCTTCTATTCGGGAAAGATCGCCCGGGACATTGTGGCGACGGCCCGCGATGCTGCGGACAATCCCGGGCTTTTGTCCATGGACGACATGGCCGCCTATTCAGCCAGGGAGCGCGCGCCGGTCTGCGCCAGCTACCGCGTCTACGAGGTTTGCGGCATGGGACCGCCCTCCTCCGGCGCGCTTACGATCGGCCAGATCCTGAAGCTCGTCGAACCCTATGACCTGGCCGCGCTCGGCCCTAACGACCCGCAAAGCTGGCGGCTCATCGGCGATGCTTCCCGTCTCGCCTTCGCCGACCGCGGCCTCTACATGGCCGATTCCGATTTCGTCGACATGCCCAAGGGACTGCTCAATGGCGACTATCTGCGCGAGAGGGCGCGCCTGCTGGAGGGGTATGGCGCATTGCCGGAAGACGCGGTCAAACCGGGTTCGCCGCCAACCGACCATGCCCTGCTCCTTGCGCCCGGAATGACACCGGAACTGCCCTCGACCAGCCATCTTTCGATCGTCGATGGCGACGGCAATGTCGTGTCGATGACGACAACCATCGAAAACGGCTTCGGCTCGAGGCTGATGGTGCGCGGCTTCCTGCTCAATAACGAACTGACCGATTTCTCCTTCGTGCCCGAGCGCGACGGCAAACCGGTCGCCAACCGGGTCGAACCGGGAAAGCGGCCGCGTTCGTCGATGTCGCCGACCATCGTGTTCAGGGACGGCAAGCCGGTACTCGCCATCGGCTCGCCCGGCGGCAGCCGGATCATCGGCTTCGTGGCGCAGGCGCTCATCGCCTATCTCGACTGGGGGATGGATGTCAGCCAGGCGGTTTCGATGCCGCATCTGGTCAACCGCTACGGGCCGTTCGAACTGGAAGCCGATACGGCGGCCGAAAAACTTGCGCCGGCACTCGATGCGCTAGGCTACGAGACCCACATCACGGAAATGAATTCCGGACTGCACGCGATCGCCATTTCGCCTGGCAAGACCACCGGCAAGCTTGCAGGCGGGGTCGATCCGCGCCGCGAGGGGTTGGCTATTGGTCGCTGAGCGAAGCAGGCAAAGACAAGGCTGTTGTCAGCGTCTACCTGCGGGCAAGCCGGCGCATGTTCTCGATGAGCCTGTCCTGTTCCGCGGTCAATTCGTCGACGCGCAGTTCGTCCTCGCGGTCTTCCGCGCCAATGCGCTCGGCGATGATGGTCATCAGGCTGTTGGAAGCACTGTTGAGCGCTTCCATGCGAGCCAGCATAGAGGCGCGGATGCGCTGGACTTCCGACGCCGGATATTCGATTTCGCTGGCAGGTCTGATCATGAGTTTCCCCTACTCCGAGATCAACCATGCGCATGGTGATTTCCGCGCGCAGAAAGGTCAATCGTTTCCTACTGCTTGGGCATGATGGCGAGCTTCAAGCGCAATTGCCGGCCGATATCCTGCCCGAGGTCTTCCTCTAAATGCTGCGTGATCCACCTGCCGGAAGTGACGGCGTTTCAGGCCTGTACCAGCCTCCAGCGTGGCCAACGCGATTGATTGTGGCGGGACATGCTGAATAAAAAGTTACCGACAATCGGCGTTATGC
Source organism: Salaquimonas sp. (assembly GCA_022340185.1). Lineage (GTDB taxonomy): Bacteria > Pseudomonadota > Alphaproteobacteria > Rhizobiales > Rhizobiaceae > BOKV01. The sequence continues at coordinate 43,234 of JAJDOK010000087.1, read as the reverse complement.
AATTCCCGTCCGGCAAGGAACGGTTTGCGCGATCCATTGACCACGCTTAATAAAGGCGATGTTGCACACGCCAATGTGACAAATCTTTCAGCGGAAGACGAAATTGTACGAGCGCATTGCATTCCTGGCGAGCGATACGCCGGACGCCCAGGCGGCGGCCGAACGCCTCGGCGAGCGCTATGGCTCATGCGAGCCGGAAAAGGCCGACGTCATCGTGGCGCTCGGCGGTGACGGCTTCATGCTGGCGACGCAGCACCGCTTCATGAACAGCGGCGTTCCCGTCTACGGCATGAACAAGGGCACGGTCGGCTTCCTGATGAATGAATTCTCGGAAGAAGACCTGCCGCAGCGGCTGGCAGCCTCGACGCCGCGCGTCATCCGCCCGCTCGACATGGAGGCGCGGGATGCCGACGGCAAGATCCACCGCGCCAAGGCGATCAATGAAGTCTCCCTGCTGCGGCAATCCTATCAGGCGGCGAGCCTCGGTATCCGCATCGACGGGCGCACCCGCCTCGATCCCCTGATCTGCGATGGCGTTCTGCTCTCCACGCCTGCCGGCTCGACGGCCTACAATCTGTCGGCGCATGGCCCGATCCTGCCGCTCGACGCGCCGCTATTGGCGCTGACGCCGGTCAGCGCTTTCAGGCCGCGACGCTGGCGCGGCGCGCTGATCCCCGACGCCAGCATCATCGAGATCACGGTCAACGAGATCGCCAAGCGGCCGGTCAATGCGGTGGCCGACCATTTCGAGGTCAAATCGGTGGCCCATGTGCGCATCGCGCTCGACCACGATTCGAGCGGCATCATCCTGTTCGACCCGGAACACTCATGGGAAGAGCGTATCCTGGCCGAACAATTCCAGTATTAGGGCATGGGCGGGGAAATATCAGGCCGCTGACCGGCGTTTCAGACGACCGTCAGCGGCGCTCATCAGCAATGAGGGCCGTTTGCCCTCCTCCATGAGCGGCTTGACAGGTTCGTCCGCATGAACGGCCGGCGCGGCGCCTTCGTCATTGGCCGCGCTTTCCGGGGCGACCGGTTCGCCGATTTCGTCGAAATCGATGGCGGCGAGGATGACTTCGTCGGTCAGCACCGATGACAGGATATCGTCAAGTTCATCCTCATCGAGAAACTCGAAATCCCTGGCGACACCCGAGATGGCGGTCACCGCAAGCTCCTCTTCGAGGTCGACGATTTCCTCGGCGAAATGAATGGCAAACTCTGCAATTACGCTTTCGGGTACACTTCCAGGCACGCGCAGGTGTACTTGCATGATTTCATTCTCCCCAATTGAAACAATGTGATTTGCGTTGATATCGGCAGCATGGGCGCTGGCAGATGCGGGCGATGGCGCCGCGGGCATTGGAGGCGGAGGCGGCGTCGGCGTCGGTGATTTGGGTGGCTTGGGCGGCGAGGACTTGGGCGGTTCGGGCGGCTCGGGCGGTTCGGACGACGACCCGTAAGCTCCGGCCTTCGATGCTTTCGACTTGCCCTTTCTGGGCGCCGAGGATTTCGACTTTGCAGACTTTGATTTGGCGGTTTCGGCTTTTTTCGCCCTGACGCCGGATGCCTGCTTCTTCGGTTCCGGCTTTTTGTCCTCCTGCTTGGCTTCGACCTTGTCCTTCAGCTCCTCTCGGTCTTTTTCTTCGGCCGCGCGGGCTTTCGCCGCCAGCTTGCCGGAGGGCTTGGTCTGCTGGTTCTTCGCGCCGGCAGCCTTCTTGTCGGCCGCCGCGTCGTCGGAATCTGTTTCCTGCGCCGCGACTTCCTCAGGCGCGACCTGCTTCTCGGGCGTCTGCAAATCGGGAGCGTCGGCGATGTGAATCACCGAATTGTCTTCCTCTCCGGTTTCGTCACCTGATGATTCTGGCCCGGATGTTTCCTGTCCGGATGTGCTAGTGTCCTGTGCCTTGACGTCTTTTGTCCTTGCTTCCGGTGCCTTGCCGTCAGCGGCCTTGTTGCCGGAGGCGGCAATGGAAACCTCGATGCCGCAATCTTCTTCCCCGGGGGCCAGATCGGGCACCAGATCGTCTGCCGACTGGCTGGTGATGGCTTTTGCGTCGCCTGGCCTGGCGGCATCCGGGGATGGCAACGCCATCGGCGCTTTCTGACTCGGCGCGCCGGTAATACGGCCAATTGCGCGGCGTGCGTTCTGGCGCGAAGTCTCGGCTGAAAGCTTGCGCAAAAGGACGAGCAGCGTGTCGAGCCCTGAATCCGGGTTGCGGGCAGGTTGGCGGTCATAGGTGGCCAGCACCGCGCGCGTCACCAGATAAGGCAGGCTGGCGTAGTCCCGCGGCTCGGTAGCCGCAAGCAGGCGTCGCCAGTTCGCAATCGCGTCAGAAAAAACCCCGAAGGCACTCTCAGGCAGCTCCGCCTTGCGGTACAGCGCGCGAAACACAGTGCGGCGGTCGTCTGTCAGCGCCGATTCCACACGCGATAGCGAAACCTTGGCCAGCCTGGCCAGACCGGTGGCAAACAGCGAGATATTGCCCATGCACACCGCCCGAAGCAGAAAGGCCGCTGTCATGCTGCCCTTGGCGATGATCGCCTCGACCACCTCCGACAATTCGGCCTCGCGGGCAAGCGCGGCATAGGCGATGAGCGCGCGATCGCAATTGTCGCGCATCAAGGCCTTGACCTTGCCTTCCGGCAGAGAGGTGCGGTCCATGACCTCGTGTGTGAGGATCCCCGCCAATTGCTCGATCAGCAGGATATGGGTTTTCGGTGCAAGCGCCGAATGCCTCAGCAGCAGGCGTCGAAGTTCCACGTTATCGCCAAAGCGCTCGGCAATGCGATGCAGCGTGGCCCGCGTGGTCCTGGCGCCCTTGTTGGTAAGAAGTCCTATACAGGCCTCGACTTCGCCTGCCTCGCCTATGGCGGCGGCAAGCGCCGCCGAGATTTCCGGTCTGCAGGCGATTGCGATCTGCTGTTCTGGCGTGCCGCTGGCGACCATTTCGATCAATTCGCCATCGACGAAAAGCGGTGAGCGGGACAATACGATGGAGGAGACTTCCGGGAGGTCGGCGGCAAGGCTGGCGATAACATGGCGCGGTGCGTTGGCGTAGTCGGCAAAGGCATCGGCAAGCGCCTGGCGCACCTCGGTCACCGGATCGTCGGCGAGCGCGGTGACCACAGCTTCTGCCACTTCGCCTTCCTCGTCCTCGAGGCTCGAGCGCAGATAGGCGCCGGTCAAGGCCTTGGTGGCCAGCACCCGTTCCTGATCGGACGCCAGATTCAGCCAGGAGACAAAACGCTCGAACACCATTCGCGACACTCTCCGAAACCGTTGCAGCGCAAGGCCGCACTTGTGAATCGGCAGAGATTATCGGCGCGAAAGGATTAACGTTTCGTTCACCATGCCGGTTAGGGAATTGGCAAGGATGCCGGCAGGTAAAAACCCCAATTGGTTTGCCCTGCTGCAAGCCAAATCCGGTTATTTTGACGGGTTATCGTCCTGCCAGCGCGGGCGCTGCATCTGAAAATAGCCTTCCGGTCCGTGATAGTCGCGATAACCCATGCGCGTGACGTGGCGCGCGAACCCGACATCGAACCGTCCGTCGCGAATCATGGCGTCATCGATGTAGACGCCGACGACCTGGCCGATCACCATGACAGAGCCGACCCAGTTTCCCTGAAGATCGACCGGTTCGACCATCTGCGTCATCCGGCATTCGAGCGCGGCAGCGACACCGGCGACCCTTGGCGGCGCGACAAGACGGGACGGCTCCCGGCCGAGGCCCGCCAACTCGAATTCATTGACATCGTTAGGCGCGTCGATCGAACTCTCATTCATCGCGGCGGCGAATTCGGCACTTACGTAATTTGCGACGAACTCGCCTGTCTGGCGGATGTTCGTAACGCTGTCCTTCACGCCGTCGGAAACGAACATCACGAGATCGGGCCGCGAGGAGACCGCGTTGAAGAAGCTGTAGGGCGCCAGATTGGGGATGCCGTCTGCCGAAACGGACGAGATCCAGCCGATGGGACGCGGCGCGACGATGGCCTTGAACGGATCGTGCGGCAGGCCGTGATCACGTTTGGAGGTTTCGTAGAACAAGAAGCTAACCCCCGAAAACGGAATAGATGTCGTCCAGCACCGGCCGGTCGCGCTCGGTCTTGGGCAAGGTGCGGGCACCGACATGGATGAAGCCGGCGATACGTTCGCCTGGCCTCACTCCGAGCGCGGGTGCGAGCGTCTCGTCGGATGCGGGCCACTCGGTCAGCCATTGCGCGTCATAGCCCAGCGCATTGGCCGCGATCAGCAGATTCATGGCCGCCGCGCCCGCAGACAATTCCTGCTCCCACACAGGAATCTTGGGATGCGGCGCGGCGCGGCTGATGACTGCGATGGCGACCGGTGCGCGCAGAAACCGCATGCGTTCGATCGTGCGCATCTCATCGCTCAGCGTCGCGTCCAGTTCGACGGCGCGCGCCTCGCACAATTCGCCGAGCCGGCGGCAATAATCCGGGGCGTAGCGCTGGAAGCGCCAGGGTGCGAGCTTGCCGTGGTCCGGCACGCGTGAAGCGATCTCGATCATCGTGCGGATATCGTCTTGGCCGGGCCCCGTTGCCGGATCGGGCCCGGCCATCGTCTTGGCCGGCACGGAGCGACGGGTGCGCATGAACTCGATCACAGCGTCATCACGCCCGGGGCGCCCGGCGCGCTGGGCCACCATCTGGCTATCGGCCGTCTTTCCTGTCATTCGATTTCCCTGGCTGTTCAAGTCGGTTGCGGAATATCCGCCAACTCGTGGCAATCGGCCTTTCATATAGGCTGGTGGCGGCGCCTTGAAAATGCCGGTAATGAAGGTTTGAAAAGCGTACCGAGTGGAAACCCATGCGCAGTTCGTTTCTGACCACACCGCAACGCCTGCCGGCGCGCATCGTTCTCGCCTGCCTGTGGCTGTTGCTTGCAGCATTGCCAGCCGGAGCGCAGCAGGCAGCGCAAGCGCCGGTGCGGGTCACCTTCGAGGCGCGGATGACGCAGGAAGGGCCGGCGGTCCAGAGCGGTATCGAATGGCGGGTCTTCGGCACGCAGGTCGGCGACGACGGCCGGCTGCCGCAACTTGCGATGGCGCAAGGCGGCATCCAGGCTTTCGACATGACGCCGGGAGAATATTTCGTTCACGCCGCCTACGGCTTTGCCGGTGCGGTACGGCGCATCACGGTCAGCCCGACAAGTTCACGCGAAGTCTTCACGCTGGATGCGGGGGCGCTGGAACTCAACGGCGTAACCGGCGAAGACACAAGCATTCCTGCGAAATATCTGCGTTTCGACATCTACGGAAAACAGGCCGACGAGCGCGGCGAACGCCAGCTCATTGCGCGCAATATCAGGCCGGGCGAGATCGTGCCCTTCCATGCCGGGACGTATCACGTCGTGTCGCAATATGGCCGCCTCAATGCCGAAGTGCGCGCCGACCTCAGGGTGGAGCCGGGAAAGGTCACCCAGGCGACCATCCAGCACAGGGCGGCGCGCATGGTCTTCAGGCTGGTCCGGGCGGCGGGTGGAGATGCGCTGGCCAACACGGCCTGGTCGATCACCAATGAGAGCGGCGATCTGATCACCGAAAGCTCGAGCGCCTTTCCCGCCTTCGTGCTCAGCGAGGGCAAATACACGGCGATCGCCAAGAACAGCGACAAGATCTATTCGCGCGAATTCGACGTCATCGCCGGTGTCGATCAGGACATCGAGGTGCTGGCGAATTAGCTAACTGTCAAATCAGGCCGCGATACGGGTGTCAGCCGGTTCGATGTGATCCACAGGTGCGCCCGGACGCATGGCGAAGACGGCATTGTACAGATATTCTGTCATCTTTTTGCGGTCGCGGATGCGCGCCAGGAACTGCGCCGGGATGACCGCACCGACATGGGCGGTGATCGAGCCGCCGGCCAGCTTGCGGAATTCGCGGATGAGCAGTGACAGGCGGACCGTCAGCGAAATCTGGCTGATGAGGTGGAACAGCCGCGTGTTCTGGCCCTCGAAATAGACCGGAATGACGGAGGCGCCGGCAGACTGGATCAGCTTGGCCGGGAACATCTTCCAGGGCAGATCCTCGGCCCTGCCCAGCCCCTTTGGCGCGGTCGCCACACCGCCAGCGGGGAAAACGACGATGGTGACCCCTTCCTTAAGAAGCCGTACTGCTTCGCGGCGTGTCTGCAAATTCATCTGCAACGCCTCGCGCGTCTCCTCGAACGAAACGGGCAGCGAATAGGGCTGGATTTCCGGTACGCGCATCAGATCCTTGTGGATCATGACGCGGAAGGGGCGGCCAAGCTGCTCGGCAAGCGCGAGAATGGCCACGCCATCACCGATGCCGAAGGGATGGTTGGCGATCATCACCAGCGGCGTTTCGGGCAAAGGCCGCGGTGGCCAGGCTTCGCCGCGCACCTTCAGGTTAATACCGAGCAGGTCCAGCATGTCGCCCATGACGCGGCTGGATGTGCCGACAATGGAAGAGCGCCAGATTTCGTAATAATCAGCGAAATACTCCCTGCCGGAAAACCGTTCGACGCGACGGATCAGCCATTGCTTGAATTTGGGATCGGCCGGACTGGCATAGGACAGTTCGGGGAAACGAAGCTTGTGTTTCTTTCGCATCAACGTGAAATGCCCATGTTGGTCAGGACGCCCGATCTAAACGATCCGTCTATCAGGATTCGTGTGACAAACACGTGACCGGCGGTGCATAAGCCGGCTCGATTGTCCACATGATAAACGGGGCGGCGGTTCACCCGGCATGACGCCTTTTGACGTCGGGCGGCGTCGCCTCGCCGGCGAGCAGGCTGACCGCTTCGTCGAGTGACAGGGATTGCTGGTCGCGCGAACCGAGTCGGCGCATCGAGACAGTGTTCTCGGCCGACTCGCGATGGCCGCAGACGAGGATGACCGGCACCTTGGCGAGCGAATGCTCACGCACCTTGTAGTTGATCTTCTCGTTGCGGGTATCGGTGGCGACCTGCAAGCCGGCGTCGCGCAGCTTCTCCGCCACGGCCTCGGCATAGGCATCGGCCTCGGAGGTGATGGTGGCGACGACGACCTGAAGCGGTGCGAACCAGAGCGGGAAATGGCCGGCGAAGTTCTCGATCAGGATACCGAGGAAACGTTCCATCGAACCGCAAATGGCGCGGTGGACCATGACCGGCTGTTTCTTCTCGCCGTCGGAATCAATGTAGAAGGCGCCGAAACGCTCCGGCAGGTTGAAATCGACCTGGGTGGTCGAGCACTGCCAGTCGCGGCCGATGGCGTCGCGCAGATAGTAGTCGAATTTCGGCCCGTAAAAGGCGCCGTCGCCGGGATTGACCTCTGTGGTGATACGGTTGGAAGACTGGCCGATCTTGTCGAGCACGCCGGCCATGATCCCTTCGGCATGATCCCACAACGCGTCCGCGCCGACGCGCTTTTCAGGCCGGGTGGAGAACTTGACCGTGATCTTCTCGAAGCCGAAATCCTCGAAGACCGACAGGATCAGATCGTTGATCTTCATGATCTCGTCGGCGAGCTGGTCCTCGGTGCAGAAGACGTGCGCATCGTCCTGGGTGAAGCCGCGCACGCGCATCAGCCCGTGCAGCGCGCCGGAAGGCTCGTAACGGTGCACCGCGCCGAATTCGGCAAGGCGAACCGGCAGGTCGCGATAGGATTTCAGTCCGTGCTTGAAGATCTGCACATGGCCGGGGCAGTTCATCGGCTTGAGCGCGAAAATGCGGTCGTCATCGGCCTCGTCGTCGGCGACTTCCACCTTGAACATGGAATCGCGATACCAGCCCCAGTGTCCGGAGGTCTCCCACAGGCTCTTGTCGAGCACCTGCGGCGCGTTGACCTCCTGATAATCGCGGGCGATGCGCCGGCGCATGTAGGAGACGAGGTTCTGGAAGGAGCGCCAGCCCTTGGCGTGCCAGAAGACGACGCCTGGGCCTTCTTCCTGGAAATGGAACAGGTCCATCTCGCGACCGAGCTTGCGGTGGTCGCGCTTTTCGGCTTCCTCGCGCATGGTAAGATAGGCGTCGAGGTCGGCCTGGTTGGCGAAGGCGGTGCCATAGATGCGGGTCAGCATGGCGTTGTTGGAATCGCCGCGCCAATAGGCGCCGGCGACGCTCATCAGCTTGAAGGCGGAGCCGATGTCGCCGGTGGAACGCATATGCGGACCGCGGCAGAGATCCAGCCACTCGCCCTGCGCATAGATCTTGATATCCTGATCCTCGGGAATGGCGTCGACCAGTTCGACCTTGTAGTTCTCGCCCCTGGCGGCAAAGAAATCCTTTGCTTCCTGGCGGGTCCACACTTCCCTGGTGAAGGGCCGATTGCGGGCGATGACCTCGCGCATCTTCTTCTCGATGACCGGCAGATCCTCGGGCGTGAAGGGTTCGTTGCGGGCGAAATCGTAATAGAAGCCGTTCTCGATGACCGGACCGATGGTGACCTGCGTGCCGGGCCACAATTCCTGCACGGCCTCGGCCAGCACATGGGCGCAATCGTGGCGGATCAGTTCCAGCGCACGGTCATCGTCGCGGGTGACGAGTTCGAGCGCGCCATCGGCACGAATAGGCTCGACCAGATCGCGCAACTGGCCGTCCAGCGCATAGGCGACGGACTTCTTCGCCAGCGATTTGGCGATGGATTCAGCGACCTCGCCGCCGGTGATACCGGCAGGGTATTCGCGCTTGGAACCATCGGGGAAAACGAGCGTGACGGACGGCTGATCGGCCATCTTTTGTATCTCCTATCCAGTCCCGCCTACGAGCGCGGGTGGTTGATCACTTGGCTTATGCGCCGCGCATATAAGGGAAGATGGCACACAGGGCAAGGACAAGCGCCCTGCCCCGGTCAAAACACGGCGAAGGCCACCGAAACCAGAAGCAGCAGCGCGAAGGTGATGTTGGCGATCCGTGAATAGCGCGGATCGTGCAGGAAACGGGAGATCAGCGAGCCGAAGACCAGCCACGTCGAATTAATGGTGAGTATCATGGCGGCAAGGACAGCGATCTTCAGTCCGGCGTCGGACAGGATATCGCCCGTCACGAGCACATTGCCGGAATAGACCGCGCCGATGGCGGCATAGGCCTTGGGATTGGCGATCGCCAGCGCGAAGCCCGCGACAAGCGAAGGTGCGCGCACTGTGGCGTCGTTCTGCCCGAGCGGCGGGGCTGTGGCGATACGCCAGGCGAGATAGAGGATATAGGCCGCCGCAACGAAGGTGACGACATTGGCGATCGCGGGCACGGTCAGGATCGCGGCGGTCAGGCCGCTGGCGACGATCAGCAGCACGCCCAAGGTGCCGAGCACGATGCCGGCGAGATAGGGCAAACCCTGACGGGCACCGAAGGCGGCACCGATCGCGGCCAGACTCAGCGTCGCCGGGCCGGGACTGCCCATCAACGCCGCCGATGCCAACAAAAGTGCTGCGAGATTTGCGATCATCCGCCTTCACCTGCCGGACAATCGCAAATCCGTCAAACCAGCAGTTTTGATCGGTCATGTATAATGACTGGCCGAATCGGGAGCATGAACCGTTGAGCGAGAATACCGTTCATCCCAAACGCCAGGTGATGGTCAAGTTCACGCTGCTTGTGGCGTTGCTGGCGTGCTATTTCGGCTATCTCAGCTATACCTACGATTTCCTGACAGGCGGTGTCGCCTCGGCGCTGACCTGGAGTTTCTTCGTGTTGTGCACGCCGGTGGCCGATGCCGGCTTCCTGCTCGACTTTCCGCTGCGCGTCCTGTTCGGAATCCGCATGGTGACTTCCGAGATCGCGGTGTGGGTGATCGCCATCACGCTCAATATCGTCTCGCTCGCCTGGTTCCCCTTCTATTATTCAAAGACGCTACTGACGTCCGTCCTGCACCAGATCCTGATCCATCCCTGGCCCTATTGGGGCATTGTGGGGCTGTCAGGGATTGGAACCTTCCTGTCGATCCGCTTCGGCGATGAACTGATGGATGTGGCCAAACACAGCGAACGCAGCCTGTTTCACCAGCATGGCCTGAAATTCGAGATCGTCGTCATCGTCTTCCTGATCGTGATCGTTTACGCCTATTACAGGCTGATTGCTTCGCTCGGGATCGAGGCGGTGCTGTAAATTGTCAGCCCCATGCATGGCCCGCAGCAGGCCGAATTTCACCCACACGCTGGCCACTGCGGTTGAGCACGGGCGGATTCTTCATATCATCCAATGCCTTGCATTCGTCGGGTGAAAGTTCCAGCAGAGATTCAAGCATGGCCGCCATGGCGACCTCGGAAGCCCGTTCGTTGCCGTCGGCGACTTTTAACGCCACTCCGATCCCCTTTTCGGGCAGAGCGGCGACAAACATGCCTTCGGCACCGGTCTTGATCATGGCCTGCCGACCAAGCGCGCGCATGACCGCGGTCGCCGCCCTTGTGCTGCCCGCCACCATCTCGGGGTGATCGAGGCAGGCGTCGAGAATGGTGCGCATCGCCCTGGCCCGGACCGGTCCGGCCCTGCTCGCAGAAAGGATGGCGAAACCGCGTGCCAGCGCCGAAAGCGGGATCGCATAGGTCGGGATCGTGCAGCCGTCGATGGCGTGATTGTCTTCACGGTGTGGTGCACCGGTCACCTCTTCGAGAATGCCGGCAATAGCACGCTGTACGGGATGGGCGAACTGGACATAGCCATGCGTTTCCATGCCTTCGTGAGCGGCGAAGGCCAGAAATCCCGAATGCTTGCCAGAGCATGTGTTGTGGATTGGCTGCGGCGCCCTGCCTTCGCGCACCAAACGGTATTCGTCTTCCTTGCCATGGGGCAGTTGCGCGCCGCATTCCAGACATGTCACCGGAACGCCGGCGCGTGACAGCATTTCCCCGGCAGCGGCGATGTGAAACGGTTCGGCGTCATGCGAGGAACAGGCGAGCGCGATGTGCTTCGCCTCGAAACCGAAGCGCTCCGCCGCGCCGGATTCGACCAGCGCCAGCGCCTGCAGCGCCTTGATCGACGAGCGCGGAAAGACCGGCCGGTCGGCCCCGCCGTACACGGACAGCAAGGTCCCCTCGGAATTGGCAACGACGATATCGACCTCGTGGCGGCTTTCGACCAGCGGGCCGCGGGTGACTTCGACGATGGCGGGAGGCAGGGTTCTCATCCAATACTCCGGAGTGGAAACAAAAGCGCCTTTACCACCACCGCATCTTTTCGGGAACCGGATCGTAGCCGCTGGTGCCCCAGGGATTGCAGCGCGATACACGCCAAAAGGCGAGCCAGCTTCCCGGGATCAGTCCGTGACGAGCAATCGCCTCATAGGCGTATTCCGAACAGGTCGGCTGGTGGCGGCAGGAATTGCCGACAAAACCGGAAAGCGTGAGCTGGTAAAGGCGGACCAGGCCGATGCCGAGCAGGCGACCGGGCGTCCTAGGCCATGGGCCGGCATAGTTGCGGGATGAACTAGCGTGCGAGGTCATTTCTTGCCAACCTCACCGCCATGAGAACGCGGGGCAGATCCTCACTTGCGACAATCCAAACATCTGACCAGTCTATCGAATCATAGCCATGCGCCAATCGATTGCGTGTACGATAGGCATCCTGCAGTTCGAGTTCCAGATGAAGTGCACAGAAATCCGGAACATTGGTGAGCAATCGGCCAGCAGCCTCGCCCACTGCTTCGATGCATTTGCAAACAGCAACCTGCACGATTTCTTCTGTCAGGAATTCAGACATCGTGCGTCGCCCAACGAACCGCTCAGCGCGCTAACTCCAGGCAATCATGTCGTCAAGCAACTCTTGTGTCGAGCGGACGACCTTGGCCATTAAATCGCTTTCAAATCAGCAGCGATACGTTTTCTTGATCGTTCGCCGAATTCTCCGGGTGTATGTACTTCGGTCCTGACGCCAGTTAGCGCTTCAAGCTCTCTTTCAAGTCGGGAAAGCTTGAACAGGGAAATCCCCCCTTCCTTGTCAACCAACAGGTCGAGGTCATTGTCTTCAGTATCTTCGCCGCGCGCGACCGAACCGAATATCTTCGGTTTCCTGACCGGATAGCGACTCAGGACTTCAAGTATCTTGTCGCGGTTGAGCGCCAGGGCCTCGGAAGGTCGCATGATCTTTCCCTCACAATGCCTTGAACCTGATTCCGGCCGCACCCAGCGCATCGACGGCGGCGGCCTTGACCTTTTCCTGCTTGTCCTGTCGCTGCTTCTGTTGGCCGCGGATAGCGTCGGCACGTTCTCCGGACCCCTTGGCCTCGATCTGTTCGATGCAGTCAACCACCGCATCGAATGTCAGCAGCGTCGAGGCATGGCGTGCCTTGTAGTCGCGCACGGGTTCCAGATAGGCGAACTCGGCGAACTTGCCTTTGGGCGGCGGGCCACCTTCCTTCAACATGGCGACCATGGTCTTGCGCAATGCCTTCAATTCCTCGGCCGTCGAACCAATCACATTGCGCGCCATGATCGAGGACGAGGCCTGGCCGAGCGCGCAGGCCTTCACCTCATGGGCGAAGTCGGTGACAATCCTGTCCCCGGGCCTGCCCCCGGGACCGTCTTCCATCTTCAGATCGACGACCACCGTGGAGCCGCACAATTTGGAATGCGCCTTCGCCGTGGCGCCGGGATTGTCCAGCCGGCCGATGCGTTCGATATTGCCGGCATAATCGAGGATTTTGGCGTTGTAGACGTCGTCGAGCATTTTGGGTGATCCAGGTAGCGGAACTTTCCCTCAATATAGGTCCTCACCCTGACCGCGTCGAGGCGCGTGCAACGCTTGAAAAACGAAAGCCCCGGCCGGGGGAACCGGGGCTTTCAGGCCGGGAACGGTCGAAGGGTCAGTAACCGTAGCCCGGACGGTGGTGACGACCATTACGACCGTAGCGATCGTAATAACGCCGGTCGTAGCGGCGGCCATAGTAGTAGCGGGGGGCCGGATAGGCCGGCGCAACGTAGACCGGAGCGGCATAGACCGGCGCACCGTAGGCATAGGCGTTGGCGGCGATACCGCCGATGATCAACCCGCTGACGATTCCTGCGATGACGGCGTCATTGGCCTTTGCTTCGCTGGGAGCGGCAATGGCGCCGGCCGCGGTAATAGCGATGGCTGCGAAGCCTGCAACAGCAGTGCTGCGAAGGGTCTTGATGTTCATCTTCGTTCTCCTTTTGTCGGGGCCCTTGGGCGCCGGGGTATCTTCGGCAGGTTTCGTACCGGCCGGTGTGTTTCAATGGAGGCAATCTGGCAGAACGTGGCTGAACCGTTGCTGAACGGCAGAAAGAGGTTCCATTCAGGCCCGGCGGCAACGGGCAATTGCGAAGTAGGCGCAGCGGGCTATATAAGAAGCCAGCCGGATCGAACCGGCATACGCTTATGCTCCAGACCGGCGGGAGGGTCATGCAGGAGATCGAAATGGACGCCATCATAAAGACCTTCAAGGAAGGCACGCGCCGCAAGGTCCTGCCCAAGGCGGAGCGCCCCAGCCAGGAAGAGGCGGAGGCCGCTGTGCGCACGCTGCTGCGCTGGATCGGCGAGGACATCGACCGCGAAGGGCTCGTCGATACCCCGTCGCGTGTCGCCAAGGCCTATCTTGAAATGTTTTCCGGCTATGACGAGAACCCTCAGGAAGCGCTCGGGCGCACCTTCGAGGAAGTCGGCGGCTATGACGACATGGTGCTGGTCAAGGACATTTCCTTCCATTCGCATTGCGAGCACCACATGGTACCGATCATCGGCAAGGCGCATATCGCCTATCTGCCCGATGGACGCGTGCTAGGCCTGTCCAAGATCGCGCGTACGGTGGAAATCTTCGCCCGGCGCCTGCAGACGCAGGAAAACATGACAGCGCAGATCGCCCAGGCGATCGACAAGGTGCTGGCACCGCGCGGTGTGGCCGTGATGATCGAGGCCGAGCACATGTGCATGGCGATGCGCGGTATCCGCAAGCAGGGTTCGACGACGACGACAACCTGCTTCACGGGCCAGTTCAGGAACGAGCCGGCCGAGCAGGTCAATTTCATGACGCTGCTGCGCTTCGGCAAGGACAAATAGACTCCGCCGCCCGGCACAGCCGGACGCGACGATACGCGCCTAACCGGCGGGACAGGCCATGAGCGAAAAAATATTTCCCTCGCTTTCAGACAAGTCGCAGCTCGAGTCCGGTAATGTCCTGGCGCCCCGGTTCAATGGCGATGGACTGGTCACCGCTGTGGTTACCGACACCAACAGCGGCGAAGTGCTAATGGTCGCGCACATGAACGCCGAAGCGCTGAAGCGTACGCTCGAAACCGGCCAGGCCTGGTACTGGAGCCGTACGCGCGGCGAATTGTGGCTGAAAGGCGGAACTTCCGGTGAAATCCAGATGGTCGACGAAATCCGCGTCGATTGCGACCAGGACGCGATATGGCTCAAAGTCCGCCCGCAGGGCCATGGCGCAGCCTGCCACACCGGACGTCGAAGCTGCTTTTACCGCAGGATAGACAAGGATGGTGCCGGCCTCCGACTGGTTACTGATGGCGGCGAGGCACTGTTTGATCCCGAGACGGTCTACGGCAGCGGAAAATCAGCCAAATAGGCCAACATGCCGCATGGTCTTGCCAGTCTGACGCCTGATTCACACATTAATCAGGACTTCCAATCTATACTATTCGACTATGCGGGCAGGTGACTCGCAAAACCCATTGGGACAAGACCATGTTTTCCGCGCGCCAGACAAAGGCGATCACCGCCGAACCCGACAGTGACATCGAGGCCATCGCGGCCGAAGCGGATGTCGAACTGCGGGATGCCCCCATGGACGAGGAGCCGGCCGGGACCGAAACCGGTACGGCCATATCCGAACCTCCGCAAGCACCGGTGGCACCGCTCGCCAGACGGCGTGAACGAGGCGGCGTTGCGCTGGCATTGGGCGGTGGCGCGGCCAAGGGCTGGGCCCATATCGGCCTGTTGCGCGCCTTCGACGAGGCGAAGGTGCCGATCCGCATGATCGCCGGCACCTCCATCGGCGCGCTGGTCGGCGGCATGTATCTCGCCGGCAAGCTCGACGTGCTGGAGGAATTCGCCCGCTCGCTCACCGTGCCGGGGATTTTCCGCCATATGGATTTCGCGCTGCGCGGTTCGGGCCTCATCTCGGGCCAGCGTCTGGCGACGCGCATGGCGAGCCATGTCGGCGACATCATGATCGAGGACCTGCCGGGTCCGTTCGTGTCCATCGCCACCGATATCGCCACTGGCCACGAGATCTGGCTGCATGACGGACCGCTGGTCGAAGCGATCCGCGCTTCCTATGCGTTGCCGGGCATATTCGCCCCGGTCAAACACAATGGCAGGCTTCTGGTCGACGGAGCACTGGTCAATCCGGTGCCGGTTTCAGCCTGTCGGGCATATGAGCCGGACCTGGTCATCGCGGTCGATCTCAACAGCGAAACCTTCGGGCGCGGCACGGTGATCCGCTCGTCGCACTATGCCACGCCAGCACCCGATCCCGAGCCGGAACCGGAAATCAAGATGAACGAAGAGGTATCGAGGGCCTCGTCCTGGCTCGCCTTCCTCAATTCGAACGATCATGGCGCCAAGGCGGCGGCGATGCAGAAACGCCATATCCGCTCGCTGATGCGCCCGCAGGTGCAGCCGCAGACCCGGCTCGGCATGACCGGCGTGATGATGGAGGCCTTCAACATCATCCAGGACCGCATCGCGCGGGCCAGGCTGGCAGGCGATCCACCCGACTATACCATTCGCCCGAAGCTCTATGATTTCGGCCTTGCCGATTTCCACAAGGCAGACGAGGCGATCCGCATCGGCTATGAGGAAGCCAGGTCACGCATTCGCGAACTGGTCGATCAGGGCGAACTGGAATCGGTGTGATTGTTTCCGCCGGGGCTTCCGTCCTGGCGCTTCTTCCTGTTTACGTGTCGCCTCCGGCTCCACGTGCGTTCACGGGCTGGCGCTTCCGCTCGCGGCGGAACACTTGTCCAGTTATGCAGTGGCGATGTAGTTGCGCAGTTCCTCGGCGTCGCGTTCGATCTGCTCCATGCGCCGTTTCACCACATCGCCGATCGAGATGATCCCGGCGAGCCGGCCGCCGGTGATCACCGGCAGATGACGGAAACGATGCTCGGTCATGATCGTCATCACCTGATTGATGGTGTCGTTTTCGCCGCATGAAAGGACCTTGCGGGTCATGCACACCGATACAGGCTGATCGAGCATTTCGACGCCGTTCTCGGCGAGTTCGCGCACCACGTCGCGCTCTGAAATGATGCCGCACACGCCGCCATTGTCCTCGGTGATGACTATGGCGCCGATTCCTCTGGCGGCCAATGTTCCGACAATTGTCGATAAGGGCGTGTTGGTACCTGCGGTAACCACATCACGGCCCTTTCCGGAAAGAATCGATGCTACCGTCATTCCTGCCTCCTCCGTTCAGCCGCCTGCCTTCATCCGAACGCAGGCTGGCCAGCTCGCCCATGCGCGAGCTGTTAGCGATACCGGGAGGCGCCCCAACCAGGCAGCAAGGCGCTCACCCGGGATTGACAGCCAATGATGCGACGAACCGCCGCAGTTTACAAGTTGGCTTGTGAAAGTCGCGCCGACTTCAACGATGCCGGTCGAGCAGGGAAAAGGACAGGAGGCCGGCCAGAAACCCGCCGACATGGGCCTGCCAGGCGATCGCACCGTGCTGACCAGGCAACGAAATCGCGCCTACACCGGCAACAAAATTGACCAACAGCCAGACCAGCAGAAAAGCCAGGAAAGGCGGGTTGGAGAAACTCTCCCCCAGAGACTGGGCCGGACCTTCGACATTGAGTGCGGGGCCTACCCTGCCGGTAAAGGCAAAACGCACCGCCGCGCCCATGTAACCCGAAACGATTGCCGAGGCGCCGATCATCGGCACCCATTGGCCGGTGAACGCCAGAAAGTGGGCGGCGGCACCAGCAAGCGAGGAGAGGATCGCAATCAACACCGCCTTGTAGGTGCCGAGGCGGCGCACCACCGGGGTGGCAAACGCCAGAAGCCAGAGCAGGTTGACGAAGAGATGCATCCAGCTTCCGTGCAGGAAGGAATAGGTGATCGGACTCCAGATGGCGGCGTCCGGTATTGCCATGTAATCCCCGATCCTGGTGTAGCGGATCGGGTTGAAGGCGAAAGCCGTGATGGTCCACGCATCCTGCCTGCCGGTCAGTACGAATACGCGCACCAGATGGACAGCAACCAGAAAGACGGCAAAGCCGGTTACCAGGCCGGGAAGGTTGAAGAACGGTTCCGTTTCCTTCCTGCCCGGCTTTGGCCGCAGACCAGCTTTTTCGGGATCGAAATCACCGTCGTCAATGGGGCCGCTCGAGGGGCCGTCAGTCACCGCATCATTCTCCCAGACAAGACAAATCGGGATCAAATGCCGTTCTGGCATATTGCGGGAGCGCGTGAAATGGCCAATACGGATCGCCCAACAAGAAAAACCGCCTGACCGGCATTGCGATCAGGCGGTTGGTCGTGTCCCTCTATAACCCCGTCCACTGGGTTCAACCCATTGAAACTCTGCGAAAAGCCGGCGCATGGCCGAATGTTCCGGCTTCATCGGGTCAGGCACAATATGACGTCCCTGTTAACGTCTTCAGTTTTGTGCTTTCGACAAAATCTTCGCTTTTTCAGACGGATAAGCAAGTTAAACCCTTTGTTAACCTTAACGGGCCGCGCCTGTGCGTAATGGCCAACCGGCTGTGCATTACCGGCTCGGCGCCATTTGGCCTCCACCCCTCCTCTGGCAAGATTCCATCGCTTGGACGCCAATGGTTCAACGCCACTGGCACAACTCCTGCAACCCATCGGCTAGTGAAGACGAAAAACGGGCCAAATGTCCGATTTCGGGACAGATTCTCTCGTCAAACGGCATTCCTGACGGCGCAGAGAACCAAAACGGACAGATAGAAAACAGCGCGGGAACATGGGTGGATCGAATTGAGACAGAATATGTCAAAGAAGCTCTTCAACTACTGGAACGCTCTGCGGGCGGGCCGGCCGGCGCCGGAACGCAGCGAGATCGAGCCGAGCGACATTCGAGACATCCTTGGAGACACCTTCATCCTGGAGGTTTCCCAGCGCATGCGCACCATATCCTTCCGTCTGGCGGGAACCCGGTTGTGCGCTGCCTATGGCCGTGAACTCAAAGGCCTCGGATTCCTGGCGCTTTGGCAGGAGGATGACAATTTCGAGATCGCGCAGGCAGTCATGCATGTCTACCGCAACCAGGTTCCGGTCATGCTCAGCTATACGGGGGCGACCGAGGCGCAGCGTTTCGTCGAATTCGAGGCGATCCTGTTGCCGTTGATGCCGGCGGCCGACGGAAATGCAAGGATTCTCGGCGTCGCCGCGCCACGCAAAACGCCCTACTGGCTCGGCGCCGAGCCGATTGTCTCCAATCATCTGCGTACCGCCCGACCAATCGAGATACGGCGCGAAACCGCGGATGAAACCCCGTCACTGATGCCTGCCGATGGACTCCCGATTGGCGAAGAGGACATCGCATCGCAACGACGCGTGGCGCATTTGACCGTCATCGAGGGTGGCCGCGACTGATTTGGCTCAAAAAAAACCAAACAGGTCTAGTGGCGTTACAAATGATTAACCGCGCTCGGTAATACTAGCTCCGTAAGAACAAGAGCAATCCGAGAGCCGTGATGGTGGTGGCTGCCGAAGCGCAACAGACAACGGAACTGACGGATCAGGAGCGGCATTTCCAGCGTGTCGACCTGACCCTTTTTGGCCGTTACATGCTTACAAATCGTCAGGAATATCCCTGCCAGGTGCTGAACATGTCGCCAGGCAGCGCTGCCATGGTTGCGCCGCTCAGCGGCGATATCGGCGAACGCGTGGTGGCCTATATCGACCATGTGGGGCGGCTCGAAGGCATCGTGCTTCGCACGCTCGACAACGGCTTCGTGATGAGCATATCCGCCACCGAGCGCAAGCGCGACAAGCTCGCCGCCAAACTGACCTGGCTCGCCAACCGCCACGAGCTCAACCTGCCCGAAGACCGGCGCCACGAGCGTGTCGTGCCGCGCCAGCGCAATGCGGAAATCCGGCTTGAGGACGGGCGCACCTATCGCACGCGCATCATCGACCTGTCACTGTCCGGCGTGGCGATCGAACTGGAAGTACGCCCGGCCATCGGCACGGTGCTGTGGGTCGGCAATCTGCGCGGACGCGTGGTTCGCCATTTCGACGAAGGCGTGGCGATCGAGTTCGCCGTCGTCCAGAGCAGGGATTCGCTCGAGAACTTCCTGCAGGGCGCCGCGATCTGAACCACCAGGCGACCTGCCCTGGCGGCCATTGAAATTCCAATCTCGTTGCTTTTCGCGACAGGCCAAGGTCAGGCTGCGTTCCGGCGCGGCCGCGATTTGAGTTCAATCGCGACGGAACCGCATCGTGTTCATTCCACCGGTGTCGGATTGCACAATTTTCTCCTGCAACGTCACCGGAAAACCGCATCTGGATCATAGTTATACTTTATCTAAAATTTGAATCAAATTAGTATAAAAATTGGATAAATAACTATTCTATTTTGCGTAAAACGTCACCTCTCGGATTTTTTTAAAATAAAAACATCTATGTCATCTTTCCCCAAGTTAACGGGGAAGAACAATGACAATCAAGAACAAAATACTATTTGCGGCAACTGTCGCAGTAGGGATGCTGGGGACGGCATGCCTGGCCAGCGCCGCGGGCAATCAGGCGCATATGACAATCACGGGGCGGACCACGCAGCCGATCGGTCACTACGAATATTGCAAGGTCTATCGGGCCGACTGCATGATCCGCAGCAACGATACCAGACCGGTGGTACTGACCAAGGCTCGCTGGAAAGAGATGGTCCAGGTCAACGACAAAGCCAATCGGCAGGTCAAGCCAGTCACCGATGAGGAATATTATCACGTCGAGGAATACTGGACCTATCCGGACCGTTACGGCGATTGCGAAGACTATGTCCTGCTCAAGCGCCGGATGCTGATGCAACTCGGCTGGCCCGCCAGCGCCCTTCTGGTCACCGTCGTGCGCCAGGCCAATGGCGACGGGCATGCGGTGCTGACGGTACGCACGGACAGGGCCGACTATGTACTCGACAATCTGGAGAGCCGGATCCTGCCGTGGAACGAGGCCGGCTATCGTTATCTGAAACGCCAGTCGGCGAGCTATTCGGGTGCCTGGGAAGGCATCGACGACAACCGTTCGACCCTGGTGGGGAGTGTGAAATAGCCATCTGCCGGCGAGCAGGACTGCCTGAAGGGGAACCTCGTCTTCGGGTCGGCCAGCAAGCCAGCACAACGAAAGACCCGGTCGCGTCCCCACCCTCCCCGTCCCCAAGACCGGGTCCGGGAGCCGGTTCATTGTCCCCTGAACCGGCTCCCACCCTTTTCATCGAAGCACGCTCAACCGGCGTCAGCCTTTACCCGCGGTTCACCGTGATCGCGGAATCTTAAGGCGCAGCCGTCGACCGGTTTCGACCCACCCTACGCCCCATCAACAAGAATTCGGACCGGCGCGACCCTGATGGTCGCCTGCCGATTCAATCTTTCGCCGAATGGAAGCTGGATATTGTTCGATGGCGCGACAACCGGGTGCAATCGCAACGATGACGGCCGGCCGAACCGGTCTCAGTCAAGATCGATGTCGAGGATCGCCATCGAGAAGTTGTAGGAGAGTTCGCCGTCTTCTTCGTCGCGATAGATGACGCCGAGGAATTCATCGTCACGATACAGTTCGGCCGAATCCGTCTTTTTCGGCCGGGCGCGCACTTCCAGACCCGGTGTCATGAAGAGACGCTTGAAATAGGCGTCGAGTTTGCGAAGTTCTTCAGGTTTCACAGATCGTCTCCCGCATCTGACCGCCGGAAGAAGCAAGGGGCGGCTCGGAGTTGGCCGCTTGTCGCATAGCCCGCCACGGCCTGTAAAGGCCGCTCGCCGACGAACGGTATCCGGCCTCCCGCTTTCGGGTTCGAGGATATCAAAAGACCGCGGGGATCAGCGGATGTCTTTGTCCTCGGCCAGGATCTGGTCCATGCTGCGGGCAGGTTCCGCGCAGCCGGCCACGCCGACGATCTTGGCCGGCACGCCGGCGACGGTGACGTGTTCGGGAACCGGCTTCAATACCAGCGAGCCTGCGGCGATACGAGAATTGATACCGACCTCGATATTGCCGAGCACAGTGGCTCCTGCCCCGATCAGCACGCCATGGCCGATCTTGGGATGGCGGTCGCCACTCTCCTTGCCGGTGCCGCCCAGGGTGACGGAGTGCAGGATGGAAACGTCATTGCCGATGACCGCCGTCGCACCGACGACAAGGCCGGTGGCATGGTCGAGGAAGATGCCCTTGCCCAATGTCGCCTGCGGGTTGATGTCGGTCTGGAAGACCTGGCTGGAGCGGCTCTGCAGGTACAGCGCGAAATCCTTGTGGCCGTGCTTCCAGCTCCAATGGGCGAGCCTGTGCGTCTGGATGGCGTGGAACCCCTTGAAATAGAGGATCGGCTCGATGAAACGCTCGCAGGCAGGATCGCGGTCATAGACGGCGGCGATGTCGATGCGCAAAACATCCTGCCATTCGGGCCACTCGTCCAGCATGCGCTCGAAGCTCTGGCGAATGATCTCGCCGGAAATCTCCCTGCTATGCAGCCGGTCGGCGATACGCGCGATCACGGCGTCTTCCAGGCGGGTATGGTTGAGGATGGTCGAATAGATGAAAGTGGCCATGACGGGGTCCTTGGCCACGACCGCCTCGGCCTCCTCGCGCACGGCGCGCCATACCGGATCTACCGCGGCGGGTACCACTTCACGTTTCGTCTTGCTCATGACCTTCTCCCTGCAGGTATTCCCGTCGACTTAGTATAGGTTTCCAAAACCTGCGGACAAGGCGCGTTGCGATGAACATTTTTGACGATTGGTGAACAATAATTTTATCGTCGCCGCGTCAGTCGCCAGCGAGAAAATCCAGAACGCCGCGAATATGGGTTCGGTCGCCGACCGCTTTCATGTGGTCGCGACCGGGGATCGGCAGGTATTCGCCGTTGGGAAGCGCGGCGGCGAGCTTCCCGCCGTCACCGGCGACGTCGTCCTCGGTGCCGACGGCGACAAGGACCCGGTTCTTGATGGCCTGCAGATCTTCCACCGTGAAGAGCTGGCGCGCGCCGATGACGCAGGCGGCAAGCGCCACGCGGTCGCTTTTCGTCCGCTCGGCGAAGGCGCGAAAGGCCTTGCCGCGCGGATGGGTGATCAATTCAGGGCTGGACGTCAGCAGCGCATCGCGGACCGCGTCCCAGTTTCCCGTCGGTTCAACCATGCCCCAGCCATTGCCCGAGAGCACGAATTTGTCGAAACGTTCGCCATGATGCATCGCCAGCGTGGCGGCGATACGCGCGCCCATGGAATAGCCGATGACATCGGCCCTTTCGATGCCCAGATAATCGAGCAGCGCGATGGCGTCGCCGGCCATCTTCTCAAGCGGGTAGTCGGAAATTTCGTGGAACTTGGAGCTTTCGCCGTGGCCGCGATTGTCGAAGGCGACGACGCGGTAGCCAGCATCCTTCAATGCCTTGACCCATCCGGTATTGACCCAGTTGATCTGCCGGTTCGAGGCGAAGCCGTGCACGAGCAGCACGGTTTTTCCGGCTTCGCTGTTTTCGTCGAGATAGGCGATATCGAGCCGGTCATCGCCGTTGATCAAATGGGCTACTGCCATCACGTTCCCCGTCTTTGCGTCGTCGTTCGAACGCGTCCGCCATAACCATCCATGCCGGTCGTGACAAGCCAAGCCGGCGAAAAGCAGGACAAAACCGCGGCGAGCGACATCGGGGCTTCCCCGGGGCATGGCTTTCTTTTAAGAAGTCACTGGATTTCAGCTTCAGGCGAGTGGATGGTGACATGGCCGAACATACGGTTCCCCATTTCCAGAATGACCAGGGCGCAAGGACGATCGATATCGGGGTCCGCGAGTTCATGTGCTGTGGAGCTTCCAGCCCCTACGATCATCCCCATGTTTATCTCGACATGGGAGACGAGGACGAGATCGTCTGTCCCTATTGCTCGACTTTGTATCGCCACGCCGACGATCTGGATGCGCTAGAGACACGCCCCGAGGGTTGCCTCTACAAGGAAACCGCCTGAACGCCGGCCACAAGGCGGCGAGCGGGGCAAATCCGTGAGACGCAAAACCAGAACGGTACTGGTCGGCGGCGGCGGCATCACCGGCCTGACCGCCGCACTGGCGCTGGCGCGCGCGGGCTTCAGGGTCGAACTTTTCGAACAGGCCGAGGGCTTCGAGACGGTCGGGGCCGGGTTGCAGGTCTCGCCCAACGCACTGGCCGTGCTCGACCAGCTCGATCTGGCGCATCGTGTCAAGGCGGTCGCGACTGCACCATCCGCGATCCAGGTGATGTCGGCCTCAAGCGGCCGCCAGATTGTCGCCATCCCGCTCGGCACCCACGCGACGGAACGCTATGGCAGACCCTATCTCGTTGTCCATCGCGCCGACCTGCAGCAAGTGCTGGCGAGCGCCTGCGCCGACAATCCCGACATCCATCTGCACATGGAATCCAGGCTCGACGATGTCGCCACACATGCCAATGGCGTGACCGCGCTGGTGCGCCAGGGTACGGCGATGAACGAATTCACCGGGCTGGCGCTAGTCGGCGCCGATGGGGTGCGCTCACGCCTGCGCGAATTGCATTTCGAGGCCGGTCCGCCGATCTATAGCGGGCTGACGGCCTGGCGCGCGCTGATTTCCGCCGAACTGCTTGCGGGGAAAGGTTCCGGCGGCGGCAACACGGAAAGCACGCAATTGTGGCTGGCGCCCAACGCACATGCGATCACCTATCCGGTGCGCGGCGGGCGCTATCTCAATGTCGTCGTCATCACACGCGCGCCGCTGGAAGCGCAGAGTGCGAGCGACAGTGACGGAGCCGGCGAGGTGAAGGCTGCGGTGAGGAACTGGGCTCCGTCTTTCACAGCACTGCTGGACCACAAGGCGAGATGGACACGCTGGCCGCTCTACAAGGCGCCGCGCCTGCGCCGGTGGTGCGACGGGCCGGTCGCGCTCGCAGGCGACGCCGCGCACGCCATGCTGCCTTTCGCCGCGCAGGGAGCGGCGATGGGCATCGAGGATGCCGCCGTGCTGGCGGACTGCCTGAGGCGGGCGGGCGATACTGGCGAGGAAGCCGGCACGGCGCTGGCCCAATATGAACAGGCAAGACGGACGCGCGTTGCCCGCGCCGCACAACTGGCACGCACCAACCGTTTGATCTATCACCTGCCGCCGCCGATGAGCTGGGCGCGAGATATCGGAATGACGGTGCTCGGCGGAAAGTGCCTGCTGGCCCGTCAGGACTGGCTCTATCGCTGGACACCCAAAAAGCTGGAAGACCCCTACTGAGCCAGCGCCCCGGGTGCATGCAGCGACAGGCCCAGCATCAGCGACTGGGTTGTCGGGGTCCAAGCGCCGGTGGGAATCCCGGCCTGACGCAACCCATCGGCGACCCAGATGTTGCAGGGCCGGAAGATGTTGAAACCACCCCTTGCCGCATAAAACACATCGCCAAAGCCGTAGCCCGACTGCAGGAAACTCCCCTTGCCCTGGAAACTCGCCTGGATGAAATCGAGCAGCCGATCAAAGCCGCCATCGGGAAGATGAATGGCGGTGGCATCCGGCAAGGTGCTGACATCGCGCGCCGGCAAAATGTGCATGACCGAATCGTCGCCGGTTATCGCGCGCAATGTCGGCGCCGGTCGAATATCGACGAGACTCGGCGTGGCGGTATAGAAGGCGCGCGAGCCCCAGCCGAAAACGAGATAGCGCAGCGCCGGACTGTCGATCGGCAGACCCGCTTCACCCAGGAAGGCGAAACGGGCACGCACCTCGTCGTCGACGGGAATGGCGAAATCGGCATGCAGCAATGTCGTGAGCAGATAGATGCGGTTGGGCTCATCGGGTATTGCACCGCCCAACCCGTTGCCGCCATGCCATGCCGGATGACCGGGCAATGCGGCGCCGACATAGGTCGCGCCCAGATAGATGAGTGCAACAAGCGCCAGTTCGGCAATGAGATAGAGCGGATACCTCAGTATCCGCATGGCGAAGCGGGTCATCGAAGCCATGTCGCCCGGTCGGTACCGGGCATATGATCAATGCAGGATCTGGCTCAGGAAGAGCTTGGTGCGCTCGTGCTGCGGATTGTCGAAGAACTCGGCGGGCGTGTTCTGCTCGACGATCTGGCCCTGGTCCATGAAGATCACGCGATTGGCGACCTGGCGGGCAAAGCCCATTTCGTGGGTGACGCACAGCATGGTCATGCCTTCATGGGCAAGTTCGACCATTGTTTCGAGCACTTCCTTGATCATTTCGGGGTCGAGCGCGGAGGTCGGCTCGTCGAACAGCATGATGCGCGGATTCATGCACAGTGCGCGGGCGATGGCGACGCGCTGCTGTTGGCCACCGGAAAGCTGGCCCGGATATTTGGCCGCCTGCTCGGGAATCTTGACCTTGGTCAGGTAGTGCATGGCAACGTCTTCGGCTTCCTTCTTGGGCATCTTGCGCACCCAGATCGGCGCCAGCGTGCAGTTCTCCATGATGGTCAGGTGCGGGAACAGGTTGAAGTGCTGGAACACCATGCCGACTTCGCGGCGCACCTCGTCGATCTTCTTCAGGTCGTTGGTCAGTTCGATGCCATCGACGACGATCTTGCCCTTCTGGTGTTCCTCCAGCCGATTGATGCAGCGGATCATGGTCGATTTGCCGGAACCCGACGGACCGGCGATGACTATGCGCTCACCACGCATCACTTTCAGGTTGATGTCGCGCAGCACGTGGAACTCGCCATACCATTTGTGCATGTCGACGATTTCGACTGCGACTTCGGTATCGGAAATATGCAGGCCTCCTGCGGCCTGTTCCGGCGCGGCAGCTTGTTTCGCCGGGGCCTTTGGCTCCGCCTTGGATCGGGTTGCCTTCACCTTCGGCACGCTGGCCGTCTTCGCGGTTGTGGTCTTGGCCGCAGCAGTCTTGGCGGGAGCCTTGGCGCGCGTGGCAGGCCTGGCGGCCGCCGTCCTGGTGCTTTTCGTGCTGGATCTGGTTGTCTTGGCCATTTAGGTCTCGCTTTAACTCGGAGGTGGACGTTTATCGGCGGCTGGTATCCAGGCGGCTTTCCATGTAGAGCGAATATCGGCTCATGGCGAAACAGAACGCCCAATAGACTAGCGCCGCAAACAGGTAGCCGGTGAGCGACTGTACCGGGCTTGCCCATGTCGGATCGGAATAGCTCGACTGGATCATGCCGAGGAAGTCGAACAGTCCGATGATCAGGACCAGCGTGGTATCCTTGAAGAGCGCAATGAAAGAGCCGACAATGCCGGGAATGACGAGCTTCAGCGCCTGCGGCAGGATGATGAACTGCATCATCTGCCAATAGGACAGGCCTACCGCCATCGCACCTTCATACTGCCCCTTGGGCAGCGCCTGGATACCGCCGCGCACGACCTCGGCCATGTAGGCGGCCGCGAACAGCGCCACACCGATGAGCGCGCGTAGCAGTTTGTCGAAGGACACCCCCTCCGGCAGGAAAAGCGGCAGCATGACCGAGGACATGAACAGCACGGTAATGAGCGGCACGCCGCGCCAGAATTCGATGAAGACCACCGACAGGAGCCTGACGGCCGGCAATTGCGAACGACGCCCCAGCGCAAGCACGATGCCGATCGGCAACGAGGCTACAATGCCGGTCACCGCGATCACCAGGGTAACCAGCAGCCCGCCCCACTGGTCGGTGGTGACGGATTCGAGTCCGAAATTGGTTGCAAACAGCAGCAAGATCACCAGCAGAACACCCATCGCGATCAGGATGTTGCGGATCATGGGCGCGACGGGTGCCTCGGTGCCGCGCGCGATGGCGTAGCCGATCAGGCAGACGACGGCCGTCAGGACCAAATAATCAATGATGAACTTTACGAAAGAGGGCGCCATGATTGCGTCGGGCAGCAGGAAACCGTCGAGCGTGATGTTGCCGCCGGTCAGCAGGATGAACGATGCGACGGGGAAAACGCCGAACAGGTAGAGCACGTTGAGCCCCTTGTAGGGCACTCGAGGGATGAGCACGGGGACCAGGCCGACGGCAAAAAGTGCGAAGACCGCGTTCACCCGCCAATACTGGTCGATGGGATAGCGGCCGTAGATGAACTGATTGAGATAGGAACCGATATAGGGCCAGCAGGCGCCCACCCAGCCGTCGGACTGTATACCGCCCTGCGCCGCTGTTGTGCATGCTTCGCGATCGCTGCCGCTCCACACGGCGTTGAACAAACCGAATTCGAGCAGTGGGGGAACGACCAGCCAGATCAGATAAAGCGAGAACAGCGTCAGGATCGTGTACGGAATGGACGAGAACAGGTTCTTCCGCATCCAGCCGATCACGCCGACCTCGCTCGCCGGAGGCGCTTGGGATGGCACCATATCGCTGCGTACAAAGGCCGTTTCGGCTGCCGAGGAAGAAGTTGAATTTGCCATCTGCCTTCTCCCGCTCAGCGCTCGACCAACGCCATTTTGGCGTTGAACCAGTTCATTAGCAGAGAGGTCAGAAGCGATATCGCCAGATAGGTCAGCATGGTCATCAGCAGCACCTCGACGGCCTGGCCGGTCTGATTGAGCGTCGTGCCGGCAAACACCGAAACGAGATCGGGATAGGCGATGGCAACGGCCAGCGAGGAGTTCTTGGTCAGGTTGAGATACTGGTTGGTGAGCGGCGGAATGATGACGCGCATCGCCTGGGGAATGACGACCAGCCGCAGCGTAGGCCCCGAACGAATGCCGAGCGCATGAGCTGCTTCCGTCTGGCCGTGGCTGATGGCCATGATGCCGGCGCGCACGATCTCACCGATATAGTTGGCCGTGTACAGAGACAGCGCCAACAGCAGACCAAGAAATTCGGGATAGATGCGTGCCCCGCCTTTCGGACCGAACCGCGACGCGGTTGGCAATTCGAAGGACACCGGCATGCCTGTCAGGAAATAGGCGATCAGCGGCAGGCCGACGATCATGGCGACGGAAGTCCAGAAGACAGGGAATTGTTCGCCGGTCGCCAATTGCCGCCTTTTCGCCCAGAACGAGAGGACAAAACTGGCAACGATGGCGACGATCAACGCAATGCCTATCCAGCCCGCGCCTCCTGCAAAGACTGCCTTTGGCGCGTAGTAGCCGGCAATGTTGAGAAGACCGAACGGGCCAAGGTTGATGGGATCAGACTTGCTTGGCAGCAGACGCAGAACCGAAAAATACCAAATGAAAATCCACAGCAGCAACGGAATGTTGCGCATGATTTCGACATAGGCGTAGGCGAGCTTGGCTATCACCCAGTTCGATGAAAGCCGGGCAACGCCGACGATAAAGCCGATGATGGTTGCGAAGAAGATGCCGGCGATCGAAATGACCAGCGTGTTCTGCAGACCGACCAGGAAAACCCGACCATAGGTGGAGGTTTCCGAATATTCGACGAAGGGCGAAATATTGATGCCGAAACCGGCGGTGACATTGAGGAAGCCGAAGCCCGAGGCAATGCCTGCCTTGGCCAGGTTGGTGGCGGCATTCGACACCATGCCATAGATCAGGAAGGCGATCAGCGCGATCAGAACGATCTGGATTGCCGCGCCGCGTACCTTGGGGTCGTTGAAAATTGCGACCTTGGGTGCACCTGTCCCAACAGGAGTATCCGCTACAGTCATATCCCCTCACCTGCAAGCTTGAGTTTCACCCGGTCGAAAAACCGGAGCCCTTGTCAGGTAACAGGCGGCGTATTCCCCGCCTGCAAAGTCAAAGGCCGGCCCTTACACAAGGGCCGGCCCGATTCACGTCAGCGGATCGGCGGGGCGTATAGAATGCCGCCCTTCGACCAAAGTTGATTCAGGCCACGCTTGATCTCAAGCGGGGTGTTTACGCCGATATTCCTTTCAAAGGACTCGCCGTAGTTCCCGACCTGCTTGACGATCTGGTAGGCCCAATCATTGGACACGCCAATGGCGGCACCGAATTCGCCTTCCTTGCCAAGCAGGCGCTTGATTTCAGGATTGTCGGAATTCGCCATCTCGTCGACATTCTCGCTGGTGACGCCGAGTTCCTCCGCGTTGATCATCGCGTTCAGCGACCATTTGGCGAGGTTGAACCACTGGTCGTCACCCTGACGAACAACGGGGCCGAGCGGCTCCTTGGAGATGATCTCGGGCAAAACCACATGCTCGTCGGGATTGGTCAGCTTCAGCCTGTTGGCATACAGGCCCGACTGGTCGGTGGTGTAGACATCGCAACGACCGGCGTCATAAGCGGCGACGACCTCGTCGGACTTCTCGAAGGCGACGATTTCGTATTCCATCTTGTTGGCACGGAAATAGTCGGCGACATTCAGCTCGGTCGTCGTGCCGGTGTTGGTGCATACCGATGCGCCGGACAGTTCGAGAGCCGAGGCAACACCGAGGCTCTTGCGGACCATGAAGCCCTGGCCGTCATAATAGTTGACGCCGGCAAAGTTCAGGCCGAGCGCGGTATCACGCGTCATCGTCCAGGTGGTATTGCGCGACAGCACGTCGATCTCGCCCGACTGCAGCGCCGTGAAGCGCTCCTTGGCCGAGAGCGGCGTATACTTCACCTTGCTTGCATCGCCAAAAACGGCCGCAGCCATGGCGCGGCAGACATCAACATCGACGCCGGTCCAGTTGCCCTGGTCATCCGGATTGGAGAAGCCGGGAAGGCCCTGGCTCACTCCGCACTGGATGAAGCCCTTGGCCTTCACATCGTCAAGTGTCGCTGCCGAAGCCGTCGACGCGAGCAAGCCCGCGACGGTGAGGCCCAGCGCAACGGAAAGGATTGTTTTTGTCATTAACAACAGCCTTTTCTGTTACCCTAGTTGATCACTCTGCAAATACCGCCCTTCGACGGTTCTTGCGCGCAGTTATTATCCGGATGCCCCCTGCCGACCTCCCGGACCGGCAAGGCAGAGAGGAGAGGAGAGGCCCCCACTCATCCACCCGCATGGTGTGTCATCACAATTGATATTCACTGCCACGTCAAGCGCCGTGACGCTTTTTTGAACATGCCCAATGTTTGAATTTAACCGATTGGAATAGCGTTCGGCGGTCGAATCTCGCGGACAAAGCGATTGCAAACGTGCCGATGGGCGTGGAGTGAAACCGGTCAGAAATCGGTGGGGGCACCGCCTTCGCGCTTGCGTCGCTCGACAAAGGCGGCCAGTTCGTCGGCGACATCGGCGTCGATCGGCGGCGCCTCGAATTCCTCCAGAATGCGCTTCCAGATCCGGTTGGCACGCTCGGGCGTTTCGACCGAACCACGGTCGCGCCAGTTCTCGTAATTCGACCAGTCGGACAGGAACGGGCTGTAGAAGGCGGTCTCGTAGCGGCGCTGGGTATGCGAAGCGCCGAAGAAATGGCCATTCGGCCCGACCTCGCGCACAGCTTCGACGGCGACATCATCCTCGCCGGCTGTCACAGGCCGCATATAGACCATCATCTGCTGCAGCGTCTCGCAATCCATGACGAACTTCTCGTAGGACGCGCAAAGCCCACCCTCCAGCCAACCGGCGGCATGATAGACCATGTTGACGCCCGCAGAGACAGCCGCCCACAGCGAAAAGGCGCTTTCCCAGGCGGCCTGCGCGTCGGGAGAGTTTGCCGCGCAGGCGTTGGAGGCGCGCAGCGGCAGCTTGTAGAAGCGCGCCATTTGGCCGGAGACCTGCGTCGCACGCATGTATTCCGGCGTGCCGAATGCCGGCGCGCCGGTCTTCATGTCGACATTGGAGGTGAACGTGCCCATGCCAACCGGACAGCCGGGATTGATCAGCTCGATCAGCACGATGGCGGCCAGCGCTTCGGCTACGGACTGGGTAACCGCGCCGGCAATGGTGACCGGCGCCATCGCTCCGGCCAACGTAAACGGTGTGACGATGGTCGGCTGGCCACGCCGGGCAAGCCGCATTGCGCCGTCAAGCATGGGATAGTCGTGCTTCAAGGGCGAGGAGGAATTGATATTGGTGTACATGTGCGGCGTGGCATCGAACTCTTCGTGCGTCAGCCTGCCCGCGATGCGCACCATTTCCATGACATCCTCTACGCGTTCCTTGCCCAGCGAATAGGCGTGGACGACCTTGTCGGTAAGCACGAGCTTGTCGAACAGGCAGTCGAGATGGCGCACTGACGGGTGGATGTCGACCGGCTCGACGGGATAACCGCCGGCGAAGTGGATGCAGTTGAAATACTGCGTCAGCTTGATGAAGTCGCGGTAACTCTCACGGTCGCCGGGCCGGCGGCCACGGTCGAGATCGGAGCAGTTGGGCGGGCTCGACACATTGCCGAACACCATGTGATTGCCGCCGATGGTGATGGTGCGAGCGGGATTTCTGGGCGTGATGGTGAAGCTCGACGGTGCCCTGGCAACCATCTCCATCACCAGATCGCGCTCCATGCGCACATTCTGCCCGTTGACGATGCAGCCGGCTTTTTTCAGGATTTCAAGCGCATCAGGGTGAAGAAACTCGATGCCGATTTCCTCGAGAATGCGCATGGCGCCGTTGTGAACCGCCGCGACGCCCTCCTCGCCCAGTGGCTCGGTTGGCCGGTCGGAATTGACGGGAGCCGTCCAAGGAAGCTGGGTGATGACGGCGCCCTTGCCGCGGACATTGCCGGCGCGTCCACCATGGCGCCGCCTTGCCGGCGGCTCGGCTTGCGCCGTCGCCTTGTCGAGCGCGTCCTGAAGGGTTTCGATCTGGCTTATGTCGCCGGTGTCGGCTTCGTCGGACGGCATTTCCATGAGTCCTGTTCCGCTGCTTGCCGCAGCCTGTCCAGCCGAATTGCCTTTTCTGCCGGTCGGCCCAAGCTGCGCAAAGACGCCTTTGATACATTCGGGCGCACGCTCACAAAACTATGAACGCACCCACGCTGCCCCACGCGCAATTTCGCGGCAAGAACTGTCGTAAAATAGCAGTCTGAAACCAGCGGCATGAATCGCGGGCATTTAGCTCACAATACAGTCCTGCCAGGCATATCCGCTTTTGCTTACCGCATCAGCAGATTCTCGGAAGCTGCTCTCCGGCGAGCCAGTCGACCACGCGCGCGCCTCCGAAGCCCGTTTCCATCTGGATCAGGCAGGCGTCATCCTCGACCACATGGCCGATGATCGCCGCGTCCGCGCCCTTGGGGTGCGCGCGCATGACAGCAAGCAGCTTTTCGGCATCACCTGCCTCGCAGATGCAGATCAGCTTGCCCTCATTGGCGACATTGAGCGGATCGAGGCCGAGCAATTCGCAGGCGGCATGCACATCGGGCTTCAGGGGAATCGCCGCCTCGTCGAGCTTCATGCCGATTTGTGCGGCATGCGCGATCTCGTTCAGTGTCGCGGAAAGACCGCCGCGTGTCGGATCGCGCAGCATGGCGATGCCGGGCACGGCCTCGACCATCGCTGCGACCAGCGTATGAAGTGCCGCGCTGTCCGACCTGATCTCGGTCTCGAATTCCAGGTTCTCGCGCTTCGACAGGATCGCCACGCCGTGGTCGCCGATCGAGCCGGAGATGAGCACGGCCTGGCCAGGCTTCACGCGTTTCGCCGAGATTTCCACGCCGTCCGGCACCGTGCCGACGCCTGTCGTGGTGATGAACACGCCATCGCCTTTGCCCTTTTCGACCACCTTGGTGTCGCCGGTGACGATGGGTACGCCGGCTTCGCGCGCGGCGGTAGCCATGGAGATGACGATGCGCTCCAGATCGGCGAGCGGGAAGCCTTCCTCCAGAATGAAGCCCGCCGTCAGATAGAGCGGTTTCGCGCCGGCCATGGCGACATCGTTCAGCGTGCCATGCACCGACAGGGAGCCGATATCGCCGCCGGGAAAGAAAAGCGGCGAGATGACATGACCGTCGGTGGAAACGACCAGCCGTCCCGTTTCGGCAGGCAACAGCGCCGCGTCGTTGCCCTGGTCGAGAAAGGCGTTCGACAGATGGCGCTGGAACAGGTCGCGGATCAGGTCGGCCATGGCGCGCCCGCCGCCGCCATGCGTCATGTCCACGCTGCCCGTCAACCTTGCCGGACGCTCGAGGGCGTTCATTCAGCCGCCTCCGGTCGCTTCGCCCCCGTCTTGTTGCCATCCCGGAAGCGGCCATAGGTCCAGTAGGCCGCGCAGGCGCCTTCCGAGGACACCATGCAGGAGCCCATCGGATTGTCCGGCGTACACACTGTGCCGAACAGCTTGCATTCGGTTGGTTTCTTTACGCCGCGCAGGATCGCCGGGCACTCGCAGGACTTGGTTTCGCGTGACCGCTTCTCGGAAACGTCGAAGCGCTTTTCGGCGTCGAAGAAAGCGTATGCGTCGCGGATTTTCAGCGCGCTGAACGCCACCGTGCCAAGCCCGCGCCATTCGAAATCGTCGCGCACCTCCAGCACCTTGTCGACCAGCGCCTGCGCCTTCTTGTTGCCTTCGCGGGTGACGACGCGGGTATATTCGTTTTCGACCTCATGGCGGCCTTCATTGACCTGGCGGATCAGCATCAGCACCGACTGCATGACGTCGAGCGGCTCGAAGCCGGCGATCACCACGGGCTTGTCGTATTTCTCCGCCGCGCCCTCATAGGGTTTGGAGCCGATCACGGTGGAAACGTGCGAGGGTCCCAGAAAACCGTCGATGCGCGCCGGCCCGTCCGGCGCGAAATCGTCCGAATCCAAAAGATGCGCGATCGCCGCCGGTGTCAGCACGTGGTTGCAGAACACCGAGAAGTTCTTCAGCCCCTCGGCCTCGGCCTGCAGGATCGCCACTGCTGTCGGCGGTGTCGTCGTCTCGAAGCCGATGGCGAAGAACACGACCTCGCGGTCGGGGTTCTCGCGGGCGATCTTCAGCGCGTCCTGCGTCGAATAGATCATGCGCACATCGGCGCCGTCCGCCTTGGCGCGGATCAGCGAACGCTGCTTGGTGCCCGGCACGCGCATCATGTCGCCATAGGTGCACAGAATGACGCCGAACTTCTCGGCCAGTTCCACCGCATCGTCGAGCCGGCGCACGGGCAGCACGCAGACCGGACAGCCTGGCCCGTGCACGAATTCGACATTGTCCGGCATCAGGTCCTGCACGCCATAGCGGAAGATGGCGTGGGTATGGCCGCCACAGAACTCCATGAAATGATAGTCCTGATCGGGCCTGGCCTCGTGCGCGATCTGGCGCGCCAGCTTTTCGGCGAGATCGCGGGCGCGGAATTCGTCGACATATTTCATGCCGCGCCCTCCTTCATCTCTTGCAGTTCCTCGGTGAGGATGCCTGCTTCGCCCATCAGCGCCAGCGTGCGCATTGCGTCCTCCTCGCTCACCCTGTGCAGCGCGTAGCCGACATGGACGAGCACGTAGTCGCCGACATCAATGTCGTCGACCAGCGCCACCGAAATGCGCTTCTTGACACCCTCAAAGGCGACCACCGCCATGTCGCCCGCTTCAAGCGCCGTAACCTTCGCCGGTATCGCCAGACACATGGTCCCGCCTCCCCTTTTCTTCCTTCGTTATTCCGCCGCCGCCTGGTCCGAAAGCGGATGCCCCGCCAGAGCCATCATCCGCGCGGCCTCGATCCAGGCGATCCAGCCGCCCATGCCCTCGCCGCTACGCGCCGAAACCTTCAGCGCCTTGATCGCCGGATTGATGTTGCGCGCGTTTGCAATCGCCGCCTCGACGTCGAAATCGAGATGCGGCAACAGATCGGTCTTGTTCAGGATCATCAAATCGGCGGCCGCGAACATGTCGGGATATTTGAGGGGCTTGTCCTCGCCTTCAGTCACCGACAGGATCACCACCTTGTGCGCTTCGCCCAGATCGAACGCCGCCGGGCAGACGAGATTGCCGACATTCTCGATGAACACTACCGAGCCGTCGGCCGGCGCCAGATGCTCGACCGCATGGCCGACCATGTGGCCGTCGAGATGGCAGCCCTTGCCGGTATTGATCTGGATCGCCGGCGCGCCGGTGGCGCGGATGCGGTCGGCGTCGGCCGCCGTTTGCTGGTCGCCCTCGATGACGCTTGCATCGAGCTTGCCCTTGAGCATCTCGATCGTTTTCACCAGCAGGCTGGTCTTGCCCGAACCGGGGCTGGAGACGAGGTTCAGCGCCAGAATGCCGTGATCGGAAAAGAAGGCGCGGTTGTCGGCGGCATAGGCATTGTTCTTGGACAGGATATCGGTTTCGAGCTGGATCATCCGACCCTGACTCATGCCGGGAACGGCCGTGCCCGCCGGTCCCGCGCCGTAGTCGAGATCGCCATGTTCGCCGTGATGATGGTGATGGCCATGATCGTGATCGTGGTCATGCGAATGGTCGTGATGGTGGCCATGATCGTGCGAATGGCCGTGGGTCTTGCCGTCCTTTTCGATACGGACCTCACCTTCGCCGCAACCGCAAACCGTGCACATCAGTTCACCTCCAGTTCCTTGATCCGCAATTCCTCGCCCGCCGTCACCTGCAATTGATACGAGCCGCATTTCGGACAGGCATCATAGCGCTGGGCGATGGTGACCGCCTCTCCGCAGGGCATGCACCAGGCCGTAGCCTGCGTCTCGACGATCTCCAGCGCCGCACTTTCGGCGAGCGAACCGCGCGTGACCACGTCGAAGCCGAATTTCAGCGCCTCGATCTCGACACCCGACAACGGCCCGATCTCGAGCCGCACGCGCTTGACGGCGTCGAACTTCTGCGCCCGCGCCTGCTCCTTCAGAATGCCGAGAATGCTTTCGCAGATCGCCATCTCGTGCATCAACCCGCCCTCATTTCATAGGCAACGCAGGGATCGATTGCGCGCACGACCAGATGGGCGAGCGTGTCCCGGTCCGCATGGTCGCCGAGCGCGTCGAGACATTGTGCGGCAATGCCTCGTGAATGGAAATTCCAGTCGGTCGGCGCGATGACGCGATAGTCGGCGACCGCACCTTTTTCGAGGCGCACAACATGCACGAGCAGTCCGCGCGCGGCTTCGACAATCGCCGTACCATAGCCGTCAATCGAGGCCGAGACCACCGTCGGGCGCACCTTCCTGGCGAGCAGATCGTGCATTTCGAGCGGCAGGCGGGCCAGTTCGGTGAGCCTCGCCGCAAATCGCACGCCTATGCCGTGCGAGGCGAGGCTCGCGATATTCGGATCGTTCCGGCGTCGCGAATAGGGCGTGGTTTCCGGCACCGTGCCAGCTTCGCCACCGCGTCCCGCAACCGCAAGGGCGAACCATCGGCTCATCTTGTCGGCGCGGTCGGGAAGGTCGAGCGCAGGCGCATCAACCCAGGCCTCATCCATCCAGCCATGCGTCAGCAGATGGCGCATGAACTCCGCCGCCTGTGTCGAGCGGGATACGGCCCAGTCCGAAAGACCTTCGTGGCCGCGCCGCGCCAGGAAGCGTTCGCAGGATTCGCCAAGCACATGTTCGCCCGTCAGCTTCTCGACCTCGCCGACGATTTTCAGCGCAGCGTGGATGTCCGGTACGGCCGTCGCGCCGATTGCAAACGGAGCGGTATTGGCGAACAGCGCCTGTTTCATGCGCGGCAGCAGCGCCATCACCTCTCGCGCGGTTGCCGTGTCTGCTTCGCCGCCCGTCATGCCGGGCCATTCCAAAACAATGCGCAGTGCGGTTTCGCGCCAGGTTTCCAGCGCGGTGAGGATCGTTCGCGAGCGCGACGTAACGGGATCGCTCGCTTCACCCGAAGCGGCTTCCAGCGCAAGTGCGGACGCATGCGCCTGGGCGTTGCCGCAGACCGAATAGACCATGGCGAGCATGGCCGGCACGTCCTGCGGCGCCTTGCCTCGCAGAATGCGATCGATCTCCACCGGCTGGCGATATTCGACCCGCACTGCGGAATCATCTCCGCGGCTCAGATCGATCGTGACCTTGCCTTCGAAATTCATGTCGCGTCTCCGCGCGTCGTGCCTGCCTGTCTGCGGCCTGCTGTCAGAAAAGCGCGGCGGCTGACTTCTTGGCGGCTGTCTTCGCGATCGTCGCGCTTCATTTCCCCTTCGGCAAGGGTGTCGGGGGTTTCTTCACGAGGTAGTTCGCCGCGCCAGATGCGCTCCATGCCGGCTTCACCCTCGTTTTCCTCCTCGTTCATCAGCGTGGCAAACGAGGCATCGGCCACGGCCATCGCCGTCTCCTGATCGCCGAATTCGAGCGCCGGCGAGAACAGCGAGCACATCCAGAAGCCGCCAAGCCCCTCCTCCTCGCTGCGGATGAATTCGAACACACCGGCAGGCAGGTTGAACAGCTTCTTCGTGCCGGTAATCGGTTGGTCGACTTCCTTTCCCCGCGCGATCAGCATGAGGTTGATGAACCATGGCGTGACCAGCACCCCGGCATGCCAGGTCTCCCACTCGACGAGTTCGGTCATCTCCACCGACAGTGCCGGATTGAGGATCGGCACACCTTCCATGCGCTCGACGCGGATGTGCTCGAACGTCTCCTCGAATTTCGCGGCGATCTTGGCGGCGTCATTCATCTCAGGCAGCTTCGCTCACCGGTAAACCTCCAGGATTTCGCCAAGCCTTTCGGCTGAATCGGCGATGTCTTCCGGCGCGGCGCAGGCGACTTCCGGCACGCCCGTAATCTCGATGGAATTGAGGATCATCGCGTCTTGCGAATTGTAATATTGCACCCACCAGACATGGCGCGTCGCCGTCGCCATGATGCGGCAATTGCCATAGCCGCGCGACAACACCGTCAACCCGCCGCGGCCCAGCACATCGTCGAGGAAGGTCAAGTCTTCCTCTGTGTGCGGCAGCAGCGACAGGTTGATGACGTGCGGGCCGGAACCGTTTTTCCGGCCGTTGCCCGCAGGTCCAAGCTGCTCGTTGATCTCGGTCACCAGCGGCGGTGCGTTGAAGACGTTGGGGCCCGATTCTTCCGGCATGGCGACTTCGTTTTTCGCCCCGCTAAAGGCGATCGCAGCGATCGCCTGCGGGAACGGGCCGATTTCGACCATGTCGCGGACAATTTCCCCGTTCTCACGTGTCTCGCGCACCCGCCAAACCCCGGCGAGCACTGCCTCCTGTGCCTGATAGCGCGTGCCGGCGATGATCGAAACCTCGCCCTCGCCCAGCACATGGTTGACGAGGTCGAGATTGGCGGCGTCGAGGCCGCCGAGATCGACCGCCACGCCCTTGCCAGCCTTGCCATCGAAGGCGCGCAGCGCCGCCAGCATGGCATCGAGCGCCGCGATCCCTGCCTTCAGATCTGCCGTATCCTCCGGTTCGGGCAGGTCGGGCGCCGAAAAGGTCGTCATGCCCGAGGGCATCGGGAAGATGTCGAGTTCCGCGCCGTCTGCCTCGCCCGGCTGGCTGCCCGGTCCAACCAGACCGGGAATGGTGCCTTGAATGGGGTTGCTCATGCTTTCTCCCCCTGATGCAACTGATCCGGCGCGTATAAACCGCAGCCTTCGGGAAACTTGAAGGGCGGCGGATCGGACACTTCGCGCGTCAGGATGCCGGCAATTTCGCGGACATAGTCCGTCCAGTCCAGCACGCGCGGGATCGCGCCAAGATACGCCTCTTCGCTGAGGAATTCGAGGGCCGGAAAGAGATAGAAAACGCAAACAGGTGCAATAGCTCGAAAAATTGCTGGTGACCCCTGCAGGATTCGAACCTGCGACCATCGGCTTAGAAGGCCGGTGCTCTATCCAGCTGAGCTAAGGGGCCGTTCAGGCAATCTGCCAAAAGGCTTTAAGCCAGAATCACTTGCAGACAAAGCTGAAGATCGTGATTCAAGTGAGCAGCGCGCAGGCGACGAGCGAGCTGCAACTGCAACCTAGTGCGTCCAGGGCGTCTTGCGGGCGAAGGAGAAATTTTCCGAGTATGATGTTCTGCGCCGGCGCGGCTCGTGCGGCTTGAAAACCGTGAAGGCAATGGCGTTGCGCTCGCAATAGGCTATTGCGGCTTCGGCGCTCGGAAAATGCAGCTGCACCTGCTGCTTCACGTCGGCACTGGAGGTATAACCCATCAGCGGCTCGATGTGGCGCGGGTCCTCCGGTTCGAACTCAAGCACCCATTCGGCAGTCCTGGCCTTGCCCGACTGCATGGCATTTCTGGCGGGCTTGTAGATGCGAGCAGGCATGGGCTATTCCTCTTGCTAAGTGGTTCAGAATTGCCGCTTGACGAAAGCGCGGACCGAGCCGGATTTCAAGTATTTCTCGAACGCGCAGGCCTTCTTCTCATCGACGAATGCAAAGTAGTTCTTGACGCGCCAAGGCCGGAATTTGGCGGTGTGGAACACTTCACCCGCGTTGTGTTGCTTCAAGCGGGTGTTCATGTCACCGGTTATGCTCTGGTAATGCCGGTCGGAGTCGGAAAGGCTCTGAAGAATACAAATATACCTCACAAATGGCCCTGCTCCGCCTTCGTGCTTCGCATTTCGGCACGACAGCCTCGCTCACTTCGGTTCGTTCGGCATGCCTTCGGCTTGCCGAGCCGAAGCTCGAAGAGCGAAGGCTGGTCGGAGCGGCAGGATTCGAACCTGCGACCCTCTGGTCCCAAACCAGATGCGCTACCAGACTGCGCCACGCTCCGTGCAGCGCTTTCCTAGGGTGTTCGGCGCCGTTGGGCAAGTGGTGAGAACGGGCAAAAACATCAAGAGGAGGCGGCAGGCCGAATTCAAGTACGCTTCGTCCTTCAGCCCGATAGGGATGCTCCGGGCAGCGCTCTCCAGACATCCGATAAAACGACGATGGCTGCGGTTTCCGATTTCTATTTTTACGTGTATATATGGAAATAATACTACTTAATATTGTGATCACGGATGGTGAAGCGGAAAATCGCGATCGAGCAGATGGCGCGGGAGATTGCCGAACTGGAAGGATGCGGCGACACCGCGACGTCCTGCCGGCAGTCCAATTGCGCCTGCATGGATCATGCGCGCGCCGCCCTCGCCGCACTTGAGATGACCATCCCCGGTCTTGCCGCGGTGCTCGACGGGGCCGATACTGTCATCCGGGTCACACCGAAAGAATTGCACCGCGCCTTTGTCAGGGGCGATACGGGCATCATCGGCGAAGCATCTTTCGTCAGCGCGGATATGAACGATCATGGCGACGGCGATGAAGCCGCCATCGATGGCGACGTGAATTTTTCCCGACTGGCCGAATGGCTGAACTCGAGGTTCCGCCACACCATTGCGCGCAGCGAGATGGTGAATTCG
Source organism: Salaquimonas sp. (assembly GCA_022340185.1). Lineage (GTDB taxonomy): Bacteria > Pseudomonadota > Alphaproteobacteria > Rhizobiales > Rhizobiaceae > BOKV01. The sequence goes on along the minus strand of JAJDOK010000087.1, from coordinate 3,093 downwards.
CCGTTTGATCCAGCCGGCCAGGACACGCCTCGCTGGTTCGCTTGGCCTATTGCGCCGTTCCGTTTCTTTTGGCGCCAGTAAACAGCGGATGCTCCAGCCGGTCGCCGGGCTTGAGCCCGATCATGCGGGCAATGCCGGCGCGCAGTTCAAGCACATGGGAAACCGGTTCGCCGGAATCGATCACGTCTTCCGAATAGGGTTTGGTGCGTTCGGCGACGCGGGAAACCGTGCCGTCGGAGCGGATGAACACCATGTCGAGCGCCATCGGCGTGTTCTTCATCCACATGGCGACGTCGCGCACAACGCCGAAATCGAACAGCATGCCGTGATTGGCCGGCATTTTCTCGCGGAACATCAGGCCGCGCGCGCGCTCCGACGGGTTGTCGGCGATCTCGATGACGAAGGGAAACGCACCCTGGGCAGTGTGCGCGACCAGCTTGTCCGGATCGTCGGGCAGGACCATGACGTTTTGCCCGGCCTCCTGCTGTGCCATTGCCTGCGGGGCAATGGCGAAGAGGACCGACAATCCGATCAGGAAGGTCAGGCAAACGAGATTGGGAAAGGATCTGAAATCGCGAAGCATGGCTCTGGCCAGAACGAATGAGCGGACGAAGCTGGCGATAGCTCGCAATCAATCGCGGCGCAATGATGTTCGCGCCGGATGCCGGGAAACAGGCATACGATGCGGAATCTAATGCGGGATGCGCTGCTGGCGCGGATTGTCGGGATAGATCTCGGCCGCCATCAGGCCCTTCGGACCGCGGCCGAAACGTACGAACACATACTGGCCGGGCCGCAATTCGGTCAGGCCGAAGCGCCGCAAGGTCTCCATGTGGACGAAAATATCCTCGCCATTGCGCACGACGAAGCCATAGCCGCGCGTGCGGTTGAACCACTTGACCTGAACGCGTTCCAGATCGCTTTCCGGCTTGACCTCGATATGGGTTCTGGCGGCGCGGTTCTGCGCCGGAGTGACGGCGGTGGAATTGTCCATGGACAGGATGCGCAGCGCCTGCAGCCCCTTGTCGCGCCACACCGCCTCGCAGACCACCCGCGCACCTTCCAACGCAGTGCCGAAGCCGTCGCGGCGCAGGCAGGTGACGTGGATCAGCACATCGGGATAGTCGTCATCGGGAATGACAAAGCCGAAGCCCTTGGAGACATCGAACCATTTGATGGCGCCGGCAATCTCGAGAACATCGGAAGCCAGATCGCCTTCGGTTGAAGGCGAGTCCGCCGATATTTCGGCAATCCTGTCGGTTAATCCCTTAGCCCCCATCGGCCTGTTGAGCCCTCGTAGTGCCGCATACGCGAACCGAATACTGATTCTTTACGAAATCATAACATCGACCATCGCGGGTATCGCAAGTGCCGACATGTATTTTTCGGTAGACAATCCGGCTTCGAAGCTGATCGGCACCGGTTTCAGGGGTAGAAACCTCCTTGAAAAACGGTGAACGACAAGTTCCGGCTTGCCCGTGGCCCGCGCGGCGCTAAATTGCCGGCAATCGTCACCGAGGTGCCCACCGGGAAGGAAAAGTCATGAAATATCTGCACACCATGGTCCGTGTAACCGATGTCGACGCCTCGCTCGACTTCTATTGCAACAAGCTCGGCATGACGGAGGTGCGCCGTATCGAGTCCGAACAGGGGCGCTACACGCTGATCTTCCTGTCGGCCAATGACGATCTCGCCACCGCGGAAAGCGAGCGCGCGCCGCTGGTCGAACTCACCTACAACTGGGATCGGGAAACCTATACGGGTGGGCGCAATTTCGGCCATCTCGCCTATGAAGTCGACAATATTTACGAGTATTGCCAATCGCTTATGGACAAGGGCGTGACGATCAACCGGCCGCCGCGTGACGGGCGCATGGCGTTCATCCGCTCGCCCGACAACATCTCCATCGAATTGCTGCAGAAGGGTGAAGCACTGGCACCGGCAGAACCGTGGCTGAGCATGGCGAATACCGGAAGCTGGTAGAAGACCGGCACCCTCAGCAACCGCGCCAGAACACGCTTTTGCCCCAATTCCTGCCTAGCCGTGAGCGCCGGGCCTGTTGAAACATGCTGTTTCCGTCGGTTCGAAGCGACCGGCCTGTTTTCTCACGCGACAAGGATCGGTCGACACAACGATCACAATTGCGTGAACCACCCCCTTGCGGCCGCTGCAAGCTAGCCGCAAGGCACGTGGGTCAGGGTGTCAAAAAGGGTTTTGTTCCTTTTTGGGGAAAGCAGGACTTCGGGTTTGCCAGGCGTGCATGCCACTTCACGGACCGATGCACCGCGCGTTTTCAGCACGCGCGTTGCAGACACATTTCCGCGAACCGGCCTCGCTATCCTTTCGATGACGTTGCTGCTCGGCATTGCCGGCTGTGTTTCTTCTGCCGACAGCGTGCTCGGGGTAAGTCAGTCGCTGTCGGCAAACGAGACCGATGCGGCGACGGCCATCGAAGCAACAGAAGCCTCGGCCAGTTCCGGAACGACTGCCGATCTGCCGGCCGATACGAACGCTGCGAGCGCGCCCGGGACACTTGCCGCCGACGAGATTGTAGCGGCAAATGTGGTCCCCGAACCCGCACCGCGCGACGGGGCAGGCAATCCGCTGCTGATGGAGGGCACCGTACTGGCCTTTGCCGATGCGGAGGAAAGTCCGCGTGAAGACGTCTCCGAAGCCGCACCGCCTGCAGTGGATGTGACAGGCACGATCCGCCATGCACCGGTCAACGCCAGCGCGGCGGCGGCACCGAAATCACTGTTCGAAATGCTGCGGCGTCAGCAGCTAAAAACAACAAGCGACAACCACACGCATCTGGCTTCCCTCAACACGACAGTGCCGGCGGACGGCACCGCAGCAACCTCCGGCAAGGCCGGTGCGGCTGACAGCACAGCAGGCGGCAGCATAGCGGGCGGCGCGTCCCAACTGCCCGGCGTTTCGAAGCACGGCAATCTGTTCGGAGAGGATGAAGGCGATCATGCAAGTGACGACAACCCGTTCGAGGTCGCTTCCGTCGGCGCATTCGGCCGGGTTTCGCCGAACGGACTGCACCTTCAGACCGGCAAGGTTCACGCCGAGTGCCTGAAGCCGGGCCTC
>JAJDOK010000047.1 GCA_022340185.1 Salaquimonas sp. | reverse complement strand
CGCATTGCGGATGGCAAGTTCCGTGGTGGTGTGGGTAACCAGAATGATGGTCTGGCGGCCGTCGGCCGCTTCGGCGATCTGCGGCGTGGCCCCACCTGGAATATTGGGGCGATGCTGGACGATGGAGGCGAGTGAAATGCCCTCTTCGGCCATATGGGTTGCAACCGAGGCGATGACACCGATCCGGTCGTGTACATCCATGCGGATGAAATAGCCTCCGGCATGCGCCCGCATGCGCGCCTGGCGATAGGGTTCGAGCTGGCGGGCGGGCGTGCCGAAGGCCGGTGCATATTGCTGACCGGGCCGCGACTTGGCGATGTCGGCGATGTCGCCGGCCACGGCGGACGCGGTGGCGTTACCGCCGGCACCGGGGCCTGAAAGCACCAATTGACCGACAATGTCGCCATCGATCGCCACCGCATTCGTCACGTCATGGATCTGCGCGATGGCCGAATCGAAGGGCACCATAGTCGGGTGAACGCGCTGCTCGATACCGGTATCGGTCTTCTGCGCGACACCCAGGAGCTTGATGCGGTAGCCCAGATCGTAGGCCGCCTGGATGTCGGCCGGCGTGATGTTGGAAATACCCTCGACATAGATCTCGTCCACGGCAACCTGCGTACCGAAGGCGATCGAGGTCAGGATGGCGAGCTTGTGGGCGGTGTCGTAGCCCTCGACGTCGAAGGTCGGATCGGCCTCGGCGTAGCCAAGCCGCTGGGCTTCGGCCAGGCAGTCGCCATAGGACGAGCCGTCGCGCTCCATGCGGGTCAGGATGTAGTTGCAGGTGCCGTTCAGGATGCCGAAGACGCGGGTGATGGCATTGGCGGTCAAGGCCTCGCGCATGGTCTTGATGATCGGGATGCCGCCCGCGACCGCGGCTTCAAAATTGAGGATCAGTCCCTTGTCCTCGGCCTTTGCAGCCAGTTCGGTGCCGTGGCGGGCGAGCAGTGCCTTGTTGGCGGTGACGACATGCTTGCCGGCCTCGAGCGCCACCGTGACCGAATCGAGCGCGGGACCAGCGTCGCCGCCGATCAGCTCGACGAAGATGTCGATAGAAGGATCGCGTGCGAGCACGACTGCATCGTCGAACCATAGCATGGCCGAAAGGTCGATGCCTCGGTCACGGTTTGGATCGCGCGCGCAAACAGCCACGACCTCGATGGCGCGGCCGCAATGTTCGGCGAGGAAATTATGTTTCTCGGCGAGGATGCGGATGAGCGAAGCGCCGACGGTTCCAAGCCCGGCGACGCCGAGGCGCAACGGTTCGGCCATGGCAATCGGTTTCCTGTCAGTACGAGCGATGCAAAAGGTCAGCGCCTGGCGGCGATGGGGATGACGTTGTGCAATGTTTCGTCGGCACTGGCAAGGAAGCGCTTGATGTTACGCGCGGCCTGGCGGATGCGATGCTCGTTCTCGACCAGTGCGATGCGCACGTGATCCTCGCCATATTCGCCGAAACCGACACCGGGCGAGACGGCGACATTGGCCTTTTCAACCAGAAGCTTGGAGAATTCCAACGAGCCAAGTGTCTTGAATTTTTCGGGGATGGGCGCCCAGGCAAACATGGTGGCGGGCGGCGGCGGCACGTCCCAACCGGCACGTGAGAAGGATTCGACCATGACGTCGCGGCGCTGGCGGTAGACCTCGCGAGCGGTCTCGATCTCCCTGTCCTGGGTGTTGAGCGCGAAGGCGGCGGCGACCTGGATCGGCGTGAATGCGCCGTAATCGAGATAGGATTTGACCCGGGTCAGCGCCGAGACGAGGCGTTCGTTGCCGACGGCAAAGCCGATGCGCCAGCCAGGCATCGAATAGGTTTTCGACATCGAGGTGAATTCGACCGCCGTCTCCATGGCACCGGGTACCTGGAGGATCGACGGCGGCGGCTCGCCGTCGAAAAAGATCTCCGCGTAAGCAAGATCGGACAGCAGTATGATGTTGTGCTTGCGCGCGAAAGCGACCACGTCGCGGTAGAAATCGAGGGTGGCGAGGCGCGCCGTCGGATTGGACGGGTAGTTCAGGATCAGAGCGGTCGGTGCGGGAATGGAATGGCGCACCGCGCGTTCCAGCGCGTGGAAGAAGCTGTCGTCGGGCTCGGCCTGGATCGAGCGGACCACGGCGCCCGACATGATGAAGCCGAAGGAATGGATCGGATAGGTCGGATTGGGAACCAGTACGACATCGCCTGGCGCGGTGATCGCCTGGGCCATGTTGGCGAAACCTTCCTTGGAGCCGAGCGTGGCAACGACCTGGGTGTCGGGGTTGAGCTTCACGCCGAAGCGGCGGCCGTAATAGGCGGCATGCGCCTTGCGCAAGCCGGCAATGCCCTTCGAAGCCGAATAGCGATGCGTACGCGGGTCCTGGGCGACCTCGCACATCTTGTCGACGATCGCCTGCGGCGTGGGCAGGTCGGGATTGCCCATGCCCAGATCGATGATGTCGGCGCCGGCAGCACGCGCCGAGGCTTTCAACCGGTTGACCTGCTCGAACACATAGGGCGGTAGGCGCCTGATCCTGTGAAACTCGTCCATTGTCCGTTCCGGAATAAAGCGGCGGGTATCCGTTTCGGCCCGCAGCGGATTTCCAGTCGTGATTACGCTACTTCTCGATGGAACTCAAAGCATCCTTGTAGTGGGTGCCCGCCTTTCGAAGCAGGCGCTTGGTGGATTCCTGCCTTTGTTCCGCCTCTTCGGCTGTCACGTTGGCGGCGTTTTCGTCGGCTGCCGCTTCCATTCGGCGGCGCAATTGTTGGAGTTCGTTCTCATCGAGCGGCGCCGAGCGCGATTGCGGAATGTCGAAGATATTCGGCGGCTTCTTTTCGGTGGCAGCAGCCTTTTCACGCATCTGGCGTATCGCGGCTTCACGCGAATTTGCCATTTCGGGCTGGGGTGTGAAGCGATCGCTGGCGGCAGGTGGCGGCACCACGGATTGAAGCGTCGTGGCGGTCTGCTGCGCGACAGGGCGCGGTGCCGGCCGGGTTGCGGGTCGGGTCGAAGCCGTCTGCTGCACCGGGCTTTGGTGTGGCGTACCCGCCGGAACCGGAGTCAGAGCCTGTGGCGTGCCGTCGAGCGCCATTGCTTCGCGGGGAACGGTTGAATCCGGGCCGGCGAAATCCGATGTAACGACTTGTGGCGGCGGTTCGCTGGCAGCGAGGTCCTGGCGTGGCGGTGCGCCGACACCGCGCAGGCCGAGGCCTGTTCCGGTGCAACCGGCAAGCGTGAACAGGACAATGCCGGCCATCGAAAGGAGCCGGAACGGCATGCGCTGGTTGTATGACGCAGCTGTCGGTATTTCTCGAAGTCCCGTTTTTTGCCTGCACGTGACGAACGGACCATTCCGTCTCATGGCGATGTCACCCAATCATGCCACAAGCCTATGTGTCCCACCGTGGCATTCGGACGATGGGGCGATGTGCTACGTGGCGAATGTGGTTGAATTCGGGTATTAGTGTCAATTGGAGGAGAGCGATGGCGTTGGACGGAAAGAAGCGCACGAAACCAGGCGCGGCCAGGAGCCGCGCCAAGGCTCGTGGCGGCTCCGCCAAGCGTGACGTTTCCGCCAAGTCCGCAGGCAAACCCATTGCCAAAACTGCCGGCAAGGCCATTGCCAAACCCGCCCCCAAGGCTGCTGCCAAGCCCACTCCCAAACCTGCGCGCAAGACAGGCGGCAAGCCTGCGCACAAGACAGCAGGCAAGGTCAACAGCAGGTCCAAGACCGTGCTCTCACGCAAGCCGGCCGATAAACCCGTCAATGCGCCTGCAGATACAATTTCTGCAAAACCTGCCAACAAACCGTCGGAGGCACCAAAGGTCGCGGCGGCTGGCGGGCCGAACGGCGAGACGGCCGGCACGTCCATCACCAACTATCTGATGAAGGACCCGGAAGCCTTCGCACGCAATCTTGCCCGAATGATCGAACAGGCAGGCCATGCGGCAGCGGCCTGGGTCGCACCGCGCGAAGAGGGCCGGCGCCAGGACGACATCGCCGAATCCTTCGCCGATTTCTCCAAGACGCTCGGCAAGGTTTCCGAATACTGGCTGTCCGATCCCGAGCGCGCACTCACGGCCCAGACACAGCTCTTCTCGCGCTATCTCGATCTGTGGAACAATTCGGTCAGGCGCATGGCCGGCGAGAAGGTCGAAGACATCGCCAGGCCCGATTCCGGCGACAAGCGGTTCGCCGATCCGGAATGGTCACAAAACCAGTTCTTCGATTTTCTCAAGCAGGCCTATTTGCTGACCTCGTCGTGGGCAAGCGACCTCGTCGACAAGACCGAGGGTCTTGACGAACACACCAAGCACAAGGCGGTCTTCTACACCCAGCAGCTTATCAACTCGCTGTCGCCGACCAATTTCCCGGTGACCAATCCGGAGGTGCTGCGCGAGACGTTCACCAGCGATGGCGAGAACCTGGTGCGCGGCATGAAGATGCTGGCCGAGGATATCGCCAGCGGAGACGGCGAGTTGAAGCTGCGCCAATCGGACGCCAAGGCGTTCAAATTCGGCAGGGACGTGGCCAACACGCCGGGCAAGGTGATCTTCGAGAACGAAGTGTGCCAGGTGCTGCAGTACGAGGCCACGACGACGAGGGTGCTCAAGCGCCCGCTGGTCATCGTGCCGCCCTGGATCAACAAATTCTACATTCTCGATCTGAACCCACAGAAATCCTTCATCAAATGGTGCGTCGACCAGGGCCACACGGTGTTCGTCATTTCCTGGATCAATCCCGACGAGCGCCAGGCGGGCAAGAGTTTCGAACATTATGCGCTCGAGGGGATCATCAATACGCTCGACATCGTCGAGGAGGTGACGGGCGAAAGGGAGATGAATGTCATCGGCTATTGCGTCGGCGGAACATTACTTGCCGTGACGCTGGCGCTGATGGCACGCTGGGGCGACGATCGCATCAAGACCGCCACCCTCCTCACCACGCAAGTCGATTTTACCTATGCCGGCGATTTGAAGGTCTTTGTCGACGAGGAACAGATCGCGCGTGTCGAAAAGTCCATGGGGACGAAGGGCTATCTGGAAGGGGCGAAGATGGCCTCGGCCTTCAACATGCTGCGCTCGCGAGACCTGATCTGGCCCTATGTCGTCAACAATTACATGAAGGGCAAGGAACCCCTGCCCTTCGATCTTTTGTACTGGAATTCGGATTCGACGCGCATGCCGGCGGCGAACCATTCCTTCTATCTTCGCAATTGCTATCTGGAGAACCGCCTGACCAAGGGAACGATGGAGGTCGCCGGCGAGAAACTCGATCTCGGCGATGTCACCATACCCATCTACAACCTGGCGACGCGCGAGGATCATATCGCGCCGGCGCGCTCGGCCTATCTCGGTTCACAATTCTTCGGCGGCAAGGTTACCTTCGTACTGACGGGATCGGGCCATATCGCCGGCGTCGTCAACCCGCCGGCGGCGAAGAAGTACCAGTACTGGACCGGCGGCAGACCGGTCGGCGAACTCGACAACTGGATGAAGGAGGCCAAGGAACATCCCGGTTCCTGGTGGTCGCACTGGGACCAGTGGATACGTGCGGAGAACGCCGAGGAAGTCGATGCGCGCAGAATAGGATCGAACAGATATGCGCCGAGCGAGGACGCACCGGGCTCCTATGTGATGATGAAGTCGTGAACGAGACGATCAAACTCGCGTGAAAACCGGTGCGACGTAAGTGCCGGTTGTTGCAATATTGCCATTGCGGTAGCATTGATTTTGCGCGACGATTGTTGCGCGGCGCGGTTTCAATGATTCCGGCGCGCAACGAGTTACAGGAATGTATCCGAATTTGCCGGCGACATTCCGGTTCAACAGGGAGACTTGAAATGAAGAGCGTAATTAAAGGCCTCGGTCTGGCATCGCTTCTGGCCCTCGGTTCGGCCGGTATCGCCAATGCCGATCCGATGATGATGATGCAGAGCTATGCCGCGTGCAACACGCAGTACAGCCAGTGCCTGGCGGCTTCCGACTATGCGATCGCCACGACGCCGACTGAAGGCATGTCGAAGTTCCAGATGAACATGTCGCATGCCCAGCAGTGCGCCTCGGCTCTGCAGGCTTGCTATTCCAGCGTCCACTAAGCGTTTATCGCGCTCTTAACACAGGTTCAGACCCGGCAGCGAACGGCCGTTCCTGCCGGGTTTTGCAGAAAAATGTTAGGGTATTATATTACCATATTATCAACTAATTGATTTTTATATGCTTTTTTGAATTCCTTTCAAACATAACGCTTGACGCCGATAGAGGGTCAGCCTATAGAAGCGCCCGACCGGTCCGGTCACCAGTCAATGGTGATCGAATGGCCAAGGTTGGCGGGATTTCGAATTTCAGCGAGATGACCGCTGCGAAATCGCCGACCCGGACGATCCAGAGGAATTTGAACATGACGACCTTCTCGCAGAAACCTGCAGAGGTGGTGAAGAAATGGGTGCTGATCGACGCCGAGGACGTGGTTCTCGGCCGGCTTGCAGCCATTGTCGCCAACCGCCTGCGCGGCAAACACAAGCCGAGCTTTACGCCCCATGTCGACGATGGCGACAATGTCGTCATCATCAATGCCGGCAAGGTGAAGCTGACCGGCAACAAATACGCCAACAAGAAATACTACTGGCACACCGGCTATCCGGGCGGCATCAAGGAACGCACCGCGCGCGCCATCCTGGAAGGCCGTTTCCCGGAGCGCGTCGTGCAAAAGGCGATCCAGCGCATGATGCCGGAAGGCCCGCTGGCAAGGCGCCAGCTGAAGAATCTTCGCGTCTATTCCGGTGCCGAGCATCCGCACGAGGCCCAGCAGCCCGAAGTACTCGATGTCGCCACGATGAATCCCAAGAACAAGAGGAGCGCCTAACCGATGTCAGGCCTCGAATCGCTTGAAGCGCTCGGCACCGGCGCGGCCGAGAATGCCGAGACAACCGAAAATGCAGCGCCCGTCTATGTCCAGAAGCTCGATGCACATGGCCGCGCCTATGCGACAGGCAAGCGCAAGGACGCCATCGCGCGCGTCTGGGTGAAGCCAGGCTCCGGCAAGATCACCGTCAACGACAAGGAATATGTCGCCTATTTCGCGCGGCCCGTGCTGCAGATGATCCTCAAGCAGCCGATCATCGCGGCCAATCGCGACGGTCAGTACGACATCGTGGCCACGGTCACCGGCGGCGGGCTGTCGGGCCAGGCCGGCGCGGTGCGCCACGGCATTTCCAAGGCGCTGACCTATTACGAGCCGGAACTGCGCCCCGTCCTGAAGAAGGGCGGTTTCCTCACGCGCGACAGCCGCGTGGTCGAGCGCAAGAAGTACGGTCGCCGCAAGGCACGCCGTTCGTTCCAGTTCTCCAAGCGCTAGGCTTCGGACACCGCAATTCGGCAGATCGAACGGGGCCCCATCGGGCCCCGTTTTTTTACCGCATCCCCACACGGCAGATGTCGCGAAAGCGCCTTCCCGGCTGCCATGCGAAAGCGTAGTGTCGCGCGACTTTTCGGAAGGGAATTGCCATGCCCGCAGAACGCATCATCGAACCGGCGCGCGAAATCGACGTTATCCACAAGACCGACGTGCTGGTTGTCGGCTCGGGCCCTGGCGGGCTGGCTGCGGCGATTGCGGCGGCACGGGCGGGCGCGGAAGTGACGCTGGTCGAGCGCTTCGGCTGTTTCGGCGGCAACATCACTGTCGTCGGCGTCGAGGGCATGGCCTGGTACCGCCACGTGGACACGATCGAGGCGAACGGCATCGGCCGCGAATTCGAAACGCGGGCGAAAGACATGGGTGCGGCGGTGCAGGAATCGCAATCGCTGTCGTATGAACTGGATTCGGAAGGCTTCAAGCTGGTGGCCGACCAGCTTGTCCAGGAAGCCGGAATCCACGCCATGCTGCATCGCTTCTTCGTGGCGCCGATCATGGACGGCGACACGATCACCGGCATCGTCACCGAATCGAAGGCGGGCCGCGAAGCGATCATGGGGCGCATCGTCATCGATGCGACGGGCGACGCAGACGTTGCACACCGCGCCGGCGCACCGACCTTCATGACGCCAAAGGAAAGGATGATGGCGGCCTCGGTGATGTTCCATCTGGCCGGCGTCGACAAGCGCGCCTTCATGGAGGGCGTGCGCGCCGATCCGCAAACCTATCACGACTGGGCCGGCGGCGGCGAATGGAACATCGAGACCTCGGGCAAGGAGGACGCCATGTTCTCCCCCTTCATCCGCAAGCCCTTCGCCAAGGCGATCGAGGAGGGACTGATCCCGGCCAGGCTCAACACCATTGCCGGCACCTGGGGCGCGCTGCACGACACCGGTGAGTTGACCTACATGAATCTGATCCACCTCGACCAATGCGACGGCACCGACCCGGATGACCTAACCAAGTTCGAGATCGAGGGGCGGCGCCAATCCATGCTCGCCATCGAGGCGCTGCGCCGCCACATGCCGGGCTGCGAGAATGCGCGGCTGAGGAATTTCGGCATGTCGATCGGCATCCGCGACACGCGCAAGATCGACGCGCAATACAACATGAGCGAGACGGATGTGCGCGAACTGGGCCGGTTCGAGGACTCGATCGGCATCTATCCCGAATTCATCGACGGCTATGGCGTGTTGATCCTGCCGACGACCGGACGCTATTTCCAGCTTCCCTATCGCAATCTGCTACCGAAAAAAGTCAGGAATCTGCTGGTCGCGGGCCGCGCCACCGGCGGCGACCGCATCAGCCACGCCGCGACGCGCAACATGAGTTGCTGCGCGGTGACGGGCCAGGGCGCGGGTATCGCGGCGGCGGTGGCGCTGAAATCGAACCGCGAACTCGACCGCATCGACATCGC
>JAJDOK010000038.1 GCA_022340185.1 Salaquimonas sp. | reverse complement strand
GCCGTCTCGCCCTCCTCGCCGAAAAGAACTTCGCCGAGGCCGACAGGATTCGCGATGAACTGGCTGGGCAGGGCATTCAGCTGATGGACTACAAGGACCCCGAAACCGGCGAGCGGAAGACGAAATGGGAGGCGAAGCGGTGAATACGGCGGACCTCCCAGCGGTGGAAACGAAACACGGCGCGGTATCCGCATTCTTCGGCGGCAATCCCTCCCGTGGCGTCATCCCGGTTGCCATGCAAACCGGGATCCATTCCACTTCTCGTTTCATATCAAGGGAGGATGGGAGCACCACCTCGCAACCGGTCCCTGCCGGATTTTGCCGGAACGGGCAATGGATCCCGGCTCGCGGTAGCGGCCGGGATGACGGCGGCTCCGGCAATCCGCTCCTGACAAAACCCTGTCAGGAGCACCATGCGACAGTGGAGGCGTTCAACGCCAATAGGGAGAAAGTGTCATGAACGAACGCATGATCGATCACATGAGCCTGAACGTCGCCGATTTCGATGCGATGCTGGCCTTCTACGAAAAGGCGATGGCGCCGCTCGGCTGCACGGTGCTGATACGCTTCGGCAAGGAGGTGACGGGCCACGCCGATGTCGCGGGCTTCGGTTCGACGAAGCCGTTCTTCTGGCTCGCCGGCACCGGGCGCACGCATCCCATCATGCATATCGCCTTCCGCGCAGAAAACCGCGCCGAGGTCGACGCCTTCTATGAGGCTGCCATGGCAGCCGGCGGCGTCGACAACGGCAAGCCGGGCATCCGCGAGATGTATCACCCCAATTACTACGGCGCCTTCGTCTTCGATCCGGAAGGCCACAACATCGAGGCCGTCTGCCACAAGAGCCCGGAAGAAATGGGAGCGGACGAATGAGCGTCCACCACACCGGCGGCTGCCAGTGCGGTGCGGTGCGTTTCCGCGTCGAGGGCGAGATGCGCGATTCCTCCGTATGCTATTGCCGCATGTGCCAGAAGGCTTCGGCCGCCTACGCGCTGGCGCTGGTCAACACCAGCGGCGCGAATCTGACCTGGACGCGCGGCCAGCCGTCATGGTTCCAAAGTTCCAACGTCGCCCGGCGCGGTTTCTGCGAAAAATGCGGCACGCCGCTCGCCTATGATGCGCCAGACGGGTTGGCGCTTTCGGTTGTCGCCTTCGACGACCCCGCCGCCCTGCCGCCGACCGTCGCCTGGGGAACCGAGTCGAAATTGCCGTGGTGTGACGCCGTGCCTGAATTGCCCGCGCACGGCACCATGGAGGACACCGGAGCGGCAGACTTCCTGGCGAGCATCGTCAGCTACCAGCATCCCGATCACGACACGGACAACTGGCCGCCGGAGGAAAGGTAATGAGCGGCGGACCTCTCACGGGTGGATGCCAGTGCGGTGCGGTGCGCTACCGCGTCGAGGTGGAGCTCTCCAATCCGCATCTGTGCCATTGCCGCATGTGCCAGAAGGCGGCCGGCAACTACTTCATGCCGCTTGCCGGCGCGTCGCGCGCCGATGTCGTTGTGACGCGGGGCGAACCCGGCTGGTTCGCTTCCTCCGACATCGTAAGGCGCGGTTTCTGCGCCGATTGCGGCACGCCGCTTTTCTTCGATCCGCTCGATACCGACACCATACTCGTGACCCTCGGCAGTCTCGATGATCCGTCGCGCTACGTCCCGGTGTCGGAGGATTCGGTCGAATCGCGCATTCGCTTTGTTCCGCATTGGCCCGGCTTGCACCAGAAGGTCACGACGGATGATTTCGGTCCCGAGGAAATCGAGGCGATCCGCGCGTCGAACCATCAGCACCCGGACCACGACACGGAAGTCTGGCCTCCAAAGGAGGGGAGAGCATGAATGGGGAGGGGTTTTCCGGCGCCATAACCGGAGGATGCCAGTGCGGCGCGGTGCGCTACCGCGCCGAGGCGCTGGGCCGCGCCTCGATCTGCCATTGCCGCATGTGCCAGAAGGCCTTCGGTGGCTTTTTCGGTCCGCTGGTGACGGCGAAGGGGCTGACCTGGACTCGCGGCAAGCCGGCGACCTTCGCTTCTTCCAACAAGATCAGGCGCGGCTTCTGCGCGAGTTGCGGCACGCCGCTGACCTATGATTACGGCGGCGACCCGGAAATCTGCATCGGCTCGCTCGACGATCCGGAACTGGCTCCGCCCGCCATCCAGGTCAATCCGGCCGACAAATTGTCCTTCTTCGAAAAGCTGCACGAACTGCCGGTGCGTACGGTACAGGACAACGCCAAGGTGGCCGAGTTCATGGCTGGCATCGTCAGCTACCAGCATCCCGATCACGACACGGAAGCCTGGCCGCCTGAAAAGGGTGGAGCATGACCGCACTGCGAGGCCTTTATCCGCCGATCGAAGCCTATGCGAGCGGCCATCTCGACACCGGCGATGGCCATTCGGTCTATTGGGAGCGGGTCGGCACGCCGGGGGCCAAGCCCGCAATCTTTCTGCATGGCGGGCCGGGAGGCACCATCTCGCCCGCTCATCGCCGGCTGTTCGATCCGGCGCGCTACGACGTGCTGCTGTTCGACCAGCGCGGCTGCGGCCGTTCGACGCCCAATGCCTCGCTGGAAGCCAACACGACCTGGCATCTGGTCGACGACATCGAGCGCCTGCGCGAGATGGCGGGCATTGACCGATGGCTGGTCTTCGGCGGCTCCTGGGGTTCCACCCTGGCGCTGGCCTATGCCGAAATGCATCCCGGCCACGTGTCGGAACTTGTCCTGCGCGGCATCTACACGCTGACGAAGGCCGAACTGGACTGGTACTACCAGTTCGGTGTCTCCGAAATGTTTCCTGATAAATGGGAGCGCTTCGTTGCACCGATTCCCGAAACCGAGCGCGGCGACATGATGGCCGCCTACCGCAGGCGCCTGACCGGCTATGACAGGGCGGCACAGATCGAATGCGCCCTTGCATGGAGCAATTGGGAAGGCCAGACGATCACTTTGCTGCCGGAACCCGAAACCAGCGACATATTCGCCGAGCCCGACTATGCGCTCGCTTTCGCGCGCATCGAGAACCATTATTTCGTCCATGCCGGCTGGCTTGAGGAAGGCCAGCTCATCCACGATGCAGGCAAGCTCGCCGAAATTCCCGGCGTCATCGTGCACGGGCGCTACGACATGCCGTGCCCCGCCCGTTACGCCTGGGCGCTGCACAAGGCCTGGCCGAAAGCCGAATTCCATCTCGTCGAGGGCGCTGGCCATGCCTATTCCGAACCTGGCATCCTCGACCGGCTGATCCGGGCGACCGACCAGTTTGCGGGAAAATCATGAGCGACGAAGCCAAAAATCAGGCGCCGCCCACGCCCCATCCGTCCGCGGGGATGCCAAATTGGCTGTTCTGGGCCATTGCCGGCAAGCTCATCCTCGTCGTGGCAGTGGTGATCGCCGTGCTCTGGTATGCCGGCATCGTTGGCTAGACAAAAAGAAGAAAGACCATGAAGGAACGCCTCTACCTGTTCGACACCACTTTGCGCAGCCCGTCCGCCCGCAGCCGCGAAGCGTGC
This sequence comes from Salaquimonas sp., assembly GCA_022340185.1. GTDB lineage: Bacteria > Pseudomonadota > Alphaproteobacteria > Rhizobiales > Rhizobiaceae > BOKV01. The sequence continues at coordinate 14,658 of JAJDOK010000038.1, read as the reverse complement.
GAGGACGGACAAGTGCAAGAATCCGTCGCGCAAGCCTGAAAAGAAGAAAGACCATGAAGGAACGCCTCTACCTGTTCGACACCACGCTACGCGACGGCCAGCAGACGCCGGGCATCGACTTTTCGGTGCACGACAAGATCGCCATCGCCGAAATGCTCGACGAACTGGGTGTCGACTATGTCGAGGGCGGCTATCCGGGCGCCAACCCGACCGACACTGAGTTCTTTTCACAAAAGCGCACGAAACGCTCCTCCTTCGTCGGCTTCGGCATGACCAAGCGCGCCGGCATCTCGGCCTCCAACGATCCCGGCCTTGCCGCGCTGCTGCAGGCCAAATCCGACGCCATCTGCTTCGTCGCCAAGGCCTGGGACTATCATGTGCGTGTCGCGCTCGGTACGACCAACGAGGAGAACCTTGAATCGATCCGCGCCTCGGTCGAGGCAGCCATCGCCGCCGGTCAGGAGGCGCTGGTCGATTGCGAGCATTTCTTCGACGGTTACCGCGCCAACCCGGACTACGCGCTGGCCTGCGCGAAGAGCGCATACGAAGCCGGTGCGCGCTGGGTCGTGCTGTGCGACACCAATGGCGGCACCCAGCCTGTCGAAATCGCCAGCGCCGTCCGCGAAGTCATCGCCGCCGGCATTCCGGGCGACCGGCTCGGCATCCATGCCCATGACGATACCGGCCAGGCGGTGGCCAATTCGCTCGCCGCTGTCGAAGCCGGCGTGCGCCAGGTCCAGGGCACGCTGAACGGCATCGGCGAGCGCTGCGGCAACGCCAACATGACCACGCTCATTCCGACGCTGGCACTGAAACCCGCCTTTGCCGAACGCTTCGAGACCGGCATTTCCGCCGAACAGCTCGCCGGCATCACCCACCTTGCGCACAAATTCGATGAATTGCTGAACCGTGCGCCCAATGCCCAGGCGCCCTATGTCGGCACCTCGGCCTTTGCGACCAAGGCCGGCATCCATGCATCCGCCATTTTGAAGGATCCGCAGACCTATGAGCATGTCGATCCCGAACAGGTTGGCAACCGGCGCCGCGTCATGGTCTCCGACCAGGGCGGCAAGTCGAACTTCATCACCGAACTGGCGCGACGTGGCATCGAGGTTGCAAAGGACGATCCCAATCTCGACCGGCTGATCTCCATCGTGAAGGAGCGCGAGGCGATCGGCTGGGCCTATGAGGCGGCGGAAGCAAGCTTCGAATTGCTGGCGCGGCGCACGCTTCACACCGTGCCCGAATATTTCACGGTCGATTCCTACCGCACCCAGGTCGAGCGTCGCTTCAACGCCAGGGGCGAGGTGGTCACCGTGTCGGAAGCTGTGGTCAAGATCGTCGTCGATGGCGAGCGGCTGATGTCGGTTTCCGAGGGCAATGGCCCGGTCAACGCGCTAGACCGGGCGATCCGCAAGGACCTCGGCAAGTATCAGGGTGAGATCGAGGACATCGAACTGACCGACTACAAGGTGCGTATCCTCAATGGCGGCACCGAGGCCGTGACCCGCGTCCTTATCGAATCGATCGATTCGACCGGCGAGCGCTGGACCACGGTCGGCGTCTCCGACAACATCATTGACGCTTCGTTCCAGGCGCTCACCGATTCGCTGACCTTCAAGCTGATGAAGAACCAGATGGCCATTGGCGGCGCACGCTGATGGACCAGATGCCTTCCTCGCAGACGACGACCGCACCGGCCAGAACTCCGACAGGTAGCGGCGACACGCGTGAAGGCTTCATCTATGCGCTTTCCGCTTACCTGTTGTGGGGTTTCCTGCCGCTTTACATGAAGGCGGTCGCATATATTCCGTTCGCCGAAATCGTTGCCCATCGAATTGTCTGGTCGGTGCCGGTAGCGGGTGTTGTGCTGTTGTTTCTGCGTCGAACCGCCGATATTCGCGAAGCGTTTCGCTCACCGCGAACCCTCGTCATGGCGGCACTCACGGCGAGCGTCATCTCGATCAACTGGGGCGTCTATGTCTGGGCGATCGCCGTCGATCGCGCTGTCGAAACCGCGTTGGGCTACTACATCAACCCCCTCGTCAGCATCCTCATGGGGGCTACGCTTCTCGGCGAGCGCCTCGATCGCTACCAGATCATGGCGGTGGGGCTGGCCTGCCTGGCCGTGCTCGTCCTCACCGTGGGTTCCGGTGGTCTGCCCTGGATATCGCTTATCCTTGCCCTTTCCTTTGCCAGTTACGGTTTCCTGAGGAAAACACTGCCCATTGGTCCGGCGCAGGGTTTCTTCCTGGAGGTCCTGCTCCTCAGCCTGCCCGCCACCATCTACATCCTGTGGCTGGGACTGGCGGGTAAGGGCCTTTTCGTTACAGGTGGCTGGTACGACACGGTGATGCTGCTGCTGGCTGGTCCGGTCACAGCGGTTCCGCTCATCCTCTATGCCAGCGGCGCCAAACTGCTGCGCCTGTCCACCATCGGCATCATGCAATATATCGCGCCGACGCTGATCTTCCTGATCGCCGTCTTCGTTTTCGGCGAACCCTTTGGCGTCGACCGCGCCATCGCCTTCACATTGATCTGGACCGCACTTGCCATCTATTCGTGGAGCATGCTTGCCGGCCGGCGAAAGCGGGGGTGAGCCTTTCTATTGCGGCGCTTCCACGGTGATGTGGACCGACGAATACCATTCGCTGACATCAATGATGTCCTGGTCGCTCAGGCCTATTGCCGACGGCGACATTTTCGGATCCTGGCGCTCGCCTGCCCTGAAGGCCCATAGCTGGCGCGCCAGATAGGAACGCTTCTGTCCGGAGAGGTTGGGCGCCTCGTCGATCAATGCGATCCCGTCGAGGCCATGGCATTGCTGGCAGACTTGCTCGACGATCCGCTGTCCCGCGGCCGGATCGGCCTGTGCGAGGCCGCCCGTTCCCACGACGAGTGCTGCGCCCAGCAATGCCGCGCCGGCAAGCAGTGCCGCCGCCCGTATCTTTCCCTGTATCGTCTCCGATACCGACCCCAATAAAAGATTGCGCAAGGCCATGGTCCCGTCCGCCCTCACATGCGCGCGATGTCCTCTCCCGCGACGGCTTCCTCCTCGATCCGCTGCACCATGGATTGGACGGTCGCCACCACGGCCCGTGGATCGTCGACCACCGCCGGCTGCACCAGCCTGGCGGTGTGGATGAAGCCTTCGCTGCGCATGTGGTCGAGCAGCACCAGCACCGGGTCCCAGAATCTCTCGACATTGACGAACACGATCGGCTTGCGATGGCGGCCGAGTTGCGCCCAGGTCATGATCTCGATGATTTCCTCCAGCGTGCCGATCCCGCCCGGCAGGGCGATAAAGGCGTCGGAGCGCTCGAACATCAGATGTTTGCGCTGGTGCATGTCGTCGGTCAGGATTACTTCGCTCAGCATTTTGAGCGAGTCCTGCGAGGATTCCTTGGCGACCAGGAAGCGCGGAATGATGCCGGTCGAAAATCCACCGGCCGAGCGCACGCCTTCAGCGACCGCTCCCATCACACCCTTTGCTCCGCCGCCATAGACCAGGCTGATTCCGGCCTCGGCCATGGATTGGCCAAGTGCCAGACCGGCCTGTGTGTAGGCGGGATTGGTACCTGTCTGCGAGCCGCAATAAACGCATAGGGAACGGATGGCCGGCATGAACGGACCTTTCTCGGAATGTCTGTGCTGTGGTCAGGACGTGTTTGAAACGAGTTTTACGGGGCAATTGCACCTTTATGACGGCCTTACGTCAAGTTTGGCATTGATGGCAATGTTTACCGTGCGTTGTCGCCACATGTTCATATTTCCGCGTTTGCGCTATAAAAGCTTTGGAAAACAGAGGAGTTCCGCCACTTGCGGCATGGCGTAACAGGGGTACGGCCCGTTAAAGGGTCGGATTGAAAGGCAATATTGCGCTATGATCTCGGAATTCTTCAGGAACAATCGCGCTGCTGCGTGGCTGGTTGTCATCGTGCTCGCCGCCGCGGCGATTTTCGCCATCCAGTATTCGCAGAAGAGCAAGACAGGCGAGCAGGTTGCAGCCCTGCCGCAGACTGAAAAATCCGATCGTCCGGCCGGCGCCGAACAGGGCACGCAGCCACGGGCCGGCCAAGGCACCGAACAGCCGGCCGAAACGGCGCCGACGGCCGAGACTGAGCCCGAAAAGGGCGAACAGCCGCAGCAGGCCGAATCCGCTCGCACAGAGCCCAGTTTCGACGTCCTGCGCGTCGAAAAGGACGGCTCGACCGTGATCGCCGGCACGGGCCCGGCAAACAGCCTTGTCGAAATCTTGTCCGGCGGCCAGGTGCTCGCCTCGGCCAAATCGGGTGCTTCCGGCGATTTTGCCATTGTCTTCGACAAGCCGCTGGCGGCAGGCGATCATGAATTGTCAATCCGCGCGACGCCCGAGAACGGTGAGCCGGTCACCTCGTCGGAGACCGGCGTCGTCCATGTTCCCGGGAAGAGCGCTGATGGCGATCAGGTGATCGCCATGGTGGCGAAAGAGGGCGAGGCAAGCCGCGTCATGCAGGCTCCCGAAGCCGCGACCGGAATGCCGTCCGAAACAGCCTCCGGCGCCACCGAAAAAGCCGCACCCGCCGGCGAATCGAAGACCGCCGAGGCACCGGTGGCCGAAGAAGCCGCGCCTGCCGGCGAAACGAGGACTGCCGAGGCTCCTGCGGCTGAAACCAAGCCTGCCGAAGCTGCTGGCGAAACTTCAGGTGAATCTTCAGGCGGGCAGGTTGCCGGCGCCGCGCCGGAGCCCAAGGCCGGCACCGAAGGCCAGGCCAGCGAGGAAATGGCTGCCACTGAACCGGACACCGGGGAACCGGCCACCGGGGAGCCAGCCACCCAGGAAATGGCCGCCAAGGAACCGGCAGCTGGCGAGACGGCGCAAGAAACACCGGCGCCCGCCACCCAGCCCGTATTGGTCAAGGCGGTTGACGTCGACAGCGGCAAGATTTTCGTGGCTGGCACCGGCGAGCCGGGCCGCAAGGTCAATATCTATGTCGACGACACGTACCTCGGCACGACGGAAGTCGGGCCGGAAGGCGGTTTCCTGCTCGAAGCGCAAGGCAGGATGACCGCCGGCAAACATGAAGTGCGCGCCGACATGCTGGCCGTCGGCAGCGCCGAAGTCACCAATCGCGCCATCGTGCCGCTGATCCACGATGTGCCGGAAGTCGCAGCCGCGGAGAAACCGGCCGAAACGGGCGATCAGAAGATGGCCTCGGCCGAACAGCCCGCCGCCGACCAGCCGTCCGCCGAACAGCCGACCATCGAGCAAACCGGCCCCGAGCAGCCAGCCCAGACAGGTGAGCAGAAAATGGCCTCGGCCGAACAGCCCACCGCCGAACAGCCCGCCAAAACATCGGAAGAGACCGCCATGGCCGAGAAGCCTGCCGTCTCCACCGAAACCGGCACTGCCGGAACCGGGCAGATGGCGACCGGGCAAGAGCAGCCGGCTGCAGCCGCAGAGACTTCCGGGCAGGTCGCCCGGACCGAAAGCCAGGGTGCAGGCGAAACTGCGGGCACGCCGCCGACGGAAACCGTCATGGCCGAAAAGCCTTCGACCGGCAGCGAACCTGCCGCCAAGCCGGCCGACGAGCCGGCTTCGACGACCGAACGCATGGCCGCAGCGCCAAAACCGGAAGTGCCTAAACAACAAATGGCCGCCGCCGACAGTACGGTCATGGAACCCGAGGCGCTCCACACCGGCGCCAATGTCATCATCCGCCATGGCGACAATCTGTGGACGATCTCGCGGCGCATGCTCGGCGCCGGCATCAAGTACACGATCATCTACGAGGCCAACAGCGACCAGATCCGCGATCCGCACTGGATTTATCCCGGTCAGGTGTTCGACGTTCCGGGTGCGAAAAACGAAATGCCGCGAGACTGAATTCGCGCGCAGACATACCTATATGTCCATCATGCCGGGCCGCCCTCTCGGGCGGCCTGTTTGATTTTCAGGGTGGCGTGATGCCACCCGCAATGGTTGACTTCATCGGTAAATACCGATAAACGCCCCGCATGAACAAGACTACGCGCCAATCCCATGATCCGGACGACGGGCGAAATGCCGTCTGCTGCGGATTTGACGAATTTGTCGTCCGGTTGAAGGCGCTCGGCCATCCGGTACGCATGCAGATCGTCAACCAGCTTCTCGAGCGCGACCGCTGTTGCCGCGATTTCTGCGCATGCATGCCGCTCGCCCAGTCGACCATCTCCCAGCATCTCGATCTTCTGTGCAAGGCGGGACTGGTCGATTACCGGCCGCAGGGAAACCGCTCGCGCTACAGCCTCAACCGCACCGCCTTCGAGGCGATGGCCCGTGCAATGGCCGACATGGCCAGGCGCCAGGCCGAAAACGAAGCAGCGGAGAAGGAAATTGGCTGATACCGGCTTGACGGCGCCAAAGACGCCGAAGCGGCGGTTTGGCCCTGATCAGGCCGCGCCGCGCCAGACCCTGTCGGGCAAGACGGTGGATGCTGGCGAGAAATCCGTGTGGCAGGCCGTCGCCCATCTGTGGCCTTATATGTGGCCTGCCGGCCGGCCAGACCTGAAGGCGCGTGTCCTCTGGGCTTTCCTTGTTCTGGTGCTCGCCAAGATGATCACCGTCATGGTGCCCTATTTCTACAAATGGGCGACCGATGCGCTGACGGGCGAGGGGACGACGCCAGCCCTGTTGCCGGCCTTTCTGGCGGCACCGGTCATGCTGGTCGTCGCCTACAATGTCGGCCGGATCATGATGGTTGGCTTCAACCAGATACGCGACGCGGTTTTCGCCTCTGTCGGCCAGCATGCCGTACGCCAGCTTTCGTCGATCGTCTTCCGCCACATGCACGAGCTCTCGCTGCGCTTCCATCTGCAGCGGCGCACTGGCGGCCTGTCGCGCGTCATCGAACGCGGTGTGAAGGGCATCGAATCGATTGTGCGCTTCACCATCCTCAATGGCGGCCCGACCATTCTGGAATTCGCCTTTACCGCGGCGATCATCTGGTACCAGTTCGACTTCTATTACGTGCTCATCATCGCCGTGATGATCTGGGCCTATGTCGTCTTCTCGGTGAAGGCGAGCGACTGGCGCATCGGCATCCGCCGCGACATGAACACCTCCGATACCGATGCCAATTCCAAGGCGATCGATTCGCTGCTGAATTTCGAGACGGTCAAGTATTTCGGCAATGAGGACTGGGAGGCCGGTCGTTTCGATTCCTCGATGGCGGGCTACGAAAAGGCTGCGACGCGGGTGTGGACCTCGCTCGCATGGCTCAATTTCGGCCAGGCGATCATTCTCGGCATCGGCATGGGCACCTGCATGGTGATGTCGGGACTGGCGGTTTCGCGCGGTGAGCAGACCATCGGCGATTTCGTGCTGATCAATTCGCTGCTGATCCAGCTTTCGATACCGCTCAACTTCATCGGCTTTCTCTACCGCGAAATCCGCCAGGGCTTGACCGATATCGAGGCGATGTTCGACCTGCTCGACGTCACGCCGGAGATCGTCGACCGGACGAACGCCCATGAACTCAGTGTCGGCGAGGGCGAGATCGTCTTCGACCATGTCGATTTCCATTACGATCCCGACCGGCCGATATTGAAGGATGTGTCGTTCAAGGTGCCAGCCGGCCGCACGGTCGCCATTGTCGGCCCGTCAGGCGCGGGCAAGTCGACCATTTCGCGTCTGCTCTTCCGTTTCTACGATGTCACCGGCGGGCGCATCGTCATCGACGGTCAGGACATCCGCGATGTGGCGCAAAACTCACTGCGCGGCGCCATCGGCATGGTTCCCCAGGACACCGTGCTGTTCAACGACACGATCCGCTACAACATCCGCTACGGCCGCACCGGCGCCAGCGACGAGGAAATCGAAAAGGCGGCCGAGATGGCGCAGATCGCCGGCTTCATCCGCGAACTGCCCAAGGGCTTTGACACGGAAGTGGGCGAGCGCGGACTGAAACTGTCGGGCGGCGAGAAGCAGCGCGTCGCCATCGCCCGCACGCTTTTGAAGGCGCCGCCCATCCTGATCCTCGACGAGGCGACCTCCGCGCTCGATACCCACACCGAACGTGAAATTCAGTCCTCGCTCGATATCGTCTCGAAGAACCGCACCACGCTGGTCATCGCCCACCGCTTGTCGACAGTGGTTGGCGCCGACGAGATCATCGTGCTCAAGGAGGGGGCCATCGCCGAGCGCGGCACCCATGCAGCGCTGCTGGAGGCCAGGGGCCTCTACGCCGAGATGTGGGACCGCCAGCGCCAGGCCGCCCAGGCCGAGGAGCGCCTGCGCCAGGCACGCGAGGAAGAAGACGAACTCGGCGCCATCGAACGCCGCCGACTGGACGAATACACCGTGCCCACCGCTTGAATTTCATCGGTAAATAACTGGCACATCGCCATATTTTGTTGGGCAGCGCCGCGCCTTTGACCTATCAATCGCATTCATGCGCGGCCATTCCGGCCCGCCGGGAAATCCGACCTTTTGAAAACCAGAGACCAGCTCCTTCCCGCCATAGCCATCATTCTCTTCGCCACGCTGTGCTTTTCGGGCATGGACACGACAGGCAAGTTCATGACGGCGCAATTGCCGGCCATCATGGTCGTGTGGGGGCGGACATTCTTCCAGACCTTTTTTGCCGCCACCTATCTGACGGCGGTTGCCGGGCCGCGATTCTTCGTCACCCACCGTCCACTCGCCCAGTTCATTCGTGGCCTGACGCTGCTGGCCGCCAGCCTGCTGATGTACTACGCGCTATCGCATGTGCCGCTCGCCGATGCGACCGCCGCCATGTTCTTCGGTCCAGTTCTGGTGGCGCTGTTCTCGGCGGTCTTTCTGAAGGAGAAGATCGGCATTCACCGCATCGCCGCGATCCTTGCCGGCTTTGTCGGTGTCCTGTTTATCGTGCGCCCCGGCATGGCCGGTGCCAGCCCGTGGATCCTGCTGGCGCTCACGGCTGCCGTGCTCAATGCCGCCTATCTGTTGTTGACGCGCTTCCTGTCCGATCCGGTCGAGCGACGCGCCGCCCAGTTCCACACGACCAGTTTCGGCGCCCTTGTTCTTTCGGTCGTGATCATCTTTTTCTGGCAGGCCCCGACTCTCATGAACTTCGCCATGCTGGCGCTGATGGGACTGTTGGGCACGATCGGCCATTTCTCGCTGGTGCGCGCCTTCGAATATGCGCCGGCCTCGCTGCTCAGCCCCTTCCTCTACGCCCAGGTGTTCTTTTCCATGCTCAGCAGCTCGCTTTTGCTCGGTGACCGGCTGACCCCCGCCACCGTCATCGGCGCGCTGCTGCTGGTCGGCTCCGGCGTTTATATCTGGTGGCGCGAGCGCAAGCGGGGCGTGCCCCACACGAGGCCGCCGGCCGCGCATTGAACGAAATTGGCGATGGAGGACCGCGCCTGTCGGCTGTAAGCTGGGCGTTCACCCCAACGGAGTCCGTGCCATGCCCAAATCCGTGCTCGCATTTCTTTTGGTCTTCCCGTTTTTCACTGCCATCGCCCCGGCAGCATCGCTGGAAGGGGTCGATGTCGTCGATGCCGGTATCTACCGCGTCGATACGGGTGCGGAAAGCGCCGAACCGGGCACGCCGACCGGCGAAGTGACCGCTGTCGTCAAGGCAACGCTGCTCGAGGCGACGGACACCGTGCCGGCACGCCTCGGTACCGAGTTCGGCTTTCGTTATGAGGTTGTCGGCAAGCCCGCCGGCGAGGCGGTGATGCTGGATTTCGTCATCACCTATCCGGACAAGGGCCTGCACGATCCGGCATCGGGTCGCACGCTTCATGAAAGCCGCTATTCGAAGGCCAAGCCGATCGCCAGCACCGAATATTTCGGCTACGGCCTCGAGAACGACTGGGAAGCTGTCCCCGGCACGTGGACCTTCGAGATCTGGCAGGACGGCGTGAAGTTCGCCGGCCGAAGCTTCACACTGACCAAGTGATTGTGCCACTTGCCCCGCGAAACCGCAGCAGACGGCTGTCGCAAATGGCGCAGTCGGTATTGCCGAAGCCGGCGACTGCGACGGAAAAAGCCGGATGACCCAGAAGCGTGGCGACGATTTCGCATTCATTGCCATCGGCAACGGGCAGGGCAAGGATTTCGTCGGCCCTGACCGTCAATTGATCGACATGCCAGTGCGGCCGCTTCTCGGCGCGCAGATGGCGGGCGAGACGCGCGCGCAAGCCGCCCGGCCCTTTCGCGCTTCCCGCATAGACGAGCCAGCCCGACGGTAATCGGACAGGCTCCTTCTTGTTGAGGCGTATGTCCAGTGGACGTACGAAATGCATGAGCAATGCATACGCGCCCGGCGCCTGCGGGATCGCGCCGACTTCACCGGCTCGCAAGGCCTGCGCTTCAATACCTGTTTCGGCGATGGCGTTCAGCAACGCGTCCATGCCTCAACGATAGGTGCGCGCACCTGTCATTGTCGATTGGCCGGAACACGAGTTTGCCGCCAATCACCATGACTTGCCCGGAATTTCCTGCTAGTTGAGCGGCCTGTCATGAGGAAGCCATGGATTTAACCAGCCTCTACACCACGTTGCGCAAGGCGCTTGTGCCGGTCCATCGCGATGGATGGCCATTCATCGCGGCTTTTTTTATCGCCGCAATCGTGCTCGGCTGGCTGTGGGATCCGCTGTTCTGGATCGGGCTTTTTCTCACCGGCTGGTGCGCCTATTTCTTCCGCGATCCCGAGCGCGTCACCCCGGTTTCGATCGATTTCGTCATCAGCCCGGCCGATGGTCGCGTTTCGGCGATCAGCCGTGCCGTGCCGCCGCGCGAAGCGGGATTGGGCGATGAACCGCTCCAGCGCGTGTCGATCTTCATGAACGTCTTCAATTGCCACGTGAACCGCGCCCCGGTCGCCGGCCGGATCACCCGCATCGCCCACAAGCCGGGCAAGTTCCTCAACGCCGAACTTGACAAGGCGAGCGACGATAACGAACGCAATACGCTGGTCATCGAAAGTTCGCACGGCTCGCTTGCCGTCATCCAGATCGCCGGCCTCGTTGCGCGCCGCATCGTCTGCTGGGCGCATGAAGGCGAGGAAATCGGCGTCGGCGAACGCTTCGGCCTCATCCGCTTCGGTTCGCGCCTCGATGTCTATCTGCCGAAAGATGCGGTCGTCACCGTCTCTCCAGGTCAGACGGCAATTGCCGGCGAAACGATCATCGCGCGCTATGACGGTGCCCCAGTCCAGCCCGTCACGCGTGTTCAATGAGAAGGCCGGGCTGATGGTCACGCCCTTTCCGCCATTCGACCCCGACGGCGCCGAAGCCGAGCGCGGCCGCCGCCTGCGCGACATTTCGATCAGATCGATTTTTCCGAGCATGCTCACCCTACTCGCCATCGGAGCCGGCCTGACCGCCATTCGTTTCGCGGTGGAGAACCGGGTCGAACTGGCGATCACCGCGATTATCCTCGCCGCCTTTCTCGACGGCATCGACGGCCGGGTCGCCCGCCTGTTGAAATCGGCCTCGCGCTTCGGCGCCGAACTCGACAGCCTCGCCGATTTCGTCAATTTCGGTGTGGCGCCCGCAATGCTGGTCTATTTCACGCTCGCCGACACGCTCAAATCGGTTGGCTGGATCAGCGTGCTGATCTACGTCATCTGCGTCTGCCTGCGTCTCGCCCGCTTCAACGTGGCGCTGGAGCAGAAGGGCAGGCCGAAATGGCAGGGCGCCTTTTTCGTCGGCGTTCCCGCACCGGCAGGCGCACTCACGGTCCTGGCACCTGTCTATGCCTATCTGCTCGGACTGCAAAACAGTATCGCGCTGGACGTCATCGCAACGGTCTACACCGTGTTTATCGGCCTGCTGATGGTCTCACGGCTGCCGACCTGGTCGGGCAAGGATTTCGGCCGCTCCATCCCGCGCGCCCATGTCATGCCGGTATTGATCGTCGCGGTCGGCTTCGTGGCGCTTCTGTTCAGCTATCCCTGGGAAGTCATGCTCGCCGGTGTCGCCGCCTATCTCGGCACCATTCCTTTCGCCATGCGCGATTGGTACCGCCGAACCGCGGCTGCGGCACGTGGGCAGGACGATCAGCCGCAAGCCCTGCCGCAGGTGGTCGCCGACGAAGATCGGGACAAGCAAAAAGACCCGGACCAGCAGGGCTGATCCGGGCCTTTCCGCATATTTTCAACAACTGCCTTATTCGGCCGCTTCCGGCAGGCTGTCGGGTGGCGGCGTTTTCGGCTGGCGCTTCGGCCGGCGCCGCACCGGTGCCTCATCCTCTGGGGCGACAGCATCCACAGACGCTGTATCGGGTTCCTCGACTGTCTCGGTGCCGCGCCAGCGCCGCCATCTCCGGGTGATATTGGACGGTAGCGACAGCATCACGGGTGTCAGCACCAGGGTCAGCAAGGTCGAGAAGGCGAGGCCGAAGATGATCGCCGTCGACAATTGCACCCACCAGATGGCGTTGATCGCATCGAGCGTGATGACTCGGTTGATGAAGTCGAGATTGACCGACAGCGCCATCGGCACGAGGCCAAGGATCGTTGTGAACGTCGTCAGGAAGATCGGTCGGAAGCGCTGCGCCGAGGTCTTCAGAATGGCCTCGTGCACGCTCGCGCCTTCCGAAAGCATCCGGTTATAGGTGTCGATCAGCACGATGGCGTTGTTCACCACGATACCGGCGAGTGCGACAACACCGGTGCCGGTCATGACGATGGAGAATTTCTGTCCCGTCACCATCATGCCGATCAGCACGCCGACAATCGCCAGCACCACCGTCGATAGCGTCAGCACGGTCTGGTAGAAGGAATTGAACTGCGTCACGAGAATGATGAACATCAGGAACAGCGCGCCGGCCGCCGCCTTGATTAGGAATTGGAACGATTCCTTCTGGTCCTCATCGGAACCGCGGAAGCGGAATTGCAGGTCGGCTGGCCATTGCTGCTTGTCCAGCCAGGCCTGAATTTCGTTGACCTTGTCGTTTGGCGTCAGGTCGCGTTCGCCGAACTTGGCGCCCTTGACCAGATTGGCCTTCACGTCCATCGCGTAAAGCCCGTCCTTGCGGGTGATCGAGGCGACCTTGGGCTGTGGCGTGATGGTGACGAAATTGGCGATCGGCACCTGTCCGTTGGAGGTACGCAGCCGCAATTGGTTCAATTGATCGAGGGAGCGTTGCGATTCCGGCAGGCGCACCCTGATATCCAGTTCGTCGTCGGAATCGTCCGGCCGGTACTTGCCAACCAGTACGCCATTGGTGACGAGCTGGACCATCGAGCCGACGGCGGCGATGCCGGCATTGTAGCGCCCGGCCTTTTCGCGGTCGACCTTGATCTCCCAGTCGATGCCGGGCAGGGGCCTGCCGTCCTCGACGTCCTGTACGTCCTTCAGCGTGTCGAAATAGTTGCGCACTCTGGCGACGTTCTCGACCAGCGTGTCGTAATTGTCGGATTTGAGTTCGAGCTGCACGTCCTTGCCGCTCGGAGGTCCGCCTTCCTTCTTGCGCACTTCGATCTTGACACCGCCGATATTGGCCGTGCGGTCGCGGATTTCCTGAAAGATCTCGACCGCCTTGCGCCGCTTGTCGAAATCGGCGAGTTCGATCTGGAACGTAGCGACCGCATCCGAAGGCTTGTCCTGGCCAGATCCGAGATCCAGGCCACCTTTCCTCTGGGCGCCCGGCGCGTCGGCCGTCATCACGACATTGTCGAGGCCCTTGACCTGCAGAATCTGGTCTTCGACCTCGATGGCGATGTCGCGGATTTCGCGCGCCGACAGATTGCCGCGCGCCGAAACGAACACGGTGGCGACATCCGGTTCCTCGTCGACGAAGAATTCCGTCCCGTTGTTGAACTTGCCATAGATCATGAAGGTGCCGGCCGTGTTCGCGATGGCGACCAGGATGACGGTGATATTACCGGCAAGACTGCGCGTTGCCCGGTCGAGGAACCGCACATAGATGCCCATCGGTCCGCGCAGTTTCGTCGGGTCGAGCTCGGCATTGGCCGAAAGCATTTGTGCTGTGTGGCTGGCGTCGTCATGATGCCCGTCATGCCGGCGTCTTTCGACGAAGCCTGTCACAAACCAGGCGATGACGGCTGCCACAGCGCCGCAGCCGAGCGCGACCGGCAGACGCGCATCGGTCTGGAATCCGGCCGGCAGCATGCGGCCCGCTTCGGCGAGCCATGCGATCGCCGTGACCGCGAGAAAGGCATGGATTGCCTGCGCCAGCTTGGCATTCCTGGCGATCCACGCCGCATACTGGGCAAAGACGATGCCGGTGACCGGAACGAAGACGAGCGCGGTCAGCAGCGACGCCGACAAAACGATGATCACCATGATCGGCAGATAGCTCATGAACTCGCCGACCACGCCGGGCCACAGCAGCAGCGGCAGGAACGCGGCGAGCGTCGTCGCCGTCGAGGAGACGATCGGCCACAGCATCAGCCTCGCCGCGCGCATATAGGCTTCTGATGGTTCCAGCCCTTCGGCGAGCTTTCGGTCGGCATATTCGATCATCACGATGGCGCCGTCGACCAGCATGCCGACGCACAGCACCAGGCCGTACATGACCATCATGTTGACGGTCATGCCGAGCGTTCCAAGCATCAGGAAGCCGACCATGAACGAGGTCGGTATGGCGAGACCCACGAGCAGGCCGGAACGCAGGCCGAGCGCGCCGACGACAACGATCATCACCAGCGCAATCGCCGTCATGATCGAGGATTGCAG
>JAJDOK010000131.1 GCA_022340185.1 Salaquimonas sp. | reverse complement strand
GCGATCTGCTGCGGTACGACACCGAGTTTCTCGATGATCTTGCCGCCCATGCCGCCGATGCGCATCTTCAGACCCTTGAGATCGGCGAGCGAGTTGATCTCCTTGCGGTACCACCCGCCCATCTGGGCGCCGGTGTTGCCTGCCGGGAAGGCGATGAGACCCTGGGTGGCATAGAACTCGTTGAGCAGATCGGTGCCACCGCCACGATAGAGCCAGGCGTTCTGCTGGCGGGCATTGAGGCCGAATGGCACGGCGGTCCCGAGTGCATAGGTCGGATCCTGCCCCCAATAGTAATAGGACGCTGTGTGGGCCATTTCCACGGTGCCGTCGGCGGCTGCGTTCTTGGCTTCCAGACCCCCCACGATCTCGCCGGCGGCGTAGACCTGGACTTCGAAATTACCGTCGGTGGCTTCCTTGATATGATTGGCCATTACTTCGGCGGCGCCGAAGATCGTGTCAAGCGCCTTTGGGAACGACGAGGTCAGCCGCCAGGTGATCTTCGGCATCGACTGGGCGATTGCCGGAGCGGCCAGCGCACCAGTGGCCGCCACACCAGCAGTTGCCGCGGCGGACTTCTTGAAAAATGTACGACGATCCATTTGGTTCTCCTCCACTATATCTGTCATCAGAACGGCTTCTCCGTGGCCGATCGACATGAGAAGGCAAGATTTGCATGAGCCTTCCAAGGATTGCAAGCGTTGCATTGTACGTAATAATACGCGACGGAGGCTGGTTTCAGGCGCATGGCCATGGTGTCGCGGTGTCTTTTCGCTGAGTGTTCGAGACCTATGTGCAGGATGCCAGACTGAGAAATTGGCTGGAACTGTCACGGGCCCGTTCCGCAGCACCGATACCCAGCCTCGTTGACGAGCAGGAGATCATGACCGTCCTCACCCGTTCCAACCGTGCGAACGCACAGGCCAATGCGCATCCATGGCCCCCCAACCATCCTGACGTCAAGACAGGCAGGATCGGTGTATTGCTTGTCAATCTCGGTACACCGGACGGCCACGACAAGGCGAACATGCGGCGCTATCTGGCCGAATTCCTTTCCGACAAGCGCGTGATCGAGTGGCCGCGCGCGATCTGGTATCCGATCCTCTACGGCATCGTGCTCAACACGCGGCCGAAGAAGTCGGGCCATGCCTATGCGGCGATCTGGAACAATGAGAAGAACGAATCACCGCTCAGAACCTTCACCCGTTCGCAGGCGGAAAAGCTGCAGGCGTCACTTGGCGAATTCGAAACCGTAATTGCCGACTGGGGCATGCGTTATGGCCAGCCGTCGATCGAAAGCCGTCTCAATGGCTTGAAGGAGCAGGGCTGCGAACGCATTGTCGTCTTTCCGCTCTACCCGCAATATTCGGCGACGACGACGGCGACGGTCAATGACAAGGCTTTCGAGGCGCTGATGAAGATGCGCTGGATGCCGGCGATACGCACCGTGCCGCCCTATCATGACGATCCGGTCTATATCGATGCGTTGGCGGTCTCGATCGAGAAACATCTCGCGGGCCTCGATTTTACGCCGGAGAAGGTGCTCGCTTCCTATCACGGCATTCCGGTCAGCTATTTCAACAAGGGCGATCCCTATCACTGCCATTGCGCCAAGACGACGCGGCTTTTGAATGAGCGGCTCGGCTGGCCGGAAGGGCGGCTGATGATGACTTTCCAGTCGCGTTTCGGTCCGGAGGAATGGCTGCAGCCCTATACCGACAAGACGGTGGAAAAACTTGCCAAGGAGGGCGTCAAATCCGTCGCAGTGTTCAATCCGGGCTTTGTCTCGGACTGCCTTGAAACGCTGGAGGAGATCGCCATTGGCGCCGGCGATATCTTCCACGAGGCGGGCGGCGAGAACTTCACGCATATTCCCTGTCTCAACGACAGCGAAGAGGGAATGGCGGTGATCGAAGCGGCGGTCAGGCGTGAATTGGCAGGCTGGGTATAACCCGCGCAAGGGCTTCAGCCGAATTGTAAACCCCTTTCGGACAGATTATATCGAAAGTGTAGGCAAAGGCGCGGGATTCGCGCTGGAAGCGGATTGGCGGCGCCCTTCATGCCGGGCATGCGAAACGCCGTTTCACCGGTGGGCCGGGAGGACGTGTTATGCCGCAATTCTCAACTGTCGACATCGTTATCGCCGTCTTCGTCGTTGTCGGCATCTTTTTCGTCATCCGCTCGATCCGGCAGGTGCCGCAAGGCTACAATTACACGGTCGAGCGGTTTGGGCGCTATGTCCGCTCGCTGCACCCAGGGCTCAATTTCATTGTGCCGGTGATCGACACGGTCGGCGCGCGCATGAACATGATGGAGCAGGTGCTCGACATTCCGACCCAGGAAGTCATTACCCGCGACAATGCGCAGGTCAACGCCGACGGGATCGCCTTTTATCAGGTCATGGATGCCTCGAAGGCGGCTTACGAGGTGCGGGGACTGGAAAACGCCATTCTCAACCTGACCATGACCAATATCCGTTCGGTCATGGGTTCGATGGATCTCGACGAGATGCTCTCGAAACGCGACGAAATCAATGAGCGCGTGTTGCGTGTGGTCGACGAGGCGGCGTCGGCCTGGGGTGTGAAGATGACGCGCATCGAGATCAAGGATATCAGCCCGCCGGCCGACGTGGTGCAGGCGATGGGCCGCCAGATGAAGGCCGAACGCGACAAGCGGGCCAACATCCTTGAAGCCGAAGGCCAACGCCAGTCGGAAATCCTCAAGGCCGAGGGCCAGAAGCAGGGCCAGATCCTCAAAGCCGAGGGCGAGCGGGAGGCTGCCTTCCGTCAGGCCGAGGCGCGCGAGAGACTGGCGCAGGCGGAAGCCGCGGCGACGAAAGCGGTCTCCGAAGCGATCGCGTCGGGTGACATCCAGGCGATCAACTATTTCGTCGCGCAGAAATATATCGAGGCGCTAGGCCAGATTGGCACGGCCTCCAACCAGAAGGTGCTGATGCTGCCGATGGAAGCGTCCTCGCTTCTGGGCGCGCTTGGCGGAATCGGCGAGATATCGCGCGAGGTCTTCGGAGGTCCATCGGCCAGCGGCAGGACACCCACCTCGCCGCCTACGCGACCGACGCCGGCACCTCGCCCGCAGCCATGGGCGCGGGATCCGGATGAGGGAGGAACTCCGTGATCCAGGAAATCATCCGCGACCTGGGGCCCTGGAACTGGTGGATATTGGCGCTGATCCTGATGGGTCTGGAAATCCTTGCGCCGGGTGCCTTTTTCCTGTGGTTCGGCATTTCCGCCTTCGTCATCGGCACGATCTCGCTTGCCGTCGGCTCGGAAACCGGCTTCTGGATCTGGCAGACGCAGGTTGTAGGCTTTGTCGTCCTGTCCTTCATCTCGGCGATCTTCGGGCGCCGGTTCATGAACGAGCGCGGCTGGAACAAGAGCGACAACCCGACATTGAACGCCCGCGCAGCACAGATGGTCGGGCGCATCGGTGTGCTCAACGAACCGATCTCTGGCGGCCAGGGCAGGGCGAAAATCGGCGATACGACCTGGCGGGTCGCGGGTCCGGACCTTCCTGCGGGCGTGCAGGTCAAGGTCGTGGGCGAGGATGCCGGCCTGCTGATGGTCGAAGCGGTTCAGTAGTTTCGGGAAAATCAGGCGACGCCAATCCGCAGCAAATCATGCATGTGGACGATGCCGACAGGCTTGTCGCCGGTGACGACAAACAGCGCGGTATAGGGCCGGTCGGCCATGTTCATCAGCGCCAGCGCCTCGCCGGCCAGTGTGTCGGCGGCAACGGATTTCGGCGTGCGACTCATGATGTCATCGACCGTCAGCGAACCGAGATCGCGGGCGATGTTGCGGCGCAGATCGCCATCCGTCACCACGCCGACCAGCCTGCCGGCACTGTCGGCCACGGCGACACAGCCGAAACCCTTGTCCGACATGACAACGACGGCTTCGGTCACGGCGGTGCCCTCGGACACGAGCGGCAGGCGGGCGCCGGTGTGCATGATCTCGGAGACATGGGTGAGGCTGGCGCCAAGCGAACCGCCCGGATGGAAGATGTGAAAATCACTTGCTGAAAAGCCGCGATATTCGAGCAGCGCCACGGCGAGCGCGTCGCCCAGCGCCAGTTGCATGATCGTCGATGTCGTCGGCGCCAGCCCGTGCGGACAGGCTTCCTGGGCCTTGGGGAGTTCGAGGCAGATGTCAGCCTCGCGGCCAAGCGAGGACGAGGCGCTGCAGGTGAAAGCGACCAGCGGAATCTTGAAGCGGCGCGAATAGGAAACGATGCCTTTCAACTCCGCCGATTCGCCCGACCACGACATGGCAAGGACCACATCATCGTGTGCGATCATGCCGAGATCGCCATGATTGGCTTCGGCCGGATGGACGAAAAAGGCCGGCGTGCCGGTCGAGGCAAGCGTGGCGGCGATCTTGGAACCGATATGGCCGCTCTTGCCCATGCCGGTGACGATGATGCGGCCGCTGATACCGGCGATCAATTCCACCGCGCGCGCAAAATGTGCGCCGAATGCGCCGTCGAAGGCGTTTTTAAGCGCTTCCAGACCATCGCGTTCGGTTGCAAGCGTTCTCCTGGCGGAATCGATCAGTTCGTTCGGCGTCATCGGGTCTGTGTTTTCTTGTCACTGCGGTCTTTGGCAGTCGGTCCGCACATGGCTGGTGGATACACGATTTTTTCCACGATGTAACTGCCCGGCGAAGCGCGGGAAAGGAAGCGTTAACCACGACTGTTTACGATTTGTCAGTCATTTCTCCCATGCCCGGCAGGCTCGTTCATGGTCAATCGCCTTGCAGGCGGCAAGCTCGGATCGATTGCGGTTTTCACCATGCTTCTGGCTGGCGGGACGATGCCGCATGTCACCGCCGCTTTGGCGCAGGATTACAAGGCAGGGGATGGTGCCAGCAAGGCGGGCAATCTGTTCGCGCAGATACGGCTGCGCGGCACGCGAGGCGATGTCAATGCCCAGGAGGCGGGCGATCCCTTCAATGATGGTCCCTTGCCCGACGAGAATCAGCCCCAGGTGACGGATGGCCAGGCATCGACGGATGCCGCAGCCGCGAATCAAACGACCGACGCGCAAGCCAAGGTCATCGCCGCGCCCGTTGTGGTAAGCAGCGAGCCGCAAGGCCGCGTGTTACCGGTGACGCCGGAGCCGCCGGTGCTCGATCCGATCAATACGGCGACACCCGATCCGCGCGGCAATCTGCGCGCATCGCCGGTCGAGGCAGGTGAACGCCGGCGCGAAAAGGAAGATCCGTTCATGCCGCCGGGTTTCAGGGTGGGAACATGGCAGGTCTTCGCGCGGCTTGAGGAAGCGATCGGCTATTCCACCAACAACATCTTCGATGCCGGCGGCCAGCCCGGTGCATTTTCGCAGACCGACGCAAGTCTCCTGATGCGTTCCGACTGGGCACGGCACGAAGCCCAGATCGAGGCGACGGGCAGTCTTGTCAGGGCGCTCAGCGACGGCGAGGACACGATTCCTGCAGCCGGCGTGAATGGTCAGTTGCGGCTCGATCTCGTCGACGGCTACACGGCGACCCTGCGCGGCAATTACGACTACACGACGGAGCCGTTGACGAGTACCTCGCTTGTCTCGGGCGCGACCCAGCGCCCGGATGTCAACGGCTATGGCGGCAGTGTCGAAATTGTGCGGACCGGCGGCTATCTCGACTTTTCGCTGCGCGGTTCGGCCGACCGGGAAACCTACGGGTCGGCGACGCTCAGCGACGGCAGCACCTTTTCGCAAAATGACCGCAACAACACACTCTACCAGCTTACCGGGCGTCTCGCCTTCGGACCAACGCCCTCGTTGAAACCCTTCGTGCAGGGCGGCATCGGCAAGCGGGTGTATGATGAAAGCGTGGACCGCAATGGTGAGGATCGTTCGGGCACGCTGGTCGATCTGCGAGCCGGGTTGCAGGTCGATCTGCACGAAAAGCTGACGGGCGAGATGGCGGTGGGTTATTCCTGGCAGGATTTCAATGCCGGTACAATTCAGACGCTTGACGGGATAACGGTCAATGGAACGCTCAACTGGTCGCCGGAGCGTGATACACTGGTGCGTCTGACCGCCCAGACGAGTTTCGGGGGGTCGACGACGGCCGGCGACAACGGCCTGTTGTCCTATTATTTTCAGACCGAAGCAGAGCGCCGTGTGCGTGACAATCTGGCGTTCAATGCTTCGGCGTCCTATCAGCAGTCGATTTACGACACGGCGGGTGGCAGCGACCGCGACTACAAGGTCGGTGTGGGCGCCGAGTACTGGGTCAGCCGCTTTGTATCGCTGACCGCCAATCTCGACTACGAGCGCTATGACAGCATGACGCCGGGCAATTCCTGGGATGCGACCTCGGTGCGCATCGGTGTCGCGCTGCAACGTTGAGGCGGGGCCGAAACCGGCCTGTCCGCGATTCAGATCGGCTTGATGTCGCGCAGCAGCGCCTCCAGTTCCGGCCTCAGATTCTCGGCCATTTCCCGGTCCCACATTGCATAGGCGACATTGGCCTTGATGAATCCTTCGCGCGAGCCGCAGTCGAAGGTGCGGCCGGTAAAGGTATAGCCATAGAAGGGCTGAGTGCCGGCAAGCGTCAGCATGGCGTCGGTCAACTGGATTTCCCCGCCCGCGCCCGGTGTCTGTTTCGACAGGATATCGAAGATTTCCGGCTGAAGGATGTAGCGGCCATTGATGTAGAGATTGGAGGGTGCGGTGCCCCTGGGCGGTTTTTCAACCATGCCTTCGAGGCGAAAACCGCCTTCGACGTCGGCGCCCTTGACCACAACGCCATATTTGTGGGTCTCCTCCCAGGGTACTTCCTCGGTGGAGATGATGTTGCCGCCGGTGCGGCCATACAGTTCGACCATGGCCGACATGCAGCCGGTTTCGGCCTGCATCACCATATCGGGCAGCAGCAGGGCGAAAGGTTCGTCGCCGATAATGTCACGGGCGCACCACACCGCGTGGCCGAGACCGAGCGGTTCCTGCTGGCGGGTGAAGCTCGTTCGCCCTGCCTCGGGCATGGCATCGGCCAGCGCCTTGAGCGCCTCCGTCTTGCCGCGCTCGACAAGCGTGTGCTGCAATTCGACCTGAAGGTCGAAATGATCCTCGATGACCGCCTTGTTGCGGCCGGTGACGAAGACGAAATGCTCGATGCCGGCAGCGCGCGCCTCGTCGAACACGTGCTGGATCACCGGTTGGTCTACGACGGTCAGCATTTCCTTCGGCACTGCCTTGGTGGCCGGCAGGAAGCGGGTTCCAAGGCCTGCGACGGGGAACACCGCCTTTCTGACGCGTTTGAATTCGGTCACGATACCTCCATGCGTTGAATATGCTGTATTCGGCCTGAATTGGCCTAATGTCCGAATGGCTTCGACTTCCCGTTTTCAAGGCGACCTTTCGGTGCCTGTTCGGGCCCGGGAGCCCGGCAACGAACATAACCGCCAATCATTAAAATGCGAACGTTCCATCTTATCCATTCCTAAGCTTCGGCTGATAGCGTCCATGCATACAGGGTTCAAGGCAACAGGTTCCCGCACGAATGCGGGGACATCAAGAAATCCAAGGTGTCGGCATGGGCGTACTTGTCACCGGTGGAGCCGGATATATCGGCAGCCATATGGTGTGGGAACTGCTCGACCAGGGTGAAAAGGTCGTCGTTCTCGATAATCTCAGCACGGGTTTCGATTGGGCAGTACCAAAGCGTGCCAAACTGGTCGTCGGCGATGTCGGCGACAAGGACAAGGTATGCAGCCTGATCAAAAAGGAAAAGATCGATTCGATCATCCATTTCGCCGGTTCGGTCGTCGTGCCGGAATCGGTGGAGGACCCGCTAAAATATTACGGGAACAACACGTCGAATTCGCGTGACCTGCTCGAAGCGGCGGTGAAAAGCGGCATCGACAAGTTCATTTTCTCCTCGACGGCGGCCGTCTATGGCGCGCCGATGACCAGCGGACCGATTCGCGAGGACGCGCTTCTCAACCCGATGTCGCCCTATGGTTCGTCCAAGCTGATGACAGAGATCATGGTGCGCGACGTGGCGATCGCCCATGACATGCGCTACGTCATGCTGCGCTATTTCAACGTTGCCGGAAGCGATCCGAAATTGCGTACCGGCCAGTCGACCGTCGGCGCCACGCACCTCATCAAGCTTGCCTGCGAGACGGCGCTGGGGAAACGCTCGCACATGAACATCTTCGGCACGGACTACGACACGCCGGACGGCACCTGCGTGCGCGACTATGTCCATGTCAGCGATCTTGTCTCGGCGCATTACGCCGCGCTCAATTTCCTGCGCCAGGGCGGGCTGAAATTCACCGCCAATTGCGGCTACAGCCAAGGCTATTCGGTGCGCCAGGTCATCGAGACCGTGCAACGCATTTCCGGCAACAATTTCCCGGTGATCGAGGAAAAGCGCCGGCCCGGCGACATTCCCGCGCTGGTCGCCAATTCGCACCGGCTGGAAAACCGGCTCGACTGGCGGCCGCGCTACAACAGTCTCGACGCCATTGTCGAGACTGCGCTTGCCTGGGAAAACACGCTCAGCGAAAAACGCCGCACGGCTTAGTCAGTTTTCGTTCGGGCCTCCACCCTCACGCCCGTTCACGGGCCGGCGGACGTGTTCCAAGTCCTTGCCCTGCCACGGAGGGAATTGCGGGCGAAGCAAGGAACGCCGTCATCCTCGCCCTTGTGGCGGGGATCCAAGGAAACCCTGTGGTTCGTTAGATACCCGGGACAAGGGCGAGCATGACGACCGAGCGTGTTTCACCTTCTTCGTTCCCGGTCGGGGTGATGCCGCTCCTCGTCTCTTGATTTGATCCCGGTCGGGACTACGGCCTTCTTGTCGTCGCGCCACAATCTCTCCGCGTCGCTTTGGTAAACGGATTCTTGACCGATTCGTCCCTAGTCTTTGCGCATCCGGAAAGACACGAAACGGAGGGATTGCATGCGGCCGGGAATGATGGCGGTGCTTGGTAAAGTCGCATTCGCTTTTCTTATCGTTGCGGCAGGTCTGGCGTTCGAGATCTCGCCGGCCAGCGCCGATGCCGGATTTCAGAAATGGATACGCGATTTTCGCTCAGTGGCGTCAAAGTCCGGCATTTCAAGGCGCACCTATGACGCGGTTTTTGACGGCATCACGGAACCCGATCCGGAGGTCATCGAGGCGGCGCGCTACCAGCCGGAATTCACCAACGAAGTCTGGGACTATGTCGACAGCCGGGTCAGCGAATCGATCATCCGGCAGGGACGAGCACTCAAGGTGCAATACAAGCCCTGGCTTGACCGCATCGAGCGCAAGTTCGGGGTCGATCGCAGTATCCTGCTTGCGATCTGGTCGATGGAAACCTCCTATGGCGAGGCGCTGGAAAAGGAGACCGGCATCCGCAGTGTCGCCCGATCGCTGGCGACGCTTGCCTATGCCGACCGACGCCGCGCCAAATACGCGCGCAGCCAGTTGATCGCGGCGATGAAAATCGTCCAGACCGGGGATGTCTCAGCACGGGGGCTGACGGGTTCCTGGGCCGGCGCGATGGGGCATACGCAATTCATTCCGACGAGTTATCTGGCCTGGGCCGTCGATATCGACGGTGATGGACACCGCAATGTGTGGACCTCGCCGCCCGATGCGCTGGCATCAGCCGCCAATCTGCTCAGGAAAAACGGCTGGCGAACAGGTGAAACCTGGGGTTACGAGGTCACGCTGCCGCCGGGCTTCAATACCAGGCTCGAGGGCAGGGACGGCATCACGCTCGGCAAATGGACGCGCATGGGCGTGCGCCGCGCGCATGGCGGGACCTTCCCCAGATCCCACGACATGGCGGTCCTCAAACTGCCGGCAGGCCGCAACGGGCCGGCCTTCCTGATGGTCAGGAACTTCTATGTCCTGAAACGCTACAACAATGCCGACAAATATGCGCTGACTGTCGGATTGTTGGCCGACGAACTCGCCGGCTATGGCGGTCTGGTAAAGGATTGGCCGCGCGGCTACGAACCGCTTGACGAGGACGGCAGAATGCAAATGCAGCGACACCTGCAACAGCTTGGCTATTATGATGGCGAGATCGACGGCAAGTTTGGCCCGGCATCGAAAAAAGCCGTACTGGACTATCAGAAGGCCAAAGGAATAACGCCGGACGGCTTTCCCTCAAAGACGCTTTTGGATAGGTTGCAGCGGGGCTGACAACGCCGCCCGAACTGGCTGGAGCGGCGAAAGGCGAGAGTTTTGAAACGGCTGCTCCCCATCCTGATCGCGCTGGCACTGTTGACAGGCGGCTTGCCCGCACCGGTGGTGAATCTCGTCGCTGGTCAGGCGCATGCGCAGCAGGTCAGGAAGAGCGGCCCCCTCAATCTGTTCGATCTCATTTTCGGCGGAGCCTTGCGCAAGCAGCATTTGAAGCGCTCCAGATCCGATCCACGCGCGCGCCGGGTCATCGTGAGACCCGGCAGCGGCAGCGGAGTCATTGCCGGCGGCCAAACCGCACCCAAGGAAGTGGTCGAGAAAGCCAAAAATGCGGCAAAGGTGCTGGTGGTCGGCGATTTCGCGGCCGATGGCCTGGAATGGGGGCTGGAACAGGCCTATGCCGACAACCCGAGAGTGGTCTTCGTCGATGCGGCCAAGGGCCTGTCCGGACTGGTGCGCGATGATGTGCAGGACTGGCCGGCTACCGTGCCGCAGTTGATTGCCGAAAACAATCCGGTCGCGGTGGTGGTGCTGGTCGGCATGAATGACCGTCAACTCATGCGACTCGAAACGGGAACGGTGCAGAAGCTCGATGACGCGTGGAAAGCGGAATATGTCAAGCGCGTCGGGGCTGTCGTCAAGGCGGTTCGCGACAAGGGACTGCCGTTGTTCTGGGTTGGCCTGCTGCCGGTCAGTTCAGGCTCGATGAACAAGGACTACCTTGTGTTCAACGAGTTCTATCGTGCCGCGGTGGAAGCGGCCGGCGGCAAGTTCATCGATGTGTGGGACGGTTTCACCAATGCCGATGGCCAGTTCGTGGTCGCCGGTCCGGACGTCAGCGGCCAGATCGTGCGGCTGAGGATTTCCGATGGGATCAACATGACAAAGGCCGGCAAGGCGAAACTCGCCTATTATGTCGAGCGCGAGTTGCGAAAGATTCCCGGTCTCGCCAGCAACTCGGCCGTGGCCGCTCTGCCTGGGCTGGACAATCCGGCGAGACCGCTCGCCCCGCAATACGATCCGGCAACAACGGGCCGTACCATCGTCATCGCGCTGGACGGGCCCATGGCCGATGGTGGCGAGGCGCTGGAAGGCGGCGAGAACGAGGCGAAGGAAAACGAGGAATTGTCGACCAGCTACGAACTGGTTGTGCGTGGCATGTCGGCGCTGCCGAAAAAGGGCCGGATCGACTATGTCTGGGGCGCGCCTGGCGGCGTAAGAGAAAAGCCGATCGCAAAACCGCAAAAGGACGCGGCGGCTTCGCCGTCGGTACCGGAAGAGATATTGCAATCGACCCAGCCGATCGAGCAATCGGCCGCCCAGCCGGAAGTCGAAGAACTACCGGATGGCCTGGTGCAGGAACCGGACGGTGTGGTGAGCGAAGACGGATCGGCAACCGACAGGGTGGCGGTTGAAGCGCCGCCGGCCCGAAAACCGCTCCTGCAAAGAATTCTGCAGTCAGCGCGGAAGGGTCGTCTGTCCAGTCAAATCCCGGTCAATGGCGTGGGCAGCCTGCCGGCCTTCACGGATAGCCCAAACCACTAGCGACTGGCCGCGCCTGGCATCGCCGGCGACATAGACTTTCTCCACCGAGGTTCGGTAGTCCAGTTCATTGGCGGCAATCGAGATGTTGCCGCGCCGGTCGGTGGCGATCTGCGGCTTCAATTCCTCGATGAAGGTATTTGCGAAAGGCCCGGCAAAGCCGATCGCCAGGAAAACGAGATCGGCGCGCAGGATGAATTCGGTGCCGGGCAACGGCTCGCGCCTTTCGTTGACGCGGGCGCATTTGACGCCGGTCAGCTTGCCGTTCTTGCCGACGAATTCCAGCGTGGCGGCGGCAAATTCGCGCCGCGCGCCTTCTGCCTGCGAAGACGAGGTGCGCATCTTGGTTGCCCAATAGGGCCAGACAAGCATCTTGTCTTCCTTTTCAGGCGGCTCGGGGCGGATGTCCATCTGGGTGACCTCGACGGCGCCCTGGCGGAAGGCGGTGCCGATGCAGTCGGATGCCGTATCGCCGCCGCCGACAACGACGACATGCTTGCCGGCGGCCCAAATTTCATCCGACGGCCAGCCGACGCTGTCGATGTTCTCGCGGCCGAGGCGGCGGTTCTGCTGCACCAGATAGGGCATGGCGTAGTGGACGCCGACGAGATCGGAGCCCGGAATGCCCGGGTCGCGCGGCGCCTCGGAACCGGCGGTGATGAGAACGGCATCGTAATCGGCAACAAGATCGGCAGCCTTGACATCGGCGCCGACATGGACGCCGCAGCGAAAGTCGACGCCCTCTGCCTTCATCTGCTCGACGCGACGGTCGATATGATGCTTTTCCATCTTGAAGTCGGGAATACCGTAACGCAGCAGCCCGCCGGGGCGTGATTCACGCTCCAGCACGTGCACTTCATGGCCGGCGCGGGCCAATTGCTGGGCAGCCGCCATGCCGGCGGGGCCCGATCCGACAACGGCGACCTTCTTGCCAGTCGACACGGAAGCGCGTTCGGGGCGCAGCCAGCCCGAGGCAATAGCCTTGTCGGCGATGGCCTGCTCGACCGTCTTGATGGCGACGGGCGTGTCTTCCAGATTGAGCGTGCAAGCCTCCTCGCAGGGCGCGGGGCAGATGCGACCGGTGAATTCGGGAAAATTGTTGGTCGAATGGAGATTGCGCGCGGCTTCCTCCCAATTGCCGTTATAGAGCAGGTCGTTCCAGTCGGGGATCTGGTTGTTGACCGGGCAGCCGGTATCGCCGTGGCAATAGGGAATGCCGCAATCCATGCAGCGGGCCGCCTGTTTGGCGACTTCGGTGTCCGACATCGGGATCGAGAATTCGCGGAAATGGCGAATACGATCCGACGCCGGCTGGTATTTCGGCGTCTGCCGGTCGATTTCGAGAAAACCCGTTACCTTGCCCATCGTCTTCCGTTCACTTCACGGCAGGTCGGCAAGGCGGTCGGGAGGTCCGCCACATGCCGTCCTGTCTTTCCCCCAATTTCTATTCGGCGGCGACGCCCATGCGCATCTCTTCCATCTCCTCCAGTGCACGGCGGTATTCGACCGGCATGACCTTCATGAATTTCGGCCGGTAGGCATCCCAGTCGGCGAGGATCGCGCGGGCGCGCTCCGAATTCGTGTAGTGCATGTGATTGGAGATGAGCTGGTAGAGACGTTCCTCGTCATGATGGTTCATGTTCGAGGTCACGTCGACGCGGCCCTTGTGCATCAGATCGCCGCCATGGTGGTGCAGCTTCTCGAGCAGGTCGTCCTCTTCGGGGACCGGTTCGATCTCGACCATCGCCATGTTGCAGCGCCGGGCGAAGTCACCGGCTTCGTCGAGGACATAGGCGATACCTCCCGACATGCCGGCGGCGAAGTTGCGCCCGGTCGGGCCGATGATGACGACCACGCCGCCCGTCATGTATTCGCAGCCATGATCGCCAGTGCCCTCGACGACGGCGACCGCGCCGGAATTACGGACCGCGAAGCGCTCGCCGGCAATGCCGCGGAAATAGCACTCGCCTGCGATGGCGCCATAGAGCACGGTGTTGCCAACGATGATCGATTCCTCCGGCACGATACGCGCATTGTCAGGCGGGCGTACGACGATCCGGCCGCCCGAAAGCCCCTTGCCGACATAGTCGTTGCCGTCGCCGGCGAGGTCGAAGGAGACGCCGTGCGTCAGGAAGGCACCGAAGGATTGCCCTGCGGTGCCGGTGAACGATACGGCGATGG
Organism: Salaquimonas sp.; assembly: GCA_022340185.1. Classification (GTDB taxonomy): domain Bacteria; phylum Pseudomonadota; class Alphaproteobacteria; order Rhizobiales; family Rhizobiaceae; genus BOKV01. The sequence goes on along the minus strand of JAJDOK010000131.1, from coordinate 18,769 downwards.
TATCGTCGGGCAGACCGTCATGACCGTAGCGTTTGGCGACCTCGCCCGAGAGCATCGCGCCGGCGGTGCGGTCGGTGTTGTTGATCGCCATCTCGATCCTCACCGCCTCGCCCTTTTCGAGCGCTGGCATGGCCTGTTCGATCAGCTTGCGATCGAGAACCTTGTCGATTGGATGGTGCTGCTTTTCGGTGCAGTGGATGTCTTTCTTGTCCGCCTCGGGCTTGGTGAAAACCCGGGTGAAGTCGAGGCCCCTGGCCTTCCAATGATCGATCAGTTCCACCTTTTCGAGCATCTGGCTCTCGCCGATCATCTCGTCGACCGTCGCAAAACCCATCTTCGCCATCAGTTCGCGCACTTCCTCGGCGACGAAGAAGAAATAGTTGATGACATGTTCGGGCGTGCCGCGGAACCGCTTCCTGAGAACCGGATCCTGCGTGGCGATGCCGACGGGGCAGGTGTTCAGATGGCACTTGCGCATCATCAGGCAGCCCGCCGCGATCAGCGGCGCGGTGGAGAAACCGAATTCGTCCGCACCAAGAAGCGCGCCGATGATGACGTCGCGGCCGGTTCTGAGTCCGCCATCGACCTGCAGGCGCACGCGCGAGCGCAGACCGTTCAGCACCAGTGTCTGGTGCGTTTCGGCAAGGCCCATTTCCCATGGGCTGCCGGCATGCTTGAGCGAGGTCAGCGGCGAGGCGCCGGTGCCGCCATCATAGCCGGCGATGGTGATATGGTCGGCGCGCGCCTTGGCGACGCCTGCGGCGACCGTACCGACGCCGACTTCGGAGACAAGCTTGACCGAGACGTCGCCGGCCGGGTTGACGTTCTTCAGATCGAAGATGAGCTGCGCCAGATCCTCGATCGAATAGATGTCGTGATGCGGCGGCGGCGAGATGAGGCCGACGCCAGGTGTCGAATGGCGTGTCTTGGCGATGACCGCATCGACCTTGTGGCCGGGCAATTGCCCGCCTTCGCCGGGCTTGGCGCCCTGGGCGACCTTGATCTGCATCATGTCGGAATTGACGAGATATTCCGCCGTCACGCCGAAGCGGCCTGAGGCGACCTGCTTGATGGCGGAGCGTTCCGGGTTCGGGCTGCCGTCGGGCAGCGGGTTGAAACGGTCAGGTTCTTCGCCGCCCTCGCCAGTGTTCGACTTGCCGCCGATGGCGTTCATGGCGCGCGCCAGTGTGGTGTGCGCCTCGCGCGAAATCGAGCCGAAACTCATCGCACCGGTCGAAAAGCGCTTGACGATCTCGGTGGCCGGTTCGACCTCTTCCAGCGCTACCGGCTTGCGGCCATCGTCCTCGGCGCTCCTGATCGTAAACAGGCCGCGAATGGTCGACAGTTCGTCGCTGGCGTCATTCACGTGACGGGCGAAGCCGCGGTAATCGTCCCACGACTTGTCGCGCACGGCATGCTGCAGCTTGGCGATATTGGACGGCGTCCAGGCGTGATGCTCGCCGCGAATGCGATAGGCGTAGTCGCCGCCGACCTCGAGCGAGGTCGCCAGAACCGGGTCGCTGGAGAAGGCGGAAGCGTGACGGCGGCAGGTTTCCAGCGCGATTTCGGCAAGGCCGGCGCCCTCGATGGTGGTCGCCGTGCCGGTGAAGAACTTGTCGACGAATTCCGATGACAGGCCGACCGCGTCGAAAATCTGGGCGCCGCAATAGGACTGGTAGGTCGAAATGCCCATCTTGGACATGACCTTGAGGATGCCCTTGTCGATCGCCTTGATATAGCGCTCGACCACCTCGCCGGCATCGACTTCTTCGGGGAATTCGCCGCGGCTATGCATTTCCAGCAGGGTCTCGAAGGCGAGATAGGGGTTGATCGCCTCCGCGCCATAGCCGGCCAGGCAGCAGAAATGGTGCACTTCGCGCGGCTCGCCCGATTCGACGACAAGGCCGACCGAAGTGCGCAGTCCCTGGCGGATCAGGTGATGGTGGACGGCGGCGGTCGCCAGCAGAACCGGAATGGGAATGCGATCCGGTCCCACCTGTCTGTCGGAAAGAATGATGATGTTGTAGCCGCCGGCGACAGCGGCTTCGGCACGCTCGCACAGCCGCTCCAGCGCGCCGGCCATGCCGGAAGCGCCTTCCTGGGCGGCATAGGTGATGTCGAGCGTCTTGGTGTCGAAACGGTCCTCGGTGTGGCCGATCGAGCGGATCTTTTCGAGATCCCCATTGGTCAGGATCGGCTGGCGCACCTCGAGACGCTTGCGGCGGGAAGCGCCGACAAGATCGAAAATGTTGGGCCGCGGGCCGATGAAAGAAACCAGGCTCATCACCAGCTCCTCGCGGATCGGATCGATCGGCGGGTTGGTGACCTGGGCGAAATTCTGCTTGAAATAGGTGTAGAGCGGCTTCGACTTGTTCGACATCGCCGAGATCGGCGTGTCGGTGCCCATCGAGCCGATCGCCTCCTGGCCGGTCGTGGCCATGGGCGACATCAGCAGCTTGATGTCCTCCTGGGTGTAGCCGAAGACCTGTTCACGGTCGAGCAGCGAGACGTCGCGGCGCAGCGCGCGCGGTTCGACGGGTTTGAGATCCTCCAGGATGAGCTGGGTTCGCGCCAGCCATTCGCGATAGGGGTGCTTGCCGGCGATTTCCGACTTGATTTCCTCATCCGAGACGATGGCGCCGCGTTCCAGATCGATCAGCAGCATGCGGCCGGGCTGCAGCCGCCATTTGGTGACGACCTTTTCTTCCGCGATCGGCAGCACCCCGGCTTCGGAAGCCATGATGACGCGGTCGTCGTCGGTGACGATGTAGCGTGCCGGACGAAGGCCGTTGCGGTCGAGCGTAGCGCCGATCCTCAGACCATCGGTAAAGGCGACGGCGGCCGGCCCGTCCCAGGGTTCCATCAGTGCTGCGTGGTATTCGTAGAATGCCTGACGCTCTTTATCCATGAGCTTGTTGCCGGCCCAGGCTTCCGGGATCAGCATCATCATGGCGTGCGGCAGCGAGTAACCGCCCAGATAGAGAAATTCCAGGGCATTGTCGAAGCAGGCGGTGTCGGACTGGCCTTCATAGGAGATCGGCCAAAGCTTCTCGATATCGTTGCCGTAAAGTTCGGAATCGACCGAGGCCTGGCGCGCGGCCATCCAGTTGACGTTGCCGCGCAGTGTGTTGATCTCGCCATTGTGCGCGACCATGCGATAGGGGTGCGCCAGCTTCCAGGACGGGAAGGTGTTGGTCGAGAAGCGCTGGTGGACGAGGGCGAGCGCCGATTCGTAGCGCGGATCGGCGAGATCGCTGTAGTAGGACTCCACCTGGTAGGCGAGGAACATACCCTTGTAGACGATGGTGCGCGACGACAGCGACACGGTGTAGAAACCATTGTCGATGCCGTCGGTCTCGGCATGGATACGGTTGGAGATGACCTTTCGGAAGACATAGAGCCGGCGCTCGTAGTCGTCGTCATCTTCGAAGCCTTCCGGGCGGTCGACGAAAAGCTGGCGGTGGACCGGTTCGGAGGCGGCGATGTGCGGCGCCTTCGACAGCGACGAATTGTCGACCGGTACGTCACGGAAGCCGAGCACTGTCAGGCCCTCGGATGCAGCGACCTGAACAATCAGCTCCTCGATATGGGCGCGCAGGCCATCGTCCTGCGGCATGAACAGATGGCCGACGGCATACTGGCCGACCGGCGGCAGTTCGACGCCTTGTGACGCCATTTCCTCGCGGAACAGCCCGTCTGGAATCTGGGTCAGTATGCCGGCGCCGTCACCCATCAGCGGGTCGGCGCCGACGGCGCCGCGATGGGTGAGGTTGTTGAGCATGAACAGCCCGTCACGGATGATCTGGTGCGATTTGACGCCCTTCATGTTGGCGATGAAGCCAACACCGCAGGAATCGTGCTCCTTGCGCGGATCATAAAGGCCCTGCGGGCCAGCCGCGCGGACTGCCGGATGCGTGATCGCTTTCGTGCGGCGGCCATGGCCGGTATCGGCCAATTCGGCAGCGCCGCCTGAAATTCCTTCATGGTTTTCAGCCGTTTCCAGCATGTCCACCATCGTCGCATCCTCCATGATCGGTGGCCCCGGTGCGAGGACCTCCGCATTCTCCTTGTACCCCAGCCTGGAAGCTCAAAAAGGCGTTATCGGGTTTTTTACTCGGGCTTGCAAATTCCCCGGCGGATGCCGGGCATTCCTGGGCTGAATATTTTTCAGGCCCTTGAACCTGAACCGGCTTCTCGCCGCTGCCGTATCAATCGCGGGTAGCGTCTCGAAAGTCCAGTCTGGACCTTTCCGGTTTTCGGTCTGTCATTCCCGTTCCCGTATCCAAATTCGGGTCCCGTATCCCCAAAATCGGGTATTGCGACCCAGAAAGGACAACATACCTGTCCTATTCGTTCAAGTTGCCAGAAACGGGGCGCGAGAGCAAGCAAAACTTGGGTGGCTGTGATAAACGGCCCGGCCTGCCATAGCGGGCATCCTGGGGGAGCGCGTTTCGGCGCTTGCCGCAATCGCGACGATATGCTGTCAGTGCCTGATTATCGATAGAAGAATGGCGAGTGGTATTTTCATGAATTTTGCCAGTGACAACTGGGCGGGCGCCGCCGGGCCGATTGCCAAAGCACTGGCCGAACAGGCCGGTGGCTTCGTGCCGGCCTACGGCACGAGCGATCTCGACAAAAAGGTCGAGGAAAAGCTGTCAGCGATCTTTGAACGGGATGTCGCCTATTTGCCCGTGGCGACAGGCACGGCGGCCAACGCGCTGGCGCTGGCGCTTGCCATGAAGCCAGGTGGCATCGCACTCGCGCATGAGGAAGCCCATGTCGTCCAGGACGAATGCGGCGCGCCGGAACTGATGATGGGTGCGGGACGCATCGAGACGCTGGAAGGCGCGTGTGCGAAGATCGACCCGTCATCGCTTGAAAAGCATCTCAAGCGCTACGACCCGCCCGGCCTGCACCATGGGCGTGCTGTGGCGCTGTCGCTGACCCAGGCGACGGAAGCTGGCACGGTCTATTCCACCGACGAGATCGCCGAACTCGCCGGCCAGGCCGGACGGCTCGGTCTCAAGGTGCATTTGGATGGGGCGCGTTTCGCCAATGCGCTGGTGCATCTCAAATGCACGCCGGCGGAAATTACCTGGAAGGCGGGTGTCGACATGGTCTCCTTCGGCGGCACCAAGAATGGCTGCTGGTGTGCCGAGGCTCTCGTGCTGTTCGACCCGGCACAAAGACAGGAAGCCGAATACCTGCGCAAGCGCACCGGCCAACTGATTTCCAAGCAGCGCTTCGTCTCGCTGCAGTTCCAGGCCTATCTGGATAACGATTTGTGGCTCGATCTGGCGAACCACGCCAATACCATGGCCGACCGGCTCAGGAGCGGCATCCTTGCCTCGAAAAATGCCCGGCTTGCCTGGCCAAGCCAGGCCAATGCGGTCTTCGCCATTCTTTCGCGGCACATCGCAGAAAAGTTGCAGCACGAAGGTGCGCGTTTCCATGGCAGAACGGCGCCTTCATGGCTCGACGGCCCGATCGGCGAGGATGAAACCGTGTTTCGTCTCGTCACCAGCTTCGCCAGCAAAACGCAGGAGATCGACCGCTTTGTTGAGCTGTTAGGCTAATATCGTTTCACTTCATTCTCACATCGGATTGATGGCCGGTTGAGAATCACTCGCGCGTCATTGATTTCCAAGTGACCGTCTCCTCTGTGAGAAAGGGTGGGCCGGGGCGGATTCCCCCGCGCCAGCAGCCCATGAAATCTCAAGAGGAGACTTTGATGTCCACCAAGTCTGTCATCACCACCGCCTTCGTCGCCGGCGCGCTTGCGTCAGCGCTTTCCGCCGGTTCCGCGTTTGTCACCGCCACCGGCGCGGCAGCCGCCGATCAGGAGAAGTGCTATGGCGTGGCGCTCAAGGGCCAGAATGATTGCGCTGCAGGCGCCCATTCCTGCCAGGGCCAGTCGACCATGGATTTTGACCCGGATTCGTTCAAGCTTGTGCCGGCTGGCACCTGCCTGTCGATGGATATGGGCAAGCCCTCGCTGAAGCCGATGAACGGCTAACACCGTTTCATCCGAAACAGGAATTGCCGGGGAGAGGAGCGTGCCATGATCGGTCGAATCAAAGCGATTGATAAAATGTCATCCGTCTTCCCGGCACATCGCGTCGAAGGAAAGGCGGGAGCGGGGCTGAAACCGGAGCATCTGTACGCCATTCTGGAGCAGGCGGATGCCGTCGGGTTCTTCGAAGTCCATGCCGAAAACTATATGGGCGCGGGTGGGCCGCCACATGCCGCGCTGACGCGTATCCGCAACGATTATCCCGTTTCGCTGCACGGTATCTGCATGTCGATCGGCGGACCGGAACCGCTGGACCGGGATCACCTTGCCCGTTTCAAGGCGCTTGTCGAACGCTACGAGCCCGCGCTGGTCTCCGAACATCTCGCCTGGTCGACGCACGACAACCTTTTCTTCAACGATCTTCTGCCGCTTCCCTATACAAGGCAGACGCTTGCCCGCGTCGCCGATCATATCGACGAGGTGCAGGAGGCGATCGGACGACCGATTCTTCTGGAAAATCCGTCGACCTATCTTCAGTTCGAGCAGTCGACGATGAGCGAGACGGATTTCATTGGCGAAATCGTGCGGCGCACCAGCTGCGGCCTGCTTCTCGATGTCAACAATGTCTTCGTCTCGTCGACCAACCAGCACACTTCGCCATTGGCCTATCTTGGCGATTTTCCGCTCGAACATGTCGGCGAAATCCATCTGGCCGGTCATACGACTCGGGAGGATGACGAGGGCGATACCCTGCTGATCGACAGCCATGATCGTCCGGTCGCCGATGAGGTTTGGAAACTCTACGATATCGTTATCGGGCAATGCGGGCCCATCCCGACCCTGATCGAATGGGACAGCGAATTGCCGCCATGGCCGGTGCTGAAGGCCGAAGCCGAAGCCGCGCAGAAGATACTCGATCGTCATGCGGCCAATTATCTCTTCGGATCGCGCCATGCCGAACATGCGTGAGATGCCATACGCGGAAGCCTTTGCCGGAACGCTTTTCAGCCCGGGCCGGGGAAAGCCGGAATTTCTTGTCGGCCCGAACGGCAAGGGCGCGGAAAGGCGCTTCGAAGTCTATCGCAACAATGTCTCCGTCGGTCTCGTCAATGCGCTGGCCAGCATGTTTCCGGCGACACAGCGGATCGTCGGAGAGGAATTCTTCCGCGCCATGGCGCGCCGCTATGTTCGCGACCATCCTCCCCGGTCGCGTCTTCTAGTTGAATACGGTCAGGACCTCGCGACCTTCATCGCTGGCTTTAAGCCCCTGGCCGGAATGCCATGGCTCGCCGATGTCGCGAAAATCGAACGCGCATGGCTCGACGCCTATCACGCCGCCGACGCGGCACCCCTGGTAGGCGAAGAACTCGCTGCAATCCCCGAGAACCGGCTCGTCGACACGATCCTTGTGGCGCATCCGGCCGCGCGGCTTGTGCGTTCGCGGCATGCCGCCGTCACCATTTTCTCGGTCAACCGCCGGGAAGGCGAGGTCGGCGCAATCGAAACCGATATCGCCGAGGATGCGCTGATCACGCGACCGCATCTCGACGTTGCGATTCGCATCCTGCCGGCTGGCGGTGCGGTCTTCCTCGAGACCCTTTTCTCCGGCCATCCGCTGGGTGAGGCGGCGGCAGCAGCCCTGGCGGAATGCCCGACATTCGATCTCGGTGCGAATATCGCCGGCATGATCGAGGCCGGCGCGCTTGCCGACATACGTCAATGATTTATCCAGCGATGGAGTGAGGAAATGGTTCAAGCCGAAAGCAGTCCGATGATGCACAGCGGCGGCATCGCCGCACTCATCGAACGCCTGTTGCGTCTGGTTCGGTGGATTGCCGCACCCTGGCTGACGCAACTGGCCCTGCGATTTGGTCTCGCCACACCGTTCTTCCGCTCCGGCATTTTGAAATGGGACGGTTTCGCGCAGATCAATTCCACCGCGGTCTATCTGTTCAGCGACGAATTCAAGCTGCATCTGCCGGGTGGCCCCTATGCGTTTCCGGCGCCGGAGGTCGTTGCATTCCTTTCAGGCGCCGGCGAGGTGATGCTGCCGGTTTTTCTTGTCCTTGGCCTGGGCACAAGGTTTGCAGCATTCGGTCTCCTTGTCATGACGGCCGTCATCGAATTGACCGTACCGGCGGCATGGCCGCTCCACATCACCTGGGCGGCGATGGCGCTGGCGATCATGGCCTGGGGACCGGGGCGACTGTCGCTCGACAATCTGCTGGCACGCCTGTCCGGGCGGTGAGGGGCGAAGCTATTGCATCGTCATGCTCGGGCTTGTCTCGAGCACCCAACCAATCCCGGTGGTTGGTCAGATTCTCGGCATAAGGTCGAGGATGACGGCCCAGACAACAAAAAGGGCACCCCGAAGGGTGCCCTTTGCATTCAGGAAGGCGGAGAATAGCCGGATCAGGCGGCTACCTTGCCCTCGATCTGCTTGGATTTGGCCGCAGCCTTGCCGATCTCGATCTTGCGCGGCTTCATTGCCTCGGGAATCTCGCGCACGAGGTCGATGTGGAGCAGGCCGTTCTCGAGGTTGGCATTGCGCACCTCGACATGGTCGGCGAGCTGGAAGCGGCGCTCGAAAGAACGCGCTGCGATGCCGCGGAACAGCACCTGCTTGTCGCCTTTCTCCTCGGTCTCGGATTTCTCACCGCGAACGACGAGGGTGTTCTGATGCGATTCGATCGTCAGATCGTTTTCACCGAAACCGGCGACCGCCATGGAAATGCGGTAGGCGTTCTCGTCGGTGCGCTCGATATTGTAGGGCGGATAGGTCGAAGCCGAATCCGGCTGGCCCACATTGTCCAGCATGGAAAACAGCCGGTCGAAGCCGACGGTGGAACGATAAAGGGGAGCAAAGTCAATTGCACGCATGATAGTCCTCCTTTGAAGCGACGTTGCGTTGATCATTCACACAGAGATGTTGCTGCCATCTGCCGATACGGGCCAGATCACAGCGTTTGCGAACCCTTCATTGGCGTCCGCTCCTCGAATGTGGGTTTTGTAAAATGCGGTTTCAAGTATGTCGGCACCACCGGTCCCTTGTGGTGGAAAGCGCCAGGCTGTAGGGATGAAAATCCCTCCCGAATCCGTGACGATCGGCGCATGAACCTGTCCGAATCCGGCGATAATCCGAAACCGCCCAATCCGATCAGCGGCACGGTGCGCACGCGCGACGGCTACGAGCTGCGTTATGCGCACTGGCGCACAACGCGGCCGCCCGCCAAGGGCACGGTGATCATCCTGCACGGGCGCACCGAATTCATCGAGAAATATTACGAGACGGTCACCGATCTGCGTAAGGCGGGTTATGAGGCACTCACCTTCGACTGGCGCGGACAGGGCGCTTCGGACCGACTGTTGTCGAACCGCAAGCGCGGCCATGTCGAGAGCTTCGATCAATATGTGATCGATCTCGATACAATCCTGGACGAGATTGCCCTGCCGGACTGCCGCGGGCCGCTTTTCATCCTGGGGCATTCGACCGGCGGGCTGGTGGCGCTGCTTGCCGCGCCGAAGCTGGGCAACCGTATCGACCGCATGGTGCTGACTTCGCCGCTGATCGGTTTCGGCGCGCTCGGACTTTCGCCAGGCACGCTGCATTTCGTCACCGGCCTGATGTGCACTGTCGGACTCGGCGCCGTCACCTTCCCGAGAAGGCGATCGATCACAAAGGCCCCGCGTGATTTTTCCACCAATCAGGTCACGTCCGACACGAAACGCTTTACCCGAAATGTGGATTTCCTTGCCGAACATCAGGAACTGGCGATCGCAGCGCCGACGGCGGGCTGGATTTTTGCGGCCAGTCAGGCGATCGAGCGCATACACGATCCCGATTTCGTCGCCTCGATCTCGGTGCCGGTTCTGCTGATCAGCGCGGGAAACGATACCGTCGTCTCCAACCGGGCGATCGAGGATTACGGCAGGCGGCTGCGTTCGGGCCGGAGCCTGAGCGTGGCCGGCTCGAAACACGAGATCCTGCAGGAGCGCGATGTGTTCCGCGAGCAGGCACTGGCGGCCTTGCGCGCCTTCCTGCCCGGCAGCAAAGCCTGACAGGCGGTTCAGTTCCGGTTGAGGATTTCGATTGCCGTGGCATGCAATGCCGGTGTCGCAGCGGCGATGATCGACCCGCCGCCGATCGCATTGTCGCCGGCCCAGGTGGTGACCACGCCGCCGGCCTGTTCGACAACCGGGATCAGAGCGGCGATATCGTAGGATTTCAGGCCCGATTCGACCACGAGGTCGATATTGCCGGCCGCCACCATGGCATAGGCGTAACAGTCGAAGCCATAGCGGGCGAGACGCACTTTGGCTTCAAGCGCGCGATAGCCGCCGATGATGTTGTCGGCGAAAAGAAACGGCGTCGTCGTCATAAGCTTGGCATTGGCAAGTTCGGTAACACCGCTGGTATGCAATGATTTTCGCGTGTCCTGGCGGATCGCCCAGCTGTTGTCGCCATCGGCGAGGAAATATTCGCCGGTAAAGGGCTGGTGCATGACACCGGCGATCGCCCGTCCATTACGGGCGAGGCCGATCAGCGTGCCCCAGGAGGGCAGGCCGCAGATGAAGGCGCGCGTGCCGTCGACGGGATCGATGTGCCAGCAATATTCGGCGTCCGGGTTTAGCGGTGCTTCCTCTTCGCCGAGGATGCCGTGATCGGGGAAGCGTTCGGCGAGCAGGCGACGAATCGCCCGTTCAGCCTCCTTGTCCGCCGCGGTGACGGGATCGAAGCCGCCGCCATCGCCGTCATCCTTGTTGTCGACGGTGAGGCGCATGCGAAAGCGCGGCATGGTTTCGCGCGCGGCGACATCGCACATTTCGAGTAAAATCGACTCGATTTCATCAAGCATCGGTCAGTCCTTAGCGAAAATTGCTGTTGCATATAAATCACGCACTACCCATTTTTTGCACAGGATTTTGTCATGTATGCAAAGTAGCTTGCTTTTATTGCAGCGCAATATATGTTGTGCAGTGCGATATGCGAATATCGCAGCCCTCCTTGGGCGTTTCCTCCCAGACTTTGACCGCACTTCATGTGCGGTCTTTTTTTGTCCCGGATCATTGAAATACTGTTCCGCTCGAGCCGGCCTGGCGCCTATTCGGCGGCGAGCGGCTGGCTGCCGGAAAGCCCGTAGGAGGGGATCGACACGAAACGGGCGGCGAAGGCGGTGATATCCTCGACCAGCCGGTCGTAATTGGCGTTCGGCTCCAATGTGGTCTCGTTCATGTAAAGGCCGCGATTGATCTCGATCTGCAGGGCATGGATGCCATTGTCGGGTCGACCATAGTGCTCGGTAATGAAGCCGCCGGCATAGGGCTTGTTGATCTCCACATCGTAGCCGAGTTCGCCGAGGAACTCGAAGGCGGCCCAGACGACTTGCTGGGCGCAGCTCGTGCCGTAGCGGTCACCGAGGATGAAATCGGGCCGCGCGCGGCGCAGCGCGCCGTCACGCGTCGACGGCATCGAGTGGCAGTCGACCAGGACGGCGTGGCCAAAGGCGACATGGGTGCGCGCCAACAAATGGCGCAACGCGGCATGGTAGGGCTTGTAGAGTTTTTCTATGCGCGCCATCGCCTCGTTGACGTCGAGACGGCCGGCATAGATCAGCTCGGTTTCGGAAACGATCCGCGCGATGGTGCCCAACCCGCCGGCGACCCTGAGCGAACGGGTGTTGGCAAAGGGCGGCAACGGACCGTCGAACATTTTCGGGTCGAGTTCGTAGGGCTCGCGATTGACGTCGAGATAGGCGCGGGGAAAATTGGCGACCAGCATGGGCGCACCCAGATCGATAACCGGGCTGAAAATGCAGTCGACGAGGAAGTCCTCGGATTTGCGGATGGCATGCGGGTCGAGCCGGGTGGCAGCAAGGAATTCGGGCGGATAGACGCGTCCCGAATGCGGCGCGTTGAAGACAAAGGGTACGGTCTGGCCGGGGGGCTCAAGCAGCGTATAGGGCGGAGCGGGTTCCGCCTGCCGCAACCGGTCTTCAGCGTTGGCCATTGCGTCCTTTCTTCGAACATGGATAGCGGGCCGGCAAGCCGGCGCGCAGGATAACGCGGCATTCATGCCAATCTGGCAGCTTGCATGCGACCTGTCCATCTTGACGGAAGCCCGCGGCTGGCGCATTTCCGCCGCAATGGTGGGTTTTCACCAAGTGTTTACCCTGTTTGTGGCTTAGATTAGGGTCTCACCGGGACGGGACTTGGAGCGTGGGATGAAAAAAATCCTGCTTGCCGAAGACGACAACGACATGCGCCGTTTTCTGGAAAAGGCGCTGGCGAAGGCCGGCTATTCGGTTGTCGCCTTCGACAATGGCGCCAGCGCCTATGACCGGCTGCGCGAGGAACCGTTTTCGCTGCTGCTGACCGATATCGTGATGCCGGAAATGGACGGCATCGAACTGGCGCGCCGGGCGACCGAGATCGATCCGGATCTGAAGGTCATGTTCATCACCGGCTTTGCCGCCGTTGCGCTCAATCCCGATTCCAACGCGCCGAAGGACGCCAAGGTGCTTTCCAAGCCCTTTCATCTGCGCGATCTCGTCGACGAGGTCGAAAAGATGCTCGCGGCCGCCTGAAACCGCTTGCCAGGCCTCTGGAGCAACGACAAAAGCGGTTGACGAGCGGCGCGCGATTGTGGTCTATCGCCGGTTCGTGGCCCGGGCCTGAGTTCGCACCTGAATTCCAATCGGCGCCATTCCCGAATTCCTCTTCTTGAGGGCGTGTAGCTCAGCGGGAGAGCACTACGTTGACATCGTAGGGGTCACAGGTTCAATCCCTGTCACGCCCACCATTCCAGTCTCTCGGGATCACTCGTTTCTTGGCCGGAATTCCGCAATCGCCGGAACGTCACGCAGTCGTTGGGCGAAGCCAAACCTAGTTCTCGACAATCAGGATGTAGGCTTTCACCCTGTCATCCTTGCCGACCTCGACATAGCCCCGCTCGAGAAACCTATATTTCCCGATCATTCTCTTACAGACTTCTTCCGATACCTGGATCTCTCCACTGATGCCGGTGTGCTCCATCCTTGAGGCCAGGTTCACGGCGTACCCCCAGAGGTCATAGGCGAATTTCCTTTTGCCGATCACACCTGCAACGACCTGACCGGCATGGATGCCGATGCGCAGTTCGATTTTCGGAATGGTGCCACTGGAAACAAGCTCTCCCAGAGCCTTGCGCATGGCTATCGCGCAATCGATCATATTTTCCAGATGGTCTTCTCTAAAGTCGGGAGCGCCTCCGGCGACAAAGTAGCCGTCGCCCATGGTCTTGATTTTCTCCAGGCCGTATTTGTCGACGATGTCGTCGAACTCCGCGAAAATCCTGTTCAGCGTCGAGACCAGTTCCTGCGGCGTCAGCCTTACCGACAGAGAGGTCGAACCGACCAGATCCGCCATCAGCAGCGATACGTCGTCATGCCCGTCAGCGATGATCTCGTCGGGATGCGTTCGTGCGCTCATGCGAGCGACAATCGATGGCGGAAGCATGTTCGTCAGGAGCGAATATATTTCCTCACGCGCATTTCTGAGCTGAATCTTGTAGGCGAGCAGTGTCGTGAATATGGCAATGCCAACGACCAGGTAATTATTGAACATCCATGTCGTAATGGGCGTGGCCGAGTCGTAATCGAAAATTGAAATATTCGGATCAAGTGGCCTGTAATTGAACAGTTTGACGAAAGGATCAGCGAAAAACGACAATTTGGTTTCAGGAAAGAACGGCAGGTTTCCCTGGAAGGCGAATATGATGGACAATGTCGCGACGAATACCGCTACCAATATAGGCGCGTATTTCTCCCTGATCGTAATAACGGATCCGAGAAGGAATATATAGCTGTATGTGAGGTAGCCGTGCTTATCTCCTATGATCAGGCAGTTAAATGTAAACAATGGAACATATAGAATCATACATGAAACATAGGCAATAGTTATTGAAAAAAATGTACTTAAAAATATGTATAAAATTGCAATAACACATACGCAAAAATGAAAAAGGCCAAGAATTGGTGGGTCAGTATATTTAATACTGACGGCGCTGATCGCGATAAACAATAGCGCCACTATGTTGGTGACAACATAGGTCAAATGCTTGCTGAATAGTGTTTTTCCAGACGTCACAAGGCATCTCCACTATCGGCGGTAGGGTTGCAATGAGCAATAATGGAGGGCAAAGCCTGGCTGAAGAGGCAAGCTATTGAACTTACTACAAAAATTACTTCACATTCCAAAAACAAGCGTGGCATTGGATCCGCCAAATCCGAAGCTGTTCGACATTACATATTTCTTGCGAAAGGCCCGCCCATCCCTTGCGAAGGGCACGTCCTCAAACTCCGGATCGACACGATCCAGATTAATCGAAGGCGGCGCCGTTTGCTTCTCCAGTGCCGCCAGCGAGAAAATGGCTTCATGCGCGCCGCAGGCGCCATTCGAGTGTCCGGTCATCGCCTTGGTCGATGAAACAGGTGGAATTCGATTGCCGAATACCTGACGAATGGCTCTCACCTCTGATCGGTCGCCATGTATCGTGGAGGTGGCGTGCGCGTTGATATAGCCGATATCGTCGATTGACAGCCTGGCATCTTCGATGGCGGCCTGCATGCACCTTGCCGCTTGGGATCCGTCCGGGAGTGGCCTGAAAAGATCGAATGCGTCACCGCTGGCACCGTAGCCGACCAGATATCCTCTGATCCTGGCTTTTCTCGCCTTTGCGTGCGCCCGTCTCTCGAGCACGATGATGCCGGACCCGCCGCTGAGGACCATGCCGTCGCGCTCGGCATCGAAGGGTCTGGAGGCTTTTGCCGGTTGTTCATTGTAACTGGTCGACAGCGCAGTTCTGAGCGCCTGGAACGACATTCCGACCAGTTCGTTGACCTCGTCTCCCCCGCCGACAATAGCGCAGTCCGCGAACCCGTTCCTTACCAGTTGGAATCCGATACCGATGGAATGGGAGGATCCTGCGCAAGCACTGGTGATGGCGAAATTTGCACCCGTTATTCCGAGTATGCTGGAGATCACCGCCGTGGAGGTGCTGCCCATGTAGTTGAAGATGGCGTGCGGGTGGCGCACATAGCCGCGCTCGCGAAAAAACCTCTCGTGGTCCTTGAATATCTCCGAGACATTGAGGGTACTGCTGCCGACGATGCAGATTACCCTGCTGCTTCGGAAATCTTCCTTGCCGAGACCCGCATCGTCACAGGCCTTCTTCGCGGCATAGAGATTGTAGAGTACGGGACCATTGATGACGCGTCCAATCCGCGCCTTCGAATAGTCGAGGTCCAGATCATCGAGGTCGGCACTCACTGTCCCCGCCACGAGGCTGTCGACACCGAATTCCACCCAATGTGGAACCGCGCTTATTCCACTGCAGCCCGACATCAACTTTTGGATCACGTCCGGGTAGGAATTGCCGAGGCTGGACACGAGGCCGACGCCGGTTACTGCAACTTCGTATGTCATGTCCGGTTCGCGGCCTGATAAATCTGGGAATACAAATCCCGGATTTTCGTCGTCTCGTCGATTTCCAAATTGAGATCGTCGATCGACAGCCGGGTTTCGAATGCCATCACGACATAAACAAGCGATATCGAATCCAGATCGATATCCGACAGCTTGATCTCGCTGATCGCAAAATCCAGGTCCGATGGCAGGGCAATCTGGTTCTCGATGAGGGCCGTCCGAAGGATGTCGGCTATTTGCTCATGACCTGTCATTGATACGACCTGTGAATGGTATCAATGCTATTCGAGTGACATGGGTACCTATGATGCCACCATTTGCGGCAGGCTACCGAAGGGCATCGTGATCCCGCTCATCCCATCGACAAGGTCAATTGCTATCGCTTTGGAGAAGACCGGAATTGTGTAGCCTTCGATGGCGCGCCACTGATCGTTGTCGACAAGTCTTTCAACGCCGAATGTCTGGGCAAGCGACCAAAAATGGAAATTTCCGCTGCCGGAATTCTTTTTCAAATTGTACCGAAACTGATCGATATGCTCGCCGTGGACTATAATTTCCTTTTTGAAAATGTTGCTCAGGCCGTGGCTCAGTGTCGACAATGAGCATCCGATCGATGCCGAAAGCGTTTTCTGCTGATGTGAAGAAAGGCCATATTTTCGGGCCAGCAACATATCGCCGGAATCCGAGCCCGGCTTCAGACCGAAACTGTCCTCGTAAACCCATTGAAGTCCGTAGGAAATCCTGACCCTGCCTTCAACGATATCCAGATAGTCAGGATTCCTGGTCCCTCCCGGAAACCACAGATCGTCGATATCCGGGTGTTCCATCTGTGGTACGACGTAGTTGTTGATCACGTCGATGAACCCGTGATTCCGCCATTTCATGAAAAACGAGAAACTCTTGTCCTTGATGAAATCGCTCAACAATCTCGACGCATTTACCTGAATGGGCGAGTTTTCCGGACGAGGATTTTTTTGAAGCGGTATCGACGGAACATCCGGTATCAGCGTGGGTGGCGATAGGTCTTCGAACTCAATCGAGCCAAACGGGTTCCTGTTGCGTGAAAATGCGGTGTACTCGAGGTCTTCGATATCCACGCCCCGGTCAAGGAGCAACTGGATTATCTCGGCCGTTCGTACCTGGTCAGGATCTGCCAGCACATATTTGAGAGACTGTCCGCTCGGACAAATTGCATACAGGAGGGGTGTGGACTGTTCCGCCGCCATCTTAGCCATACTCCTAAGACCCCGTGAGAGAACGATAACACAAGATGTGATCGGAATCACCGAAATTCCTTTAGGGCAATCGATGGCATTTGAACGATCGGTCTCCGGCATGTTCTTCTTTGCTGCGCAATTGCGGACGGAAATCCGGTTTCCACTTTTCCTTGAATTGCTCCAGCGGCTATTGTGTGCCTGACGGGGAAGAGAGGCGAGGCACAATGGCGGAAGAAGGCAACGCTGATAGCGGTACGGGAGCGACAGGGCGATCACGCAGACGATTCTCCGGTTTTTTCGACCGGATGGGCCGGCGTTTCATGGAGCAGCCAGGCTGGTTCTTCGCCATCGTCACGCTGGCACTGGTCGCGCTGCCGGTCGCCGTCTGGCTCGATCTGAGGAATTTGACGAACGAGTCACTCAGGCATCAGGCGAGCGACCTCAATGCGGTCATCTCCGACATCCGGGCCTATTACGCAACCAATGTCATCGGCCGGGTGCAGGATTCGGGCGGCAAGGCGACGCCGACCGACAAATATCACGACATCACCGGCGGTATTCCGATTCCCGCCACGCTGTCGATCGAACTGGGTGACGTGATCGGCAAGCGGACCCAGGGCATCAAATACCGTTTCGTCTCCGACTACCCGTTCAGGAACCGGGCGCCGCACAAGCTGACCGGTTTCGAAGAGCGGGCGCTCAAGGCCTTTCGCTATTCCGGTTCGCCGTCCGACAGCATTGTCGAGACGAACGGTTCGGTATTCCAGCGTGAGGTGAACATGGCGGTGCCGGTGGTCATGGGATCGTCCTGCGTTTCGTGTCACAACACCCATCCCGACAGTCCGAAGACGGACTGGCAGGTGGGCGACATACGCGGCATCCAGTCGATCACCATCGACCAGCCGATCGCCGCCAATCTGTTCTCTTTCAAATACCTGCTCGCCTATCTGGTGCTGGCGGGGATCGCGGGAATGACCTTCGCCGTCATGCAATGGCGCCAGGCGCTGCAGTTCTTCGGCATGAACGCTGAACTGGAGGAAACCAATTCCTTCCTGGCGACGGTTTCGATGAAGATCTCGAAATATCTGTCGCCGCAGGTCTACAGGTCGATCTTCTCGGGCGAGCGCGACGCCGTCATCTCGACGGAACGCAAGAAGCTGACGATCTTCTTTTCCGACATCAAGGACTTCACGCGGACGACGGAGCGCCTGCAGCCGGAGGAACTCACCGCGCTGCTCAACGAATATTTCACCGAGATGGCGGAGATCGCGCATGAACATGGTGCCACCGTCGACAAGTTCATTGGTGACGCGATTCTGGCCTTTTTCGGCGATCCGGAGACGAAGGGGGCGAAGGAGGATGCGCTCGCCTGCGTCGAGATGGCGATCGCCATGCAGCGCCGGCTGGCCGAACTCGGCCACGAGTGGCAGCGGCGGGGCATCGAGAACCCGTTCATGGCGCGCATCGGCATCAATACCGGCTATTGCAATGTCGGCAATTTCGGCAGCGCCGACCGCATGGATTACACGATCATCGGTGCGGAGGCCAATCTGGCGGCGCGGCTGGAATCGATCGCCGAACCGGGCGGTATCGTGATGAGCTACGAGACCTATGCGCTGGTGCGCGAAAAGATCAGGGCCAGGGCCATGCAGCCAATCACGCTGAAAGGTATCAGCCGGGAAGTCGTTCCCTACGCCGTCGATCCCGCACAGATCGCAGGCGGCAGGCGCGAGGGCGATGTCTACGAGGAAAGCAGCGACAGCCTGCGGCTCTACGTCAATCTGAGCGAACTCGACGCAAGGGAGGCCGAAAAGATCGAGGCCGCGCTGGCCGCCGCCCAGAAGGCGGTCAGGGCGAGATCAGCGGAGAAGAAATGAAAAAGGCGCGGGCTTTTACAAACCCGCGCCATTCGATTCGGCGGTAATACCGAAGGGAAGCCTCAGCGCTTCTTTTTCGTCATCGACATGATCCGGCCGATCACTTCGTTCTGCAGCTTCACATTCTTCTCGATCGTGGTGTGGGTGATCTCTTCATGGCCGGCCATGGAGATGTTTTTCAGCGTGCCGTTGAAGCCGGA